>DASYYL010000021.1:0-18703 GCA_035933915.1 Verrucomicrobiia bacterium
CACCAACCTCCAATTCATTGCCGGGTTTACAAATGTCCAGGCCAATGAGGTCATTGAGGTCAAGGTGGCCATATCCGCCGTTAGCGCCGCGAACGCGCTCCAAAATCTGGATACGGAAATTCCGGACTGGGACTTCAATAAAGTGCATGAAGCGACCTGTCGAAAATGGGACGCGGAATTAAACAAAATTCAGATGGGCGGCTCCCAGGACCAGAAAGAGACGTTTTACACGTCCATGTATCACGCATTACTGGCACCAAATTTATATGAGGACGCAAACGGAGAGTATCGAGGGTTTGATCAAAACACCCATCATCCCAAAGATTTCACGGCGTATTCGGTATTTTCGCTATGGGACACTTTTCGAGCCGAACATCCTCTCATGGCGCTGATTAATTCGAAGCGCGATTCAGATATGATCAATACATTGCTCGCGCATTACGACCAGAGCGTTGACCATTTGTTGCCGATGTGGGAATTGCAGGGCAATGAAACCTGGTGCATGATCGGTTATCACGCCGTGCCGGTGATTGTGGACGGATATTTCAAACACGTGAAAGGCTTCGACGCAAAGCGCGCCTACGATGCCATTAAAATGACCGCGATGAACCCGGACTACGACAGCGCGGCGGCATTTGCCAAACTCGGATGGGTTCCTTGCGACAAAGAGGACGAATCCCTTTCTAAAACGCTCGAATACGCGTATGACGACTGGTGCGTCGCACAAATGGCGAAAGCCTTGGGCAAGCAGGACGATTACAATTACTTTATGAAACTCTCAGCCAATTACAAAAATATCTACGACCCGCAAATGGGATGGATGCGGCCCAAGGATTCCGATGGCAACTGGCGAACGCCATTTGATCCGCATGTCTTTGGAGGCGGAACTAATTTGAATGACGTGACGGAAGCAACCAGCTCGCAATATTCCTTTTTTGCGCCGCAGGACGTGTCCGGGCTGATTGCTCTAATGGGTGGCAAAGAACAATTCGTCTCCAAACTGGACTCAGTCTTCGACGCCCGACGTTCTGATTTGTTTGAAAGCTGGCTTTCCACAAATGATTTGCGCGGATGTATCGGCGAGTACTGGCATGGCAATGAGCCGAGCCACCATATGATTTACCTGTACTCCTGCGCCGGCGTGCCGTGGAAAGCTGCGCAACGCCTGCATCAGGTCATCTCAACGCAATATGGAAACCAACCCCAATCATTGTGTGGCAACGATGACTGCGGACAGATGTCGGCCTGGTATATTTTTACCTGTTTGGGGTTTTATCCGGTCTGCCCCGGAAGCGATTTTTATGTCATCGGCGCGCCACAAATTCCCGAAGCTGTCGTCCATCTTTCAAATGGCCGAAAGATCAGGATGAAAGCTGAAGATATTTCGGACCAAAATATTTACGTTCAATCCGTCACGGTGAATGGCAAAGATTGGGATTCGCCGTTCCTCCGTTATGAAACATTGAAGCACGGCGCTTCAATCGTATTCATCATGGGGCCCCGTCCGAGCCAATGGGGAACCACATCTGGAATGCTGGAAATCCTCTCTTCTTCCTATGAAAACAAATAAATCCGGCTGGCATTATCTTGTCCGCATCGGACGAGTCATTCAAACCATTGGGCTGAATGCGGCGGCTTTCTGCGCCGTGGCGGTCGCATCACCGAATCCAGTCGACGAACCGTTGCCGATGGTCGGCACGGATGGCCATGGCCATGCGTTTCCAGGGGCCACCGTGCCGTTTGGCATGGTCCAGGTGAGCCCGGACACGCGCACAGAAGGATGGGATGGCTGCTCCGGGTATCACTATTCCGATACAACGATAGATGGCTTCAGCCACACACACCTGAGCGGAACCGGCGCATCCTGCCTGGGCGACATACTTTTGATGCCGACCGTGGGCGAAGTCTCTTTGGACGCGGGCTCTCCCGGCGAAGGGTACGCTTCAAAATTTTCTCATGCGCAGGAATTGGCGACCCCGGGGTATTATCTGGTGTTTTTGGAAACGCCATCAGTCACAGCGGAATTGACCGCCAGTGCCCGTTGCGGTTTCCATCGGTACACCTTTCCCGCGTCCGAACAGTCCCACATTATTTTGGACCTGGGGCATGGCATCGGGAACCGACCCCTCAGAACGGCGTTGCACATCGACAACAATCAGACCATCAGCGGTTATCGCATTTCAGACGGCTGGGGCGGACGGCGCGCCGTATATTTTGTCATCGAATTTTCGAAGCCGTTTGATTCGTACGGCATTGAGCAGGATGGCCAACGGCTTCCCTCCTCCCCGCAGGATTCTCGAGGGAGAATTGTGAAGGCGTTTTTCAATTATAAAACCACGCGCGGTGAAACCGTGCTGGTCAAAGTTGGCATTTCTGGAACGGGCGTTGACGGCGCGCGCAAAAATCTGGCTGCGGAAATCCCCGGATGGAATTTTGACGCCGTGCGCACGGACGCGGTCCGGCAATGGAAACGGCTCTTTGATGCCGTGCAAATCAAGACGTTCGATCCTCACATCCAAAAGGCATTTTATGCCAATGTATACCTGACCGCGCTCGCGCCGGTATTATTCAACGACGTGGATGGAACCTACCGGGGCTACGATCATGAAAATCATGCGAACCCGGGCTTTCAAAATTATACGACCATTTCGATTTGGGACATTTACCGCACGGAATGGCCGCTGCTGACGCTATTGCAGCCCGCGCGTGTCGGCGACATGATTCAGTCGATGCTGGTCGAGTATCCGCAGCTGGGGGAACATACCACGCCGATTTGGCCGCTGTGGGGCAACGAAACGTGGTGCATGATCGGCTACCATTCCGTGGATATGATAACCGAGGCTTACCTGGAAGGATTTCGCGATTTTGACGCCGAAAAAGCTTATGAGCAAATGCGCGATACCGCCATGCAGGACCGCGGCGGATTGGACGATTACAAATCTTTGGGTTATGTGCGGTCCACGCCAGGCGGGTCGGCCACCTCACGCACACTTGAATACGCTTTTGATGATTGGTGCATTGCCCAAATGGCATCGGGCCTGGGACATCAGGATGACGCGCGGCGCTTCTATCAACGCGCGGCCAATTATCGGAATCTTTTCGACCGCACGACGGACTTTTTCCGCGGCCGCCTGGCGAGCGGCGCCTGGCGAAGGCCCTTTATCGCCAATGGCATGGTTAACGACGAATATACGGAAGCCGACGCATGGCAATATGCCTTTGCGGCGCCGCAGGATGTTCCGGGAATGATCGCTCTCTATGGCGGCAACGCCGGGTTTATCGAAAAACTGGACACATTGTTTACCACGAGCTCCAACATTGAAACCGGTCTTCCTGATCTTTCCGGACGGATTGGACAATACGTCGGCGGCAACGAACAATCCCTCCATATTGCCTATCTCTACGATTACGCGTGCGCACCATCCAATGCCCAATATTGGGTTCGGCAGGCGATGTCTCAATTGTACAATGACACACCCACGGGCGAACCGGGAAATATAGACTGCGGTGAAATGGCCGCCTGGTATGTCTTCAGTGCCCTGGGATTTTACCCGGTCAATTCGGATAGCGGCATTTATGCAATCGGCAGCCCGGCGGTCACCAAAGCCGTCATACATTTGGACCGCGAAAAATACCACGGCCGAAAATTTACCGTTATCGCCGATAATAACAGCTCAGAAAATATTTACATCCAGTCAGCCACTTTGAATGGGAAACCGCTTGTGCACCCATGGATTACGCGCGAAGCCGTGATTTCCGGCGGTACCTTGCGTTTTGTTATGGGGCACCGACCGAATCTTCAATGGGGAAGCGCCCCGACAGACCGTCCTCCTTCAACCATGCCCGCGGACTTCGCGTATGCGGCATTGCCGGCGCCCGCGCCGACCAACCAAATCACTCATTGGCCTTTGCCAATAAAGATCGTCTGCGGCAGTGATTTGCCGGTGGGCGATTTCGTTTCCGACCCTGACATGGATGAAGGCAGTGAAAACAGCGCCGGCGTGACGGTTGATACAACCGCATCAAATGCTGCTCCCGCCGCAGTTTACCAGTCTGAACGTTACGGTAGCGATTTCTCGTACGTGTTCCCAGTTCCCAGAGACGAGCGCTATTTGGTGCGATTGCATTTTGCCGAAGTTTTCGACGATGGCGCGGGCAGCCGCCTGGAGAACGTTTATATCAACCGCCGGCAGGTGTTGAACAAATTTGATATTTACACGGCGGCCGGGGGTATGAATAAGGCCCTGGTAAAGGAATTTCACGTCAGGCCCAGCCGGAGAGGAACCATTGTGATACATGTGGCAGCCGCGCCGGACAGCCCGGATCAAAATGCCAAAATCAGCGCTATTGAGATTTTAAAGGACGATTCCGCCAGGCCTCCCTACGTTTTTCAAACCGTGGACGGCAAATGTACTATTGCCATTGACACTTCCACCGCGCCGGAATTGGCAAATTGGGCGGACAACAAATTGGCCCCGGTTCTTGCCCAATGGTATCCCAAAATCGCCGCCATGTTGCCAAGCGACGGCTTTACCGCGCCGGCGGGTTACACCATCACCGTTCAAGACATGAACGGCGTGGCCTATACCACAGGAACCAACGTATTTGTCAGCGAACAGTGGTGCAATGACCAAATGGATCGGCAGGCCATTGGCTCGCTGGTCCACGAATCAGTGCATGTCGTGCAGCAGTACCAATTTGATGATGTTCCATCCTGGCTGGTTGAAGGCATGGCAGATTACATCCGCTGGTTTAAATACGAACCCCAAAGTCATGGAGCCGACATTGAATGGATGCGGCGCCAGGGAGCAAATTTTTCTCCCAGTTACGACGGCAGCTACAGAATTTCAGCAAATTTTTTGAATTGGGTTACGCAAAAATATGACCAAAATATTGTCACTGAGGTCAACGCCGCGGCCCGGGAGGATAAATACACCAACGATTTCTGGAAGCAACGGACCGGTAAAACATTGCAGGAACTCGGAGCGGAGTGGAAAAGCGAAATAGATGCTCAACTCCACTCGACGAGCGCATCCAGCAATTAGAACATGAGATTACTTCTGGGTATTTCAGCCGTCCTTGCTGCGCTTCAGTGCTTTGGCGATTCGGCCCCGGCGGTTCGCCTCGGCCAATGTCTGACAATTGGAACCGGCGGGCATTCCGGGCGTTCTCCCGTCCACACCGATGCCATCGAAGCCGAAATCGTGTCCGGAACCTGGCATCGCCCCGCGTTGGCAGAGCGTGTTCAATTGGCCGATAGCGCCTCGATGGAATGGAAGGCTATCAATTTGGGTAAGAATGGATCATTTGAAGACGATGTTTTAAATAATGGCTACCTCTACGCGCCAGTGGTTGCGCCCGGCGATTGCGTAATGATCCTCGAGGCGGAAGGGAACAGTCTTGTTTACGTGAATGGTGAATTACAGCCGGGTGACCCATATCAATATGGCTATGTCCATCTTCCCGTACCGCTTCACGCGGGAACCAATGACATTTTATTCCTGTGCGCCTCCGGACAACTCAAATTCATCCTGATCCCGCCGCCGGCTCCAGTGTCATTGAATCTCAAAGACACAACGTTGCCTGACTTGATCGCCGGAGAAAAGGCGAACACGTGGGGAGCTGTTGTCGTAGTCAACGCCACCGGCGAAACACAAACCGGCCTGGCCATTCGCGCGTCCATTGGGGGCAAACGGGCAACCCAGACGGCTGTTCCCCCAATCCTCCCATTCAGCGTACGCAAGGCAGGTTTTCAATTGAAAGGGAAAGCACCGGGTGAAGGCGGCGCCGGCTCGCAACAAATTCGTGCCGTGGCTCCGGATAAGCCCGGGTATGCTTCAGGGGAAACCTCAGTGAGTCTGCAGCTCACACTCCTCGAAAAACGCACAGTGCTGGATCAGAAAATGACCCGGTTGCGCATCCGCCGCAGCAATCAAATTCAAAAACGCACTTTTATCAGCGATATTGATGGCAGCGTACAATATTGGGCATTGAGTCCCGCGCAGCCAATACATACACCTGAACAGCCTAAAGGCAGGACACCAAACACTCGTCCACTTGCCTTGTTTTTTTCCCTCCATGGCGCAAGCGTTGAGGCGCTCGGACAGGCGGAGGCGTACGAGCCAAAATCATGGGGAGATATAGTCGTGCCGACCAACCGCCGGCCATATGGGTTTGACTGGGAGGATTGGGGCCGGCTCGATGCCCTGGAGGTGCTGAATATTGCCAGCGCCCAATTGCATCCGGACCCTCAACGTATTTATCTCACGGGCCATTCCATGGGTGGCCACGGCGCATGGCAATTGGGCGCCCTCTTTCCGGACCATTTCGCGGCCGATGGCGTCAGCGCCGGTTGGATTAGCTTTTTTTCGTATGCCGGCGGCACGCGCTTCACCAATGCCTCACCGATCGAAGCGATTCTACGACGGGCATCCGCGACCAGCGATACGCTGCTGATGAAAAGCAATTTCCTTCAGGAAGGCGTTTACATCCTGCACGGCAGCGACGATGACAATGTCCCTGTGACCGAGGCGCGCCACATGAAAGCCGAATTGATGGCATTTGACCCAGACGTCGCCTGGCACGAACAGCCTGGCGTGCGCCATTGGTGGGATATCTCAGACGAGCCGGGCGCCGACTGCGTGGATTGGCCGCCCATGTTTGATTACTTTGCCCGTCATGTTATCCCCACTGATGAAAGCCTTCGTGATATTCACTTCACCACGGTCAATCCCGGCGTTTCAGCCACGTGCCACTGGCTGGAGATTGAGCAGCAAATCCACGCGCTGGAACCGAGCACGATCGACGTTCGATGGGACCCAGGCAAACGGCGCTTCATCGGCACAACGGCTAATATCCAACGGCTGGCTTTTGGCATTGGCAATATCGCGCCGGACAAAGCCATCGCGATTGAACTCGATGGCCAGGCTCTGAAAGATATTCCATGGCCAACCAACGCCGATAAAATATGGTTGCAGAATTCCGGGGGCCAGTGGGCGATCGCCGCAAGGCTTTCCCCCGGCTCGAAAGGCCCTTTGCGTTGCGGCCCTTTCAAAGATGCTTTCCGGCATCATATGATTTTCGTCTACGGAACACGCGGAACCGCGGAAGAAAACGCCTGGGCGCTGGCGAAAGCCCGTTTCGATGCCGAAACCTTCTGGTATCGCGGTAATGGTTCTGTGGATGTGATTCCCGATACGGTTTTTGATTCCCGGGCCGAGCCGGATCGCAGTGTGATTCTTTATGGCAACGCCGATTCGAACGCAGCGTGGCCGGCCTTATTATCCGACAGCCCTGTGCAAATAAGCGAATCCCAGGTACGGGTCGGCAGCCGCATTCTTGGCGGAAGCGACCTTGCCTGCCTCTTTCTGCGTCCACGTCCGGGTAGCAACGTCGCCTGCGTCGGAGTCGTTTCAGGCAGTGGCCTGGTTGGAATGAATTTGACCGGCCGGTTGAATTATTTCCTTTCAGGTGTCGCTTACCCGGACTGCATCGTTCTCGATCCTGGGATGCTCTTTAAAGGCGCCAAAGGGGTCCGCGTAGCGGGATTTTTTGGCAACGACTGGAGCGTCGATAACGGTGATTTTGCCTGGCTCACATCTTCGGTTGAAAATCGGATGTACGGAAAACATTCCGGGATGTGAGAATCCCACACGCCGTGCCGGCTCCAAACCCAGCCGCCGGAGTCGGTTGCCGGTGGCGCTTCCTTATAAGTGTTAAATCGCGAAAAATCGATGCGCCAGATGTCGCCGTCCCGGGGCGGCAGTGAACGGTGGTCGGCCGCCGCAAGCCACTTCATCCCCTGCCACGGGAAGGCGAGTTCAACCGACCAACCTCGGTCACGGTCCGAGTCGTTATTTACTGTTCCGCCCATAAGCACGGCGGTTTTCTTTCCCGGAAAATGCCAGTTGAAATCACCCAGGCGCCCGCCACGGGGATGCGTTGTGAAACCAACCCCGTTGAATGGCTGAAGCAGCGAGCGCTGAAATTCAGGCGCCAGGGAGAACCCATCCCGTTCATAGGCGTCATCCCAGATAAAGAATGCTTCGTACGTCGTATTGAACCCGTTGATTTCAAATTCGTAGTAAGCATCACGCCCGGCAATGAAAACCTCGGCATCGTTGTCGTAATAAATCGGCGAGTTATTGGTGGTAAACCGCGCGTGGAGTAACGGCTCCTGAAGACGAAACGCGACATACAGGTTGGTGTCATCCCACAAAACCATCGCCCGGGTATCGTACAAGCCGGGCTCGCCGCTGATGATGTCCACAAACCGCGGAGAACGCGGCGCCTCCCGCCATGCTTTTTCGTCCAGGCGTCCGTCTATATGGATTGGTTCGTGAATATGATAGGCCGTGTAATGCGCGATTCCATCGTCAGGACAAGGAAATTTCCATTGGTCGGCCCTGCAAACAATGGGCGCAAGGGTCACCAGAAGGCACCATTGAATAAGCAAAATTCGTCCCGGAACGTTCGCCGCCCGCGGTTTCGACCCGGCCCAATTTGCCGCATCTGTGGCAGGAATAGGCTCCGGGTTCTGCATGTCACTGAAGGTTTCAGTTTTCGATGATGCAGTAAAGGGCAAATCGATCGTGGCCGAATGTCGAAAAATACAGGAAAATCCGCATGATTTTCCTGTTCTAGAACGCTTCATATCACACTGTGCGCTTGACATGGGTCGAGACTAAGTGGTTATTGGGATGACATGTACGTTGGATCCGAGGTCAGAAAGACAGCCATCCAACATGGAACATTTACCTAAACGCACGAGTTTAGTCCTCGAAACCGCGGCCGCACTCAAAGAGTGGATCGCTACGGGTGTTTTGCGCGATGTGCTACCCGGAGAACTCCAACTCAAAAGACGATTGCGCGTCGGTCGGGACACTTTGCGATTGGCCTTGAAGTCGCTCACAGATGAAGGGTGGGTGACCCCCTCCAGCAAGGGCAGGCAACGGTCGGTAAATATCCAACATCCGCCACTGGGCGCCGAGAAGAACGCGACGAGACTACCGGCAACGTTCGTGTCGCCCAAACCCATCGAAACCGTGACCACCTTCCTTGAATTGGAAGATACCCGGATACGTCTGGCCGATCAGGGCCGCCAAGTGCGCTGGCTCGCCCCGGCGATCTTCCATCTCAAGCAACCCGAACATAATTTGGAACGGCTCGTCCGCGCCAACCCCTCATGCGCCTGGATTCTTTACATGGCTACCGATCCGATGCAGCGTTGGTTCGAACGGCAAGGTCTCCCGGCGTTCATTTACGGCTCGCCGTTCCCAGGCGTTGGCCTGCCTTATGTCGTGTCCAACTGGGAAGAAGCCGCGTTCCATGCAGGTATCCAATTGGTTCGACGCGGCCATCGAATCATCGGAATCATGGAATATCAGGTGCAGTTTCCCGGCGTCCTTCGGGAGGAGCATGGACTGGAACGGGCGCTGGAAGGTCTAAAAGGAGAAGGCCGCCTTTTGAGATTCAAGGACGATCGGACGCCCGGTTCAATTGCCAGGTCCCTCGAGTCGGTCTTTTCAATGCGAGAACGCCCTACCGCGCTTGTATTTACTTATACCGCGCAATTGTTGACCTGTTATTCGTGGATGGTTTCCAAAGGACTCAGGGTGCCGGCGGATGTGTCCGTCGTTTCCTTGGCCAACGATAGTTGGTTTGATGACCTGCATCCGCGTCTGTGTCACTATCGGCCGGACACTCAATTAATGTCCCGCAGCATTGCTGATCGCGTCCTGGAACTTGTAGAAACTGGACGAGTCACAAAGGGAGACGGGCATATTCGACTCGAGTACGTCCCCGGCGCTACCATAGGCCCTCCGCCCGGTCAACGCGGATGAAAACGCATTTTGTAATTACTGCAACAGCACGCGGTAGAATCGAGTTTTATTGGCAGTCGCGTCGATAAATTGATATTTCCCCACGGCAGTTTCTGTTGGCGTGCCCAGATTCACCCAATTGGTCGCGGACGAAAGAATATTTGTGCTGGCCCATACCGTGAATCCCAGGCCGGTCACGTTTGTGAAATTAAGTTCGAAATTCCCGTTGGCCAGCTTCGTTCCGGCCAATTTCGGCGGAGTAAAATTCAAGTCATAACCCAGGATATCCAGCGCCGTCAGGTCTGCGGATGAAAGAACGCCCTCCGCGTCCGGGCCGAGTTCCCAGTCATAGGCATCCACTAAATTCGTGGGCATCCAATCTTGGGGATCTTGCGTTGAGATAGTCGATGGTATCACCGCGTGGAACGGCTTTAACGGGGTCACATCCTTGTTGATGGAAAAATAGACTCCAGTGTCGAATGGATTGGTCGTCTCCAGCCCGTTCGCGAAGCGGAACAGATCGTACGGCACATAAGCGCTATAATGTTGATCCAGGAGGAAACAGCGCCCCAGGACCTCGCTCGTTTCATGTTCGGCTACGGCGATAAAATCATATTCTCCCGGCACCGCGCGGTTTAGTGGGCCAAAGGTCCAGCCGCTGGTCGCAAATTGCACGTAGCCATCACTTGCAGGGTTGTTGGGGTCGTATCCCAATGACGGCATTGTCTTCGCCTCAGCCGTGGGTACCAGCCAGCCGTTCCCGACGGTGGGATCGCTTGCCGGCAGGTTCGCCACGGCAATGCTGTCTTCCGGCGTCGTCTCGGCGGCTTGCAAGGCGCTGGTAATCTCGGAATACGCATAATACCCATATAACTGGAAGTTGCTGCTCCCAAAAGCGGACCCTCCCCAATACACCGTGATGTTCACGGTAATCGGGTTGGTATAAAGCGTTTCAAAATTTTGCGCCACCAGGTTGTAGGCGGCCTCAATCTGCGCCGCATTGGCCGCGCTGGTCACTGAGGAATCGTAGGTGACATTGATGACCATCGCGCGCGCCGGCCAGGACAATACGATCAGGGCCACGGCCAATGTCACGGCATATATTATTCCCCTGCGACCCGGCACCGACGCTTCGATGCTTTGTCTGAAATTCCGCCCCAATTTGGGAATCATAGGGTTGTGCGTCATGATAGAAAGTCTATTGTGTATTGGTGTTCGGCTTGAACCGCTGCGAGGCTATCGTAATCGCAACGTTTTGTCAATCTTATAAGGGCTAAAACAATGACCAAAGCATCTCACTGGCTTGGCTATTTAACGTCGATTCTTTGTGTCGCCTCCTTTGGATGCTGGCGCTGGGGGCGCGACAAGAGGGATATGTCGGAATTATTGTGGCTGTGCGCGGTAGCTATAGGAATCGCATGTTTGATTTGCGCGACATTTGGAGCTGTCTTCAGGAAAGAGAGAAAACAATGAGTCGGGCACAAAAATTATCAATCGCAGCTTTCATTCTTACGACCTGCGGGCTCATATTGGCCATAAGCGACGAAATCAGCCATCAGCAACCATCGAACCTTGCGTGTTGCGCTCTTTTAGCGCTATCGATCTCTTGTGGCCTCATGACCCTGCGAACAAATTCAAATTAAGACACTACCAATTGTCAGCTACGTAGCGCGACCGCCCCAACTGCGAGTCCTGGTCGCAACTTTGGCGTTGGACGTTGGGCGTTCGATGTTCGGCGTTCAGTCTGGACATCCCATCTTCCATCTTCCATCTTCAAATCGCGCTGTGAGCCCTGCCGAACTTTCCCTCTCCCCCGTCTCCAGCCCCGCCGTTGCCCGCGACTGGGTCCGACGCTACTACGCCTACGAAGGCCTGTCCTTCAACGCCACCGTCGAGCAGGCAGTCGCGCGATTGCTCGAATCATCCAGATTGGGCTGGTTCTTCGAGTTGACGCTGAAGAGTGAAGAGGAAGAAGAAAAAAAAGCCATCGGCTACATCGTCCTCACCCGCGCCTTCGACCACGAGTTCGGCGGCGAAATTGGCATTCTCACCGACTTCTTTATCCTTGAGCCCCATCGCCGCCGGGGACACGGTTCCCGCGCGCTCGAATTGATCGAGGACTTCGCGCGTTCCCAGGGATTACGTTTGCTGGACCTTTACGTGCTCGAACACAACGCCACCGTCCGCCAGTTCTATGCGCGCCACGGATTTCGGGAAGTTGCCGACCGCCGTCCCATGACCAAACCGTTATCAGCGCAAAATCCGGAACCGTAGCGCGGTCACCCCATCTTCCATCTCCTATCTCCAATTTGACACCGCTTCGGAAAGGGTTACTGTGGCCACGAGCGAGAGGAGGCTAACTATGGAATACGGAAACGAGGAACATTTGTCATTATACGAAAGCGGCGGGGGCCGCTTTCGCTGCGGATGCCGGTTGCGATTGCGGGCATTATTATGTTGTCATATGGCGGGCGCGCCATTTCGCTTCAGATTGCCAATCCTGGAAATCCCAAACTGAAAGTCCTACTGAATGATTTATATCGATCGATCGATCCATAATGGCGCCTTTAGGTCCCGGCCGAATGCAACAGCTATGGTGTTGGTGGCTGCGACGGCCAGTGCATTTCCGCTCTCTTACTTCACCGCAATTTTCCGCACACAATGATTGTTCGTATCGGCCACATACACGTTGCCACTGCTGTCTACTGCCACGCCGCCGGGACTGTTCAATGCCACGGTTTTGTCAGCCGATAATGGCAGCGTGGTGACCACGCCCATCGGGGTAATTTTTCGAATGGCGTTGTTGCCGGTGTCGGCCACGTAAATGTTGCCGGCGTTGTCCACCGAGAGGCCTTGCGGACTCCAGAAGCGCGCGTCGGGGGCGTTGCCGTCTATGTCGCCGGCATTTCCGGGCGCTCCGGCGAGCGTCGTGACCACGCGGGCATCGGTAATTTTCCGGATCACATTATTGGCCGTATCCGAGACATACACATTCCCGGCGTTGTCCACGGCCACGCCAAAGGGATTGTTAAAACGCGCGCTGTTGCCCCAACCATCCGTGTTGCCGGTTATGCCGGCCTGGCCGGCAAAGGTGTGGACACGCCCGTCCGGCGTGATTTTTCGAATCGTATCGTTGCTCATGTCAGCCACGTAAACCTCCCCGGC
This sequence comes from Verrucomicrobiia bacterium, assembly GCA_035933915.1. Classification (GTDB taxonomy): domain Bacteria; phylum Verrucomicrobiota; class Verrucomicrobiia; order Limisphaerales; family UBA11358; genus UBA11358. The sequence goes on from DASYYL010000021.1 coordinate 12,987, forward strand.
ATTGTCCACGGCAACGTCCCAGGGATTGCGAAAACGCGCGGCGGAGCCGACGCCGTCGTCGCTGCCTGCCTGGCCGGCCAATCCGGCAATGGTGGTCACGACGCCGTCCGGCGTGATTTTTCGAATCGTATTATTTCCGGTGTCGGCGACGAAGACATTTCCTGAGGAATCTACGGCGATGCCGAAGGGCGACCAAAAACGCGCCGTGTTGGTACCCGAGCCGTCGGCATTGCCCCGGCTATGGTTGAGCCCGGCGAGAGTGCTAACGACGCCCGCGGGGGTGATTTTGCGAACGCAATCATTAGCCGTATCGGCCACGTAAACATTTCCAGCGGCATCCGCCGCCACGTTGTTGGGGATGTGAAATTGGGCCTGAAGGGCAGGGCCATCGGCAAAACCTTTAACTCCGAGCTGGCCTGCGAATGTCACGATTGTCAGAGCAGGCGCCAGTGCCGGCGGCGGGGGCGCGGGTTGCGGGACAGTCACAGGCGTGGTCACGGGCGCCGCCGCTGAAGCCGGTTTTGGTGCGGATGTGACAACGGGCGTTGACGGAGCCATCGATGGCGCGGGCGCGCGCTTGTGCGATAGCACCAGGAGAATAACGATGACGAGAACGACGAACGGGGCCAAACCCAAGACCCATAAATGGCGAAAAACCTGAGCCTTTTTACCAAGACTGCTCGGATCTTTTCCTTCTTTGATTTGCTGCAGGTCTTTGAGGACGTCCCGCATGTCCGCGTAACGGTCGCGCAGTTCGCGAGCCATGGCCTTTTCCGCCACAGCCACCAGACGCGGGTCGGCGGCGGGATTCACATTGGCGATGCGTTGTGGCGGCCCGGCGATAATTTTATCCAGAATTTCCTTGGGGCTTGCGCCTTTATAGGGCGCGTGGCCGGTGAGCATTTCGTAGAGCAACGCGCCAAAGGAATAAATATCGCAGCGCGTGTCCTCGGCGTCGCCCGCAGCCAAGGCCGGGGACATATATGGCGCGGTGCCTTCGAGCGTCCGGTTTTCAACGTCCACGATGGTGTCGTTGAAGAACGTTCGCGCGAGGCCGAAATCGGCAAGGCAGATGCGATCGTTAGCGGCTACCAAAATGTTCGCCGGCTTGAGGTCGCGATGAATGATTCCCGTGCGATGGGCAAAGCTGAGACCCTCGGCCACCTGCGTGGCAATATCCAGGATGACAATCGTTTTGAGCGGTTCGCCAGGTTTCATGCGGTTGGCGAGACTGCCGTTTTCAAAAAACGGCATGGCAAAATACGGCGCGTCCATGCGCCCGGAGATTTCGTCCACGGGCACAATGTTGATATGGCGCAGCCGTTTCAAATGATTGGCTTCCTTGAGAAAACGATGCACCACTTCCTGGTTAGTCACGAGGCCGGATTTGACGAGCTTGACCGCCGCGTCACGCCCGGTTTGCGAATTGCGCGCCAGCAGGACGATTCCCATTCCGCCTCCGCCGAGGATGCGAATGATTTCAAAATGGTCGAGCATCGCGAGGACGCCAGGCCGGGGCGGCGGCGAGAGCATTCGCTGGGCGATCATTTCCCCGACCGGCCCGACAAACACAGAAACTGGCGCCGAATATTCCGATGGATCCTGGGAGAGACTCATAGCCCGGGCGCCTCCTTGCCGCCTGAAATTTTTTTCATGGCCTCCGCCAGGAGGGATTTTGTGCGCTCATCGAGCCAGGGTTGTTCCCGGGTGAGACACAGGCCCCGTTGCAAATCGTCATCGGACAACTTCGTAATGCGCTTGTCCAGGCGCACGAAAGCGGCGGCGATACTGGCGTAGTAAAGAGCGGTGACGATTTCGCGCGGCAAACCGCTTTCGGGATGATCGAGGTTTGCTTTGGCGAAGTCTTTGACCATTTGCAGAAGCTGGATCGGCGGATTTGCGTGATTGAAGAGATCAGCAAAGCTGGAGAGCAGCAGGCCCTGCGCGGCGGTGAGGGCTTTTAATTGGCTGGCGGTGCGGGGATCGAAACTTCCCAGGTCCATGAGCACGGGCGCGGACATTTGGTGTCGAAAGATGGCCGCCAATTCGTCCGGCCGCCAAAGGGGTCCGCGCTCGTCCCCGGACGCAATGAGCGCGGAGAGTTGCTGCGCGCGGCCCTTCAGGAGGGCTGCGGACGACTCAGATTCAGACATATCATCTTTTCTATTCATTACGATTTACAAACACAAATCTTGCATCTTTCTCTTTGGCAGGGACAGCGCGTTACGCTGTCAGCGCCGCATTTAGCGGCGCAACGAGCGTCGTCGGAAACGCTACTGCGCATGTTCCGCCTAACCTTCCGTTTCAACGATTCGACAATTCAACGTCTCAACGTTACTTCGACAATCGCCCGAGAAAATCCTTCAAAGCCTGGATTTCCAGGGCGGTTGCGCTGTCGCGTCCGGCATATTCGCAGATGACCTCGTCCAGGCGCGCCTTAAAAATGCGTTTGGCGCTTAAAAGAGTATTGGAGGCATCCAACGGTGATTTCAGTCCGAACCGTTCGACCAGTTGCTCATACGGCACTTGCGGCGCGTTATTGAAAACCGGGTCCAACAGCCGAATGCGAAACATTTCCCAAATGCGCGAGCGACGCGGCTGATCTCTGCCCGTTTTCCGGCAATCCGCCTCCATCCGCCGCAAGGTTTCGGCCAAAACCGTCCGCGCCCAGGCCAGGTCGAATTCTTCGGCGGAGGCTTCCACGTCGGGGATTTCCTGTTCGAGTTCCTCCAGCGAAAGCGGCGGGTTTTTGACGTCCGCCCGGCTGAGGCGGTCCAGCACGAAATTGCGCAGGCTGGTTTTCAGGAAATCGCGGAATCGCCCGCGCGTTTGGTCAGCTTTTCGCAGCCAGCCCTCGCGCAGGATTTTATCCCCAGCAAAATCCTGGAGCAGTTCATCGGCCTGCCCGGCGAGATTCGGAAAGGTGGCGACCAAAAAGATTTTAAGCGGCTGCCAATACAACCGGATAATCCGATCCAGCGGCGCCTGTTCCGCTTCCGCGGCCTTGCTAAGTTCGGACCAATCCGTTCGCGGAAAAATCGAACCTCCTGATGGTTCAAGGGTCATGATTGCGTGGTGCGTGGCGCGTCAAGTATTCAATTGGCAACAATAAACCTCCATACGCCAAAGAACGACTTCTGGAATGTCCTTTGGAACTGCCCCAAGCCAGTCTCCTTATAATTCATATAGGAGGGTGTTACGCCCTGTTCATGGCGTCAAGTATGGAATCTGAAGCGCATTTGGTTCGTCGTAGATGGGCTGAACAATCCTTCAAATACTTGTGCTTGCCCAAGCTGCAACCGTAGGTTACAAAGAAGTGCCAATGAAACGAACCGGGAGCGCGCCATTGCTTATGACATTGTTGTTTGTCCCGGTATTGGCTTCGGCGCAAATTGACCCCGTCAAGCGTGATTTGGTTCAAATCGGGTACAACGGCGCCTTCGAAGGGCGCCAGCCATTTTCCGGCTATGCCTTTTATTATCACAATCAGCCCGATTTCCTTCGGGACACGAATTTGACATTGCGGCTGGCGGTCGCCCCGACTTATGTGGATTCAGAACTGGGCATCCTCAACGCGCTGGGCGATTACACGGATATCGGTGTGGGTGCGGCGGGCGGCGCTTTTGCCGACAGTTACAATGAAATCCGCGGCGGGACCTTTTATTCGGCCGAATCCTTTGACGGCTATGGCGGTGAAATGTCGTTGAGCCTTTATCATTTAATAGATCCAGGCCGGGAGATTCCGCTGAGTTTCGTTTTTCGCCTGACTCCGCACTATTCAGCTTACGGCAAGGATAACACGGCCTCCGATTTCGCGCTGCCGCCCGATCATCTCGATGGGTCTGTCCGCACGGGATTCCGTTTCGGTGGCGTTGAGCCGACGCTCTTTCCCGCGCTGGCGATGGAATTATCTATTTGGTATGAGGGACATTTTAGAAGCAATTCGGGGAATTACGGCTACGCGGCTGATCCATATCAGCTCAACGTCCAATCCCATCTCTTTTGGTCCGAAGCAGCCTTTTCTTATACTTTCGACAAATCGAAGCAGAACATTTATGTGCGCCTGACGGCCGGGACGAGCCTGGACGCCGACCGTTTTAGCGCCTACCGGCTGGGAAGTTTTTTGCCATTAATCGCAGAATTTCCGCTGTCAATGCCGGGATATTTCTATCAGGAAATCAGCGCCCGGCAATTTGTCCTGTTGAATGCAAATTACGTGGTGCCGATTGACAAAAAGCGCCGATGGGATTTGGTGTTCAATGCCTCTACCGCCGTCGTTGATTATTTGCCCGGCGAAGGACAGGCGGGAAACTGGCTAAACGGTGTTTCCGGAGGGCTCATGTGGCATTCGCCGACTGATCGTTGGAAAATCATGACCGACTACGCCTATGGCGTCAATGCCATCCGCAACAATCATCGCGGCGCCAACAGCATAGGAGTGCTCTTGCAACTGGACCTGGGCAAACCGGGACACGCCTTCAATATCACCGAACCGAGCCTCTGGCAGGGAATCCAGAGGATTCTGCAATAGGAATCTTAATTCGTCGCCGCACGAATAACCGCCGTAAATGCGGGTTTTGGGTTGCCGTTGCGGTCGAAGAGCAATGGATACGAGGTGCGTCCGCGGACGGGCCAGATGTTGAGCCACGAATCGCTATCGGTCACACCCCAAAAAGTCACGCGGGCAATTTGACCACGATGCGCGACAAACACGGAGAACAAATCGGCGTAACGTTGCGCCAGTTTCCGCTGTAGCAAATCCGGAAGTCCGTTCGCATAGGGGTTTAGTTGCTGATTCGCGGAAACATTCATCGAGACTTCCGCCGAGCGTGATCGTGTGGCCGCCGGCAGCACATCTACGTCCAGTTCCGTGATCATGACTTTCACTCCCAATTGCGCAATCGCGGAAATCGTTTCGCCCAGCTGGTTTGTGGTCGGCCAATCCATTTTGTCATGCTCCTGCAAACCAACGGCGTCAATCTTCACGCCCCGGGACTTGAGCTTTTTAATTAAGGCAATCGCGCCTTGTCGTTTGGGCAAATTATCCAGCGAATAGTCGTTTTAATACAATTCCGCGTTTGGATCCGCTTCATGCGCGAATTGGCAGGCGAGCGCGAGGTAATCGTCGCCGATGATTTGCCGCCAGGGCGAATCGCGCAACGTGCCGTCGTCATTTAGCGCTTCATTGACAACATCCCAACCTCCAATTTTGCCCTTGGATCGGCCGACCACTGTCAAAATATGGTCTCGCATCCGGGAAATCAGCGCATCGCGCGAAATGGGATTGCCCTGTGTATCCTGGAAGACCCACGCGGGCGTTTGATTGTGCCAAATCAAATTGTGGCCAAAAAAGGCGAGCGACTCGGGCGTGATTTCGAGGGCGACGGTTTTGGTTTCAGCGGGCTGCAATTGAATTTTCTTAAAGCCTTTGAGTTCCTTCTCGGGACGCGTGACCGATGAAACCAGGTCGCGGATATAAAGTTGCACCGTTTCTGTTCCGGGGCGTGGGCCGGTGTTGGTGACGTCCGCCAAAACCATCGCCGGGAAATGGAAATACGCCGTTAGTCATCTCTGACCCGAATGGCGCTTAGATAAGGGTCATGATTTTCTGGGGTTATTTTTCCAGTAGCGGTTACGGTGAGGTGTTTCCTTATAGAGTCTGCGTGGGCGGTTGAGCAGCGGATAAGGCTTGGGGCGGCGTTTGACGGCACGCGGTT
>DASYYL010000023.1:0-7590 GCA_035933915.1 Verrucomicrobiia bacterium
GGTCGTCTTCGCATCCACCCAGGCTTGCAAGGTCTGTCGTTGTTCGTCGGTCATGGCCAAAGGCTCGGTTGGTCGCCACATGCCTGCGAGGATACCATACCCCAGCCAATTGTATAGTTATTATTGTAACACTACACTAGGCGAATCGTCTCCGCCTTTTGATTTGTCCTTGATGTGACCCATGGTTAGCCGCACGGTCCGCCCTGCGTTGAAAGGGTCCAGGTCTCCGGCCGCAAGGCCGCACATTTGACAGGTGTACCCATTGCGCTCCAAGACAAAGGCCCGCGTTTCTTTTGAAATGCCACGCTGAAAAGCTGGGCGCCGTTTGTCGGTTTCCAGTAGATACTGCCCTGGCTTCAATGTCGCGAGGTCTTTGTGCGATAAGATTTGGTATCCCTGCTCGTCTCGAAGTTCCCTCACGCGGCGAGCCCATTCCGCCTTCCATCCAGAAGCTTGTTGAAGCTCCTTGGCTTCAATGATGCGGCCGATATTCGCCAGGAGAAATTCCAAGATTAGTTGTTTTGAGCCCTTTTGTTTTTCCATTGTTGTTTATAGGTTTTCTCGTTTCCAAGAGCCGCATTTGAGTGGACACCTCATCACCGTTTAGCCGAATCCGCTGACGGTTCAGGGCGCGGCGGATGGCCAGACCGACTGCACGCGCTACGAGCGGTGGAAATGCGTTGCCCACTTGGCGGTATGCGATCGTTTTCTTTCCTGCAAATTCCCAATCATCTGGAAAGCTTTGGATCCGGGCAACCATGCGAGTGGTGAGCCTGGGATGTCCGACTTCGGGGAATGCGTCGTCAGGAGCCTCGTCGGCGATGCCCATTCCGTCTACACCGAGTTCGCGCCATTGCCGTTTTGCGCGTGTTGGCCCGAGGTCCGGCCCTCCATGCTTTTTGGATCCGCCAACGATCGTTGGCGCGATGGCCATGGCGCGCCGTGCCCAAGCTTCGGCTCCCGGCCATCCGTTGGCCCCCATCAAATCGACCAAAGTTTCGCCAACTGAGCGGTACGGGCCGTTTGGCTGAGGCCATTCAAAAAACTCCGTGTCCCGTGGCTGCAAAGCGACGAGAATAAAGCGTGGACGCAATTGTGGGACGCCATAATCGGAAGCCTGCAGGACTTTCCATTCTGGTTGGAATCCCATCTTGGAGAGTTTTCCCATCAAGTCGCGTCGATATGCTTCGAACTTGGCCGATGCAAGTCCCGGAACATTTTCAAGGAGAACCGAACGTGGCCGGACTTTTTCGATTATTGCAAGCGCGGCCGGAAACATGTCCCGTTCGTCGTTGCTGCCGAGTTGTTTCCCTGCAATGCTGAACGGTGGGCACGGGACGCCGCCGGCAATCAAATCGACGCGTTTGAAATCCTCCCAGCGAAAATGACGAATATCTTGCTGGACGACATTCCAATGAGGGCGATTCCTTCGGAGCGTCGTGCAAAAGTGCGGCTCGTATTCGACTGCGGCAACGTGGTGAAACCCGGCCATTTCCAAGCCAAGCGCCTGGCCCCCGCCCCCCGCGCATAATTCGATAGCTGTCAAACTCATCTGCCCGTTAGTTAAGCGAGTCTTTGCACTCTCTGCAAGCTCGACTCGATTCGCTTTACTGCATGTTCAATTGAGCGCAGGTCGTGTTCCCACAGTCGCAAGACTTTCCAGCCAGAAACCCTTAAGGCGCGATTCACCATTTTGTCTCTCATTCTGTTGCGCTTGAGCTTGGCCAGCCAATAATGCTGGTTGCTGTCCGGATTTCGACCGTGCTTTGGACAGCCATGCCAGAAGCAACCGTCAACAAATACAGCGAGGCGCTGCGTGGGGAATACGAAATCCGGTTTGCCCGGCAGTGGGCGATGCCGCCGCCAGCCTTTGATCCCGTGGGCGCGGAGTATCAATGCGAGCCTCAATTCAGTTTCTTTGTTGCCCTTCGATCGAATTGCCGCCATCACTTTGGATCGTTTGGGTTTCGAGAAGACATCAGCCATTTGAGGATCTTAACAGGGTTGCGGGCGGGAGGCACGCAAACTTGAATCGGACCATATGCAGATCCCGTGGTTGGACCGTATTTGTCCAACCCCTTGAAATAAAATCCTGCCATGAAATCCCGCAAGGCGGGACTCAAACGCGGAACAAATCCGAAAAGAAATTGACCGGGTGCCGGCCAAGTTTTGCCCAGGCCGTTAGGAAGGATGTGCGTGCGCCACGCGAGAATAACGTCCGCAGGGCAAGCCGTTCCTCGTGCAATTTTCCTGCGTTCGGGTGGTCCGGGGGTCCTCACCGGGAGCGGGAGCGGCCGAACGATTGGAACCGGTTGATTGCGCTTTTGGATTAACCTTCCGGGGCGCGGACGAATTAGGGCGATGGACCGGCTTTTGAGGCTTTCAGCCTGTGAAGCAGGCGGGCGTTCATTTCGTCTTTCGCCCTTTACGTTTCGCTGTCTTTTTGGGGAACGGCCCGAATACTGTTTCGAGTTCGTCGGCTGACATGTATCCTTCGCCCGGGCCAAAAGCAAGGCTTTCCGTCTCCCGGTAGTGTCTCAGGCACTACCGGCGCTGCGGTAGTGTATCAGTTTGGTAGTGGTACGTTTTGAAATTTAATTGAAGCTTTGAGCGTTGAAGCTATACCGATGAGTTTCCGGAAAATGGTTTAGCTTCCGTTCAAGTTTCATGGTGTGGAGGACAGCCTGAACCTTCCGCTTCCATGCTGGATAGCTGCTGTCTCTGGCTATTTCGGAGGGATGCGGTTCCCAATCCTCAGCTGTTAAAACGCCACTCATTTCGATAAAGCCAAGAATTTTCCGAACGGGGATTTGCTCCCCTATCGGAACACGGCTTTTTAAAATCCTGATTATGTCACTATTTGTAATCAACGGGCTTATTTTAGCAATCCGACGATTTCTTCCAAGCTCCAAACATGGTCACTGATTCCAGCCGCCATAGCAGGCGTCACGCGCAAGGATTGGTGAAAACGGGCAAAATTGTAGTGCATGTAATGGAGCGCAATCGCTGCCCCATGGTTTTCAACCTTCTTTGAAAATGCATTGGTCAGGCGCGTAAATCGGCGCATGTTCATGCGCATCGTGAGATTGTGCCGTTCCGCATGGCTGGTGGAGACGTGCCGGTATTCGGGCATCCCGCTGACCACCGCTTTTCGCGCTCCCATGCACTGTGCGGGTGAATAGCGAATCTCCGCGTTGTTCGCCTGCGGAACCCCGTAAATCTTTTGGAGTTGGGCGTAATCAATCTCCGCGCCAAAAGCATCTTCAACGGCATTCAGATACGGTTTATAGCCGTCTGTGGTCAACTGGACGCGATTGGCGAGCCGTCCAGCAACATCGTGCATAAAATGATACGCTGCGCTCGCGTCACGGCTGCTTACGAACCAGCAAGGGACAAGCTTTGATTCGGGGTCAATGGCAACCCACGTCCACACGCTGCCAACTCCGTCCTGGCCCTTCATTTCGTCCGGCAGGTTTTTGTCCTTCGCGTAAACGAAACTCCAAATTTCATCGCACTGGATACGTTTGCAATTCAGGTTGCGAAAGGTCTTGTCCTGATACTGCGAACAGGCCTTGCCCAATTCGACCAACAGCTTTTGAATCGTCGTGCGATGGATGCCGGTCATGCGGACGGTGGCGCGGAGCGAATTACCTTCAACCAAACAGGCAACCACCCTCACCTTTTCTTCGGTCGTTAATTTGTTCATGTCCACAATATGCCTCGACATGCTTGAGCGGTCAAGCATAAAACTCAAAAATCTCACATTGTTGAATTTAATGCTTTTTAAGTATCTAATTAGAGTTGCTTAATCCAGATGAGTTGCTCGATGCAAAACAATTATATTATCAAGCTCCTTAGGAACCATGGCTCTTAAGTTAATTTCAAAAACGCTTTCAAGAATTGAATCCGGCAGCGGAAGCTCATTTGGTATATCCCAAAGATTTATCGAATTTCCGCTTGTAAGAAGTTCCATGCTTTTTTTGCCGACTGACCGATTTATTTCCGGCACAAAATTATCCAATGGCTCGCCTCTTGCCCTGCGCCAGCCTTGTGTGCTCATGTTCCTCACATGTCGCTCGTAAGTCTCTTCCGAAATCAATTCCAAGTCTTTGGCTCGCATTACCATTGCCTGGATTGACACTCCCCATTTAGGCTTAAGCCGTTTAAATCCTTCAATGCTTGCGTCTACAACATCAAGCGAGAATGTTTCCGCCGGCATCAAAAAAGAAGCAGCGAAAGCATTTGCTTGTTTTTCAAGTTCTGCTGCGTTCTTTTCAAATTCCTCTTCGGAATAATGCTGGTGCATAACCAGATGTCCCAGTTCATGCGCGGCGTCAAATCTTGAGCGGGCTCTATCCTGTTTTACTGTCCCAAGGAAAACAAAAGTGCGGCCACTTAAAATGCAAGAGAAGGCATCGAACCTTGTATCGCCAAATGACGCGGAGCACAATCGGATCCCCTTCGATTCGAACAGCTCGCCCAATTTTGAAATCGGACGGTTTCCCAATCCCCAAACGCGACGGCATTCATCTGCCGATTCTTCAGGCTCGGAAGGCGCAATTTCAGGCATGGGTGCGCTTGGAATAGAAACTCTTTTTTCAAGCCAGATAAACGCTTCGGCGGCCAATTCCGCCAAGCTTTGAGCCTGTCGCCTTAAAATTCCCGTTTTCACCGATGCGCGGGCCCGAAAAGTAATTGGCCCGCGACAAGAAACTTCATGGGGAATGGGAGTTAAAAGCAATTGCATCGGAATGTTTAATTCGCGACTGATCAATACAAGATTATCAGTCGTAGGATTTTTCGTTCCATTTTCCCACTGGCTTATGGCCGCTACAGACAGATTAAGTTTGTTGGCTAAATCGGTCTTTGATAGACCAGCCAATTGTCGACATTGAGTAATTCTGTTAGGGAACGCAGTATTCATTCTTCACCACTAGCAGATTTTTTCTTTTCCCCGGTGTCTTTCAGTCCGACTTTAGGTTCTTCAACTGGTTCAAAATCAATCGAAGGAAGGAGTTTGGGCATCAGCATTATATTTTCCGACAAATCGCGGTAGATGGCACTATTTTCCGGGTCGATATAGGCCCGCAAATAAGCGAATATCCCCTCCTTTGCGCCGTGAACTAATAGGATTCGCAAACGGTTTTCCTCTAAATCCACTTTGGGCCCGTTATCCAGGTTAAATAGCAATGGACAAACTTGATTTTGAATCCGAAGGTCTCGGCGATATTGCGTTTCATTTGGCGTTGCTTCCTGCTTCAACAAATGGCACGGCGTGACAATGGTGTATTTTCCGTGCAGTTCGAGCATGTTCACGCCCCCGAGGTTTACCCATGCCGGTGTAATCCCATGAAATTTTTTCGCGGCTAAATGAAAATGCTTTTGAACCATTACCCATCTCATATATCCGCGTATATTGGGATAATTTGGGGTGTCGAACAGCGGGTCTTTAATTTTATCTACCCGCTGCGCCGTGGCCTTTTCAGCCTCCACGAGGGTTTCTTGTGCGATAGATAGGTTGTGGTTTCCCCAGTCTTTAGCGACTTCGGTTAAAAAAAACGTCGTTTTCATCGTTTAAGTTAAAACAATTAACCTTAACTTCTGATTGCTGTCAACCGCTTTTTTTAACTAGTTTGCTTCCATCGAGTATTTGCCGCTTTTTGGGCTATTTCCTTACGTTTTTTGGCCGAAAGAGCGTTTGCCCGCGCTTTTCCACCCTTTAAACCACCTAACCGCCCCAGGGCCACGGCTGCGGGGTTTTTGGCCGGAACCGGCGCGGCCTGCCCCGTGGATTGCTGGACGATATTGAAAGCGGTTTCGTTTATGTCTTTGCTTGAGCGTTTAGGCATGCCCAAACATCGGATAAGCGCTTTTCTGTTTCAAGCAAAAACCTAACATCTTAGGTTTCAAACTGTACCACTACCGGCGCTGCCACCATCTTGACATACCGGAAGAAATGGAGTATGATGTTGGCCTGATGACTCAATTGCTGGCTTATCCAGCATGCGGGAGGGCGGTGAAAGCCGCCCTTCTTTTTTTAGGACTGTGTCTCAGCATTCTCCCTGCGAAAAACCGCTATGAAGCTGGCTGACGGCGTCATTCCGTCTCCCGGCCGAGCCGTGACAAAAATAATTCGCGTCAATTCGCGTCATTCGCGGATAACCCGCCGGGCTATTGTTAGTTCGGGATTTCCAGGATTGGCAATTGGATTTTCTCCGAAAGTATCCCGGCAAAGTCTTCGTGCCGGTCACACCCGCTGGCAAGGGGGCATTGCCCGTGATCTCTGAAGGCAATGCCGATGTTCCAATAGGTGTCGGCACGCCAGCCATGGCAAAATTCCCGATAGATCCCGGTGGCGTCCGAAAGGGAAACCCGGCGCGCACGCTCGCGAAATGGTGTGGAAATCCGGACGATGATGTCGACGCGCCGGGCGTCGAAATAGATGCGCTCGCGACGGAACCAGACTGCGGCGAATAGAAGCGCCAACCCCAATAATGAAAGGAAGGCGGGCGCCGCGGAGCCCGAGTCGGCCGTTGGATCAATGCCCGGGTCGTAGCCAGGGAGGTTGAATGAAATGGCGCGCGCGCCAACTGACAGCAAAATAAAACCGACAATCGCAACCGGCACCCGCAGAAAAAGCGGCCCTCTGCCGCTATCGTATAATAACAAATGCTCTTCGTTTCCGTTTTCCATAATCATCCTCCTCTCGCTCGCAGTAACAGTAATCCTTTCTGGAGCGGTGTCAAATTTTTGGGTGGCACGGACTGAACATCGAAGCGGCAGCGCCACGGGCCGAGGCCGGTGTTGAAGTAAGGCTCATAGACGGCTTGACAAACTGTTATTGTGGACGGAGGTTGGGCGAAAGGAGATTTGATGTGAAAAGAGGTTCAGTTCTCATTGTGGAGGACAACCCAACCGAAAACATGCTGATTAAATCGGCATTTGAAGACATCGGCGTTTCGGAGCGCGTGTATTCCGTGGATGACGGCGACGAAGCGATCGCTTTTTTGCGGCGGAAGGGAAAGTATGCGGACTGCGAAAAATATGTGTTCCCGACCTTTTTGCTGACGGACCTGAATATGCCCAGGGTCAACGGATTCGAATTGCTCTTATTTCTCAAGCGCAGTCATTTTAAGATCATTCCCACGATTGTCTTTACGATGTCGGCGGACCCTGATGACGTGAAATGCGCCTATCTATTTGGAGCCAATGCGTATCACGTCAAACCTCCGGGGATGGAAGGGTTGCACGCGCAATTGCGAAAGATTTACGATTATTGGACGACGCTGGAACTGCCCGGCACTGATGAACATGGCTGTCTTCTGGAGACTGATTCCACGGGCAAGCTGAGCGAAAGAATGGGGCATCCGGTTTTTATCCCGGAGTACGAGTGACGGGTGGCAAGACAATTGTTTGATACGGCCGGTTTTTAACGTCGCCGAACAGGCTAAGTTCCAAAAAGTTCCAAAAAGTTTCGATTGTTCCTGTTGAACATGCCGTCGTCGTCTGCCCATATATGGTAGTAGATGAACACGACCAATAAACCCGGACCGGAATCCAAAGTCACTCCAGAACTCGTCTTTCGAGTCT
>DASYYL010000028.1:0-1644 GCA_035933915.1 Verrucomicrobiia bacterium
CATGCAATCACCGAGCATGTCCCGAACAAAGGGTATTTGCCAGATGATCCACACACCAATGAATCCAAAGCGGCACAGGTTCATGTAAGTCTCCCAACTCATCCCAATAAAATTCCGCAACACATGCGACCCATCCAGCGGTGGAATTGGAATCAGATTGAATAAACATAACAGCAGGCTTAGTGAGGCGAACCGCAGAACCAGGAGGGTGGATTCCACAGAACTAAATATAAACACAATGCGCGCTATTCCCACGAGCACCACGGCCAGCAACAGGTTCATTGCCGGTCCCGCCAGCGCGATCAGAATGTCATCGCGAACGGGGTTGCGCAAATTTCTCAAACTGATCGGAACGGGTTTCGCCCAGCCAATCAGGAATCCGCCAAGGGGGGCTATGAAAATCATCAGCAGGGGGAACAATACGGTCCCGATGGGATCAATGTGCATGACGGGATTTAGCGACAAACGGCCTTGTAGTCGGGCGGTATCATCGCCGCATAGCCACGCTGCCCAGGCATGCGCGAATTCGTGGAAGGTAAGCAGGGCCACCAGCGCGATATAGAAAATCAGGCCGTCTATAATCTTGTCCGAACTCATTGCTCAGAGAGTAGTCGGTGAGACGTCGGGCGTCGAGGCTGCCGAATCCGGCCGCCATTTGACAAAAAAGACAATCTCCGTAGAATCCGTTTCATGTCGCTCCTCGAAGGAAAAACTGGAATTGTCTTCGGTGTCGCCAACAAACGCTCGATCGCCTGGGCCATAGCGCAGGCCTGGGCCCGCGAAGGCGCCAGACTGGCCTTTACGTATCAGGGCGAACGCCTGAAGGAAAACGTGGAGGAACTTGCGGGAACGTTCGGAACTGACACCCTTATTTTGCCTTGTGACGTCACAAAAGATGATGAAATCGCCAATGTCTTTAAGAGCGTTGGCGATAAATTCGGCAAACTTAATCTATTGCTCCACTCCGTGGCTTTCGCGCCTAAAGAATCGCTGGAGGGCGAATTTCTCAACACCAGCCGTGAAGCCTTTCGCGTGGCCCACGACGTCAGCGCCTATTCACTGGTCGCCCTGGCCCGCGCGTCTGCTCCGCTGATGACGGAAGGCGGCAGCATCGTGGCCATGAGCTATTATGGCGCTGAAAAAGTCGTGCCTCATTACAACGTCATGGGCGTGGCCAAAGCGGCCCTTGAAGCGTCCGCGCGCTATCTGGCCTACGACCTGGGTTCTAAAAAAATCCGGGTCAACTGCATCAGCGCCGGTCCTGTGAACACCCTGGCTGCCCGCGGCATTGCCGGCTTCACGGCTATGCTCAAACATTACGAGGACCATTCTCCACTCAAGCGGAATATTTCCCCGGATGAACTCGGCGCCACGGGGGTTTTCCTGGCAAGCGACGGCGCCGCTGCGATTACCGGGCAAACGCTCTACGTGGATTGCGGTTATCAGATCATGGGGATGTGAAAAACCTCAAATTCCAAGCACCAACATCCGGAGAAATACCAACCGCCCAACGTCCAAATTGAGAGGTTTGGTATTTGAGCATTCTCCGGCGCTCGAATCCCGGAAATTTGGGATTTTCAGATTACGCCGGTCGGATCATTTCGAAGCGGTCACTGGTTCGACAATACCAGTGCGGCGATGCCA
>DASYYL010000031.1:0-2668 GCA_035933915.1 Verrucomicrobiia bacterium
CCCGGGCCACAACTCCGAAATTGGATTCAGTCGGCCCCGGGCAAAGTACAGTCACTGACACGCCGATTCCTGTCAGCTCTTCGGCCAGCGCCTCGGAAAATGATTGGACAAAGGCCTTGGTCGCATAATAAACGGCCAAATTTGGACCCGGGACGAATCCGGCCACCGACCCCACGTTGAGAATTCCGCCGCTCCTTTTTCGGACCATTTCAGGCAAAAACAAGCCAGTCAATTCGGTCAATGCCATAACGTTAACCTTGATAATCTCAAGCTGTCGTTGGAGCGGCAATTCGACGAAATCCCCGTGCAGACCAAAACCCGCGTTATTAATAAGCACGTCCACGGAAATCCCACGGTTCGCCAGATTGTCAAAGATCTGCTTTGGCGCATCCCCACGTGACAAATCGGCGGGTAAAACTATAGTTTCCACCTTGAACTGGTCCTTTAACGTGCTGGAGACTTGCTCCAGGGCCGGCGCATTGCGCGCGACCAGCACCAACCGGCATCCATCAGCGGCAAAACATTTGGCTAATTCAAGCCCAATGCCCGATGAGCCGCCGGTGATTAAAACCGTTTCATTTCGGTTAGTCGTCATCCAAACCAAACCGGCTCGTGATTGGCCAATACACGAAGAATGATTTGCCAATGATCTTGGTTTCAGGAAAGTCGCCCCAATAGCGCGAATCGTAGCTGTTAAATGTGTTATCGCCCATGACGAAAACATGACCCGGCAAGACGTCGTATTCGCCGCCCGGCGCCAGCGCCCCTATCATCGCGTTGCCATAATATTTATCGTCCACGTAATTCAGAACGCTTTGTCCCTTGGGCGGATTGGAAAATGAGTATAAATTCTCAAAATGCGGCATCCCGGCGGTAATCTGCCGGCCATTCACAATTAGGTTGCCGGCTGGTTCAATGCCCACGTCCAGAAAAGTCGGTGGTTGCGGTACCCCGGCGACCTGGTAATCCTGATTCAAGGACAAGTGATCTCCGCCCAAACCCATTAGACGCTTAATGTAAAAGGTGTTTTGCTCGGAAGGAGGAAGACGGTCAATCCCTGAAGTTTCGAAAACAACAATCTCCCCTCGCCTCGGTGGCCTGAAATTATATGTGAGCCGGTCTACAAACAAATGGTCCCCGGCGTGAATACGCATTTTGATTACGTCCTCGCCCTTTTTATAAACGCGCCCTGGAACAAGGGTCAGTCCGGCCCGGTCCTGCAATGTTTCTTCCCCGCAATCCGGAGGAAAGAGAATCGGGTACCATTTACCGGCGAATTCAATGCGCTGGTACAGACTCAAAATGGCGCCCGGCCATGGCGGTGTAGCCGTGTCGAAGCTGCCATCTTCCGGAGCTACAAAATGCACATATGAAACCCCATGGATCCATTGCTCAAAACGCTCCCAGCCACCGGGAATGACAATCGAATTCTTCAATTTAACCTGCTCGGCAGCCTTGGCCTGCATCTCCGCTTTCTGCTGGTCTGTCAAATCGTCAAAATTTTGGGCGTCGCGAACATAAGGCGCAAAATCGGGCGTAGAGGTAATGCCGTAAAGGGTCGGCTGCATCGAACCGGTGGGAATCTTGAAAGGTTGCAGGAAAAAGGTCCGAATGCCCATGGCCACGGCAATGGCGACCAGCAGAACTTCCACGTTTTCTCGGGCAACCGGGTTGGGATAGGCTTTGATCCATTTTTCGCCCGTAAACTGAAGCTCTTCCGCCGCAATGCTGATTTTTCCCGTGTTTGCGCCGTTGGCTATGGCCGTATCCAACTCGTCAATTTTTGACTCAATCGCCGTAATGGCCTGCCCCGACAGCAAATCGCGTTGGGCGTGCAGCAACCGTTGAACGTGTTTGCGCATGGCAATGGCATCTCGAATAGCCTTGGAAAAAAACCGGCGCAAAATCATAAGTTTTGTGGATGAAAATCAATGAATCGACTCTTCACACATTAATCGTGGCGCCGATTGTCCCACGAATCGCCGTTCAAAACAAACGATTTAATTGTCCGCCACAGACAATCTCCTGCGTTCGGTCAAACTCTCCGCTCGATTGGGAAATTGGACCATTTTTTTCTTAAACCGGAGTTTTGGGCCGTTCCTGCTTTTTGTTGAGTCCGTTCGCAGGTTTGGATATTCAAGTTCAGTTCTCTATTAATGCGTGCCAAAATGGCTCAACCAAAAAATTTGGACGGCATAATTGTGGGGAAAAGCCTCAATTGATTTGACTATTCAAAGTTTTACAATCCTGGTGCGGCTATTTTACTTTTTTTTACTTTTTTTGTTGCCATACAGCCACGGTTCCGCATATACTCGCGGTGTTGGAGCGTTGACCACCGCTCCAGTGCTTGCTGTTGCCGTAAAAAAAGAACTGCTGACCTGAAATTAGATAACGCATTTTATTATGAAAAAGAAAAAAGGCTCCCTAAAGAAATTCACACCAATGCCAGCCACTGCAGCCGTTTTTGCTCTGGCGGCGTCGGCCGCCCACGGACAAAGCTTTGAAACCAGCTACCTGTTTTCAGCTGATTTCCCGACGTCATGGAATGGGACAAGCACGACCGTGACTAGCGACCAACCCAGTTCCTGGAACCAAGTTGCCTTCCAAAGCGGCACGGCGACTTATACTACCTCGACCGTTCCGCCTGGCGCAGCCGCCGGCACGGGTT
>DASYYL010000043.1:0-85359 GCA_035933915.1 Verrucomicrobiia bacterium
CGTTTTCGCTTAACGAAGCCAGACAAAGAAAAAATGGCACAGCCAGAACAAGCCTCTTTGGAGCGCGGACCGCCGAGTCTGCGTGCTTCAGGTCTCGCGATACAAACCACCGTGCCAAACGCTTCACCCACCATTTCCCCAGCTCCTCGTGGACACCGCTGTCCGCGTTCCTTAAAACCAAACCGTAGCGGCCGGCTCAATCACGCCATACTCTCAGCCGCCGCCCCATCGCCAAACGATAACGATAATGTAACTCTTTGTAGCTTTTCGTGCTGCCGAAATGTTGCCGACTAAATCATTGAGGTTCAACGATGTAGCCGATGTAGCCGATTTTCGAGCAATCATCAAACCTTAATCATCATTAACGCACGAACATGATTCAGTTCATTCAGTCTGAATGCCCCTTGTCGCGCCGTCTTGCCGCGCCATAGCTTCTGAGCGGCGG
The DNA here is from genome assembly GCA_035933915.1 of Verrucomicrobiia bacterium. Lineage (GTDB taxonomy): Bacteria > Verrucomicrobiota > Verrucomicrobiia > Limisphaerales > UBA11358 > UBA11358. The sequence continues at coordinate 446 of DASYYL010000043.1, forward strand.
CGGAAGCTTCCGAGCGAAGCCGGGTCCATCAATCCACGTATCCATCAATCCATTCATCCAGTGTTTGGCCGCCCCATCAATCCATCAATCCAATATCGGGTTGTTACGGACCTGGTGCGGGTTTGTTGCTGATTTGTTACGGGCTAAGTAGTTGATATTCAACGTTGTTACGGATGTTACGGCTTTTCAGACTGTATACCATATCAAATCATCACACGAAGAGGTTTTAAGGGATATTTATTCCTTCGCGATCTTCGGGGCCATCGCGCGAAACTTATTGGTAGCGGCCGAAGTCTGCGGCGCCGAAGTAAGGCAAAAGGCCGACTTGTCGGGTCGTAGCCTCGCCGGTTCAGCAATCGCAATCATCCAATCATTCACCATCCGATCGATTTAGCACCCCTGTAGCACCCAATGTAGCACCCTAAATATTTGGCATTTCAATGATGTAGTCCCGAAGCCTTTCGGAATAGCACTTGCCAACAGCCGCAGTCGGAATGCGCCGCTCCGCATTCCGCAATCGCGAGTCCGCAATGGTTATGGTTAAATTCCAAATTCAAACCACCAAAACCCAGAGAGGCGCCAAACTTCGAAATTGAAGTTTGGTGCCTGGACGTTCTCTGGCGCTTGGATGTTGGGATTTGGAGCTTTAACTGACTCACTTCTTATTCCGTCCCGCCCGCATTTCCCGGATGCAGATTCGATTGGATAACCGACCCATCCGTGGCCGAAACCCGGAGATCGCCGACGTTAGCGTCTTTGGTCGGGTCGCTGACTTTGGCGGACCACAATTCAACCTTCCATTCCGGGCCATTGTCGCCTTTTTCCAAAGTAATCTTGGAATATCGCAGGTTAAGTCCCTTTAACAATGGCTGCGCTGCCGCGATTTGCACCGCGCGGTCCGAATCCACCGTGATTTTCGACAGATCCAGAATTTGATCCGACTTGGCGGGAAGCGCAAACGGATGCATGTGCCCGATTCCCGACTGCTGTCCGGCCTCAAACTTCACATCCGTTATCCTGGAAAACACGCTCGGATCGAAATAAACGACGTGCCAGACGTTCGGTTGCAGGCTGGCGACAGATTTGTCAGAATAAATCTGAATGACTTTGTCCTTGGATTGTATTCCCACATAATCGTCGCCTCGCTTGATTAGGTCCAGAGCGGTAGGTTCGGCCAGCGCCATGCGTGAAGTTGCCAGTCCCAACACCGCTCCCAGTATGATTCCTTGTTTTATTTGCATAATTACCTCCTCGATAATCTCAGCCTTTTCGCGATAAAAGTCAACCTTCCGGCATTCAGCGTAACCGGGACGGGATGATTCTGTTGGATTCGGCGGCTTCCAGGCGCCGGCCTATAATCCCGCTCGTTTTCCCAGCATTTTTGTTAAATATCCCAATAAAAACGCACAATTCCACCCATTTTCCTGCTCTCGTTTCCGGTTTCCATCCCTATACCCAAAAAATGTGCGGCATAGGCATTTCCGATTCAATTTTCGACGCCGCAGCCCGGCATCCCTGCCACAAAAACCTTTTTCTTTGGGTTCCAGGGCCTTAATTTGCCGCTCGCAAAATGGGATTAAAACTATTTAACACGCTATCGCGCTCGCTCCAGGACTTCGCACCGATCACGTCGCCGGAGGTGGGCATGTATTGCTGCGGGCCCACGGTCTATGACTTTGCCCACATCGGAAATTGGCGGACATTTGTCCTGGGCGACCTGGTGCGCCGCACCCTGGAATTTAACGGCTTTCAGGTCAACCACGTGATGAACGTCACCGACGTGGAAGACAAAATCATCAAAGGCGTCCGCGAAACCGGGACGACATTGCGCGATTTCACGGGCAAGTATGAATCGGCGTTTTTTGAGGATATGAAAACGCTGAACTGCCTGGAGCCTCATCAGAAACCGCGCGCCACTGAATTTATACCGGACATTATTTCGCTCATCCAAACCCTCCTCACCCGCGGTTTCGCCTACCAGGCCACCGATGGGTCGGTGTACTTTTCCATCGAGAAATACCGCGGGGCGGGTTGCACGTATGGAAAGCTCCAGAAACTGAATTTCGAGGAACTTCGCGCGGGCGAGCGCGTCAAAAGTGACGAATATGCCAAGGAATCCATCGCCGATTTTGCTCTTTGGAAGGCACGTTCGCCCGAAGACGGCGAAGTGTTTTGGCCCGGTCCGTTTGGCGAGGGCCGGCCCGGTTGGCACATCGAGTGCAGCGCCATGAGCATGAAAATCCTCGGCCAGGGATTTGATCTGCATTTGGGCGGCGAAGATTTGATTTTTCCGCATCACGAGGACGAAATCGCGCAAAGCGAAGGCGCCACCGGAAAGCCGTTTGTAAAATACTGGCTGCACGGCGCGCATCTGCTCGTGGAAGGAAAAAAGATGAGCAAATCCCTCGGCAACTTTTTTACCCTGCGTGATTTGCTGGCTAAAGGATTTACCGGGCGCGAAATCCGTCGATTACTCCTGAGCGCCCATTATCGCGAAACCTTTAACTTCACACTTGAAGGCCTGCAGGGCGCCAAAACCGCGCTCGCCCGCATTGACGAATGCCTCGCCAAAGTTCGAGAAATCGCAGGTTCACCCGCAACTTCTGCCGCGTCAGGCACAGAAAATTCCACTTCAACGCTCCAAAAGTTCGGCGACGCCTTGTCCGATGACCTCAACATGTCCGCCGCCTGGGCCGTCGTTTTTGAATGGGTCAGCGAACTCAATCGCCGCGTTGCCGAAAATTCCCTCAGCGCCGGTGACGCCGCAGCGGCATTGTTGGCATGGCAAAAAATGGATTCCGTTCTGGGCGTCGGAACAAAATCGGAAGCCGAGGTTCCCGCGGATATTGCCGCCTTATTTGAAGCTCGACAAACAGCGCGCAAGACGAAAGATTTCAAGAAGTCTGATGCAATCCGAGACGAGCTAAAATCCAAAGGCTGGGCCATCGAAGACACGCCCAAAGGTCCACGGCTCAAGAAGATCTAACCTTTGCAATGCAAAAGGGCCTTTTCATCACGTTCGAGGGAACCGAAGGCTGCGGCAAGTCCACGCAGGTGGAACTGCTGGGGCGCCAATTCCGGACCCTGGGCTATCCCGTCCGCGCGTTGCGCGAACCCGGCGGCACGTCCATTGGCGAAGAAATCCGCCACACACTCAAGCACAGCAAAAATAACGCCGCGATGACTCCTGAAGCCGAATTGCTTCTAATGAACGCCAGTCGCGCGCAACTCGTTCGCGAAGTCATCCGGCCCGCTCTCGCCGCGGGCGAGGTTGTCGTGTGCGACCGCTTTTATGATTCCACCATGGCCTACCAGGGGTATGGCCGGCAATTGGATTTGAAAATGGTCCGGGGCATTGTGGACGTGGCCGTGGGCGACACCATACCGGATTTGACGTTGCTGCTGACGATCTCACCGGAAATCAGCGAGTACCGCCGGGCCATGCGTCAGGCGACCATGCCCTTCATTCGCGACCGCTTCGAAGAATCGAACGAGGAATTTTTTGCGCGTGTGGACAAAGGCTACCAGGCCATCGCCGCCGCCGAGCCCAATCGCATCCACGCGGTCGACGCCGCAGGCTCCATCGAAAACGTCTGCTTGAAAATCTGGCAGCTTGTCCAACCGCTGCTACCGAAGGCCGGGCGCTGGTGACCGGATTACTTGCCGAATTTGCCGGAGCGGATACCTTTAAAGCATGATTCAGCAAATAATCAGCGATATCGAAGCCAAAATCCGCTCGGGAACAATGAGTGAATCGGGCAAGAATGAGTTGCTCGAGTCATTGGCCAGACTAAAGGCGGAGATGGCCGTTCTTGAAACCGACCGCGAAAAGCTGAAATCGCTCAAAAGCCCGGTTCAAGAACTGCGGTCGTCAGTGATAGGATTCGAGCAGTCGCACCCAAAATTGATTCAAGCGGTCAATAGCATCAGCAGCACGCTCTCGAATTGGGGGATCTAGAGCGCTTTCAAACGCCCTATTCTTCGCGCAGCGCTGCAATCGCCGCCATGATTTCGTCGGCGATTTGCTGGTAAATTTGTTTTAGCCGGACCTTGGAACAATTGCGCGCTTCGGCCCGCAATTTCTCGAATTGCATCGGCTCGCCGTATTTCACAGTAATCCTCTTTGGCCGCGGCAATTTTTGGTTCCGTCCCCACGCTTCATGCGAGCCAAAGACCCGGACAGGCACCACTGGCGCGTCGGATTTGGCCACCGTCAGGCCGATGCCCGCGTGGGCTGGTTGCAATTCGCCGTCGTAGCTCCGTGTGCCTTCGGGGAATAAGATAATTCCCGCGCCGCCGAGCAACCGGTCCAGAATGTTCTTAAGACCGCGCGCGCCACCGCCTTCGCGGTCCACCGGCACGGAATTCCAACTCCGCAGCAGCCGGCCGATAAGCGGAAAGCGAAACAGGGACTGGCGCGCAAGGTAATTGATGTCGCGATCCAGGCCCGCGCCCACCAGCGGCGGGTCCAGGTAGCTGGCGTGGTTGGCCGCCAGAATCACCCCGCCTTTTTTGGGCACATGGTCTGCGCCGATATAGCGCGCTCGAAATAAAATTGCGAAAACAAGACGGAAAAAAAGCCAACCGCATCGATACGAGAAATTCATGGGGCCTTATTTCAGCCTTTTTCTGATATCCTCGATAATCAATCCGCTCGTCTGGTCCGAAGTCATATTGGAATTGTTAATGACCAGGGCTCCCAGCGGCACCATGAGCGGCGCCACGGCGCGCTGGCTGTCGCGTTCGTCCCGCGCAGCCAGGTTTTCCTGGACACCATCCGCGGCGCGGCGGGCGGTGCGTTCGGCGAGTGACGCATCGAGATAAAATTTAAATTCCGTCTCCGGAAACACGTTCGTGCCGATGTCTCTCCCCTCCATCACCAGGTTGCCGAATTGCTCGCATTCGCGCTGGCGCTTGACCATCCATTCACGGACTTTGGGCACCGCGGCCACATGAGGCACAGCCGCGCTCGTCGCCGACGTGCGGATTTCGTTTTCCGGATAATAGCCATCCACCAGCAGATGCACCGCGCGAAGCTCGTTTTTCTCCACGCATTGCAGTTGCGTTTTCCATTTTCGGCACGCGGCGGCGACGGCTTTGGCATCATGCGGATCAATTTTATTTTGTAAACAATGCCAGGCGAGGGTCCGGTACATCGCGCCGGTATCCACATAGACATAGCCCAGCGCGCGGGCCACCAGCTTGGCATTCGTGCTCTTCCCGCTCGCGCTCGTCCCGTCAATGGCTATAACAGTATTCTTCATTGCGAAATCATCCTCATCCTCAAAATCATTCATCCGACTCAGTCTCTTCCGCAAACAATTCATCCATGCCCAATGCGCGCCCCGCCGCATCCAGAATCATCGCCCCCATACCTTTCGGCGGCGGTGTCGCCAATTTCTGAAAAAAATTCGGGAACGTCTTCTTCACGCACGACGGATTTTTAATTTTGATTCCCGGCACTTTCAATCCCAAAACGGCGAAACACATCGCCATGCGATGGTCATTGTAAGTCTCTATCTCCGCGCCGTGAAGATCGCTGCTTCTCGATGGATGCACAATGAGTGTGTCCCCACTTTCTTCAACCTTTGCGCCGCATTTAGTCATTTCGGCGCGCAGGGCGGCGACGCGTTCGGTCTCCTGAACCCGCAAACGACCAAGATCAGTGAAATGAATCTGGTGAAGAGAAAGCGGAGCCAAAACGACGGCGGTCATGATGCTGTCACCTAAATCTGTTGCTCTTGAAATGTTATTTTTTTCAAATCCAGAAACCAGGAGCCGTTGATCAGCACGGCCGCTCAATTTTTCGACCATTAGCCCCGTCCACAACCGGGAATTCATTAAAACTTCTGGAAATTTTTGGTCAATCTGCCAAAGCGATTCTGGCCAATCAGAGACGCTAACGGAGTTCAAAGACACCATCCCTGTCACGGTTGCGAAGTGCTCCGAATGTTCGAACTGCTCAGATTCTTGATCTGCAGGCGCAAGTGTCCCGGCTGCCCAAAAATAACTCCCGCTACTTGCATCCGGTTCAATCTGAAATGTTCCGCCCTCGCGCGGAAATACTTCCATCATCTTCAAAGTCATCGCCACATACGGCGATTCCTCCGCATTTTCGCCCACGACCTTTACGTCCCATTCACCCGCTTTCGCGCACAGCAACAGCGCGGACGCGAATTGCGAGCTCTTCTCGATGCTTACCTTGCACTTTGCTCCGGGAGCCGGGCCTGAACCTTCGATAAACGCCGGCAATCGATCATTCCCATACTCGGTTTCGACCCGGTAGCCCAACTCCCGCAACGCCTTGAATAGCGCCGCCTGCGGCCGATCATACATTCGGGACACGGCGCTTAGATGATAAATTCCATCTCCCAAACAAACAAATGCCGCCAGGAAGCGCGCCGCCGTGCCGGCGTTGCCCACGAAAAGTTCCAATGGCTTGCCCACCGTGCCGCCATTCGGAATTTTCCCGCCCAGACCCTTTACCGTGATCGTCCGGTTGCAAAACTCTTTCGGATCGGCCTCCACGCGAATCTGGAACCCAAGTTTTCGCAAAGCCTCGGTCATGATCTGCGTGTCCTCGCTCCACAGCGCCCCTTTGAGTGTGACTTCGCCCTCGGCCAGCGCCGCCAGAATCAGCGCCCGGTTCGTAATGCTCTTTGACCCCGGCACGGTAATCTCCGCGTGTACCGGTTCTTTCAGCGGAACAATTTCAATTAAATCGGGAAGAGGCATTAAAGCTCAAAATTCAAAACTGCCGGCTAGCCCGCCATCGGTCCCGGCGGCTTTTTGCTGTCGCAAAAAAATGCTCGATACCTTCGGCGTCCGCGTTTTTCAAGGCGTTTTCAAATGATTGGAGTTCGGAAATAAAATCGCTTATCGCGCTCGCAAGATGTTTGCGATTGGCCAGAGCAATGTCCCGCCACATTTCCGGCGAACCGGAGGCGATGCGTGTCGTGTCTCGAAAACCATTCGCGCATAGGTTCGCCTGGCCTTTGGGTTGCGCCGGGTTTAATACCAGGTTCGCCAGGGTCGCAGCCACAACATGCGGCAAATGGCTCGTTCGACTGACAAATAGATCATGCTGCTCCGGAGGCAATTTCAAGACCCGGGCGCCAGTCGATTTCCAAAACCGCTCCAGTTTGCGAACGGCTGCGTCATGGGATTTTTGCGTGGGCGTCAAGACGCAAACGGCCTTCTCAAACAAATCTCCGCGCGCCGCGGCCACACCTGTCTTTTCACCCCCGGCCATAGGATGGCTGCCGACAAAATGCGCTCCGGTCTTTGCGATGAGCGATTCCAGTACGCGCACCACGTCGGCCTTGACGCTGCCTACGTCAGTAACGATAGCTCCGCGTTTGAGGGCGGGAAGAAATTGCTCGGCCAATGAACGCATCTGCGCCAGCGGCGTACAAAGAATGACCAGGTCCGAATTCGAAACCGCCGCCGCCAAATCCGTCGTCGCATAATCGGTAGCGCCGATCTTCTCGCACTCAAGGGCCGTTTTTTCACGCCGGACGTATCCGGCAATTTCCCCGGCAATCCGGAATTTTCTCGCCGCGAGCCCAATTGACCCGCCGAGCAGGCCAACGCCAACAATGGTGATTTTCCGAAATTGCACGGAACGAATGATAACTGAGGAACGTTGGGCGACGAAAGACGGAAATCTTTTTAAGGTCCAAATTTCAAGCGCCAGGCGCCGTTCGAAAGCTCCAATCTCCAGGCGCCAAGCTCCAGAGAATAACCAAACGACATGCTCGCAAAATTGAATATTGGAGCCTGGGCGCTTCTCTGGTTGTTGGTGCTTGAAATTTGGAGCTTACGCGCCGGCGGCCTCCAAACACATGTCCACCACCTGCTGCGTCTTGAGCGCCCACTCCGGCCAGTCGTTATTTAGTTTTCCTGAGCGCACCTGATTCGCAAAATTTCGTATCATGCGCGTCTGTTGCGCAAATTCCAGGCTGTCGCTGTGCTTGCCGCGGCAATTGCAACATTTCACGCGCACTTCCTCTCGATTCAATTCAAAACCCGGCTCGTGATCATCATTTGGTTTCGTGAAATCCGGGACCACCAGCGAACCCTTCGTGCCGCTCACGTGGACCCAGTTCTGGTAATCGGCGATGAATGAACAATAAAAGGCCGCCGATACATTTCCGTCAAAGATGAGTTCAGCGGAAAAATCCGTCGGCACCGGCGCAAGATTTGGACTGGCGCGTCGATCTGTTAAAATCCGCCCCGAAACGCGACGCGGCATTTTCCAGTTCATCGCAAATAGCGAAATGCGAATGCAATACCATCCGAGATCGCCGAGGCAGCCGGACGGCTCCAGCGCGCTGTTGATGCGAATGTCCCTATCGTATTCGCCTTCATCCATGCGAAAGCTGAAGCTTGATGAGATGCGCTTGATGTCGCCAATGCTCTTGCCGTCGTCCAAAATTTCGCGCAGCCGAGCCGTCCGCGGATTGTGCATCAGCATCACGCCGTCCATGAATTGCACGCGATGCCGGGCGCAGGCGGAAATCATTTCTTCAACGTCCACGGCGGATACCCCGCACGGTTTTTCGCAAATGACATGCTTGCCCGCCGCGGCTGCGCGCAAAACCCATTCCTTCCGCAAGGCGGTCGGCAGGGGGAGATACACCACATCCACGTTTGGCGAGACGAGGAGTTCTTCATAACTGCCCATCGCGACGGGCGCGGTTTCGAATGGCGCCTCAGCCTGGAGACCGGCAATAAACTGGCGGCTCCGGGCAATGTCCCGGCTGGCCACGGCGGTGACAACGGCATTGCCGCTGTCCCGGATCGCCTTCCAGTTCTTGAAACCGATGCGCGCCGTGCTCAAAAATCCGAACCGAAGTTTTTTCATGGTGGCCAACAATCCCGGTAGACATTTGTCAGGTTCAGATTGCAATTGCAATTGTTTTTGGGAGGGGCGAAATCCAATTATGAGCGTCAAAGAGACGGGAAGAAAGTTTGCCGGCAAGTTTGCGGAAAGAAAACGGTCGGCGAAACGTGGAGCGAGAGACGATTTGCTCTGCGGCATCTCGAAAGCCCGCGAGCAGGCGCGCCGGCGGGAGGGTGTTTCCGCAGAAAATGCCCGCAGACTCGTGGGCGCATGGCTTCAAAGTAATCCTCATGAAAGATTTCATTAACAACTTGCGGGTCTCGCTAAAGATTATTGTCTGCGGCTTCCCGCACTCTTTCCAAAATCACCTCGGCCATACCCGGTTCCGTGCCCACAGCCGCCGTATACCAAACCAATTTGCCGGCCCGCTCCATTGGGTTTCGCCAGACAGGCTGCCCCGCCGCCAGCCGTTGCGCGACATTTTTTTTCGTTTCGCCCAGCAACACGGGAATGTCTTCCTGCGTGTGCAGGCCATCGCTAATAAAAAATGGGACAATCACCAGGTTCTTTGTTTGCGCCATCGCGTAGCAATCCGGAATCCTCGGCGCTTCCTCCAGGAAAATCGCATGAACATCCGCATAAACGTCCAATCCTCGTATCAATACCACCTGCCGATCGACCGGCCTGCGTGAATTCTCATTTTTCTCCGTCCCATGCCCGGCGATGAACAACGTCGTGTCTGACTGGCGCGGCGCGCGCGGAAATGGAAACGTTTTCAGGATGCCATCCGCGCGTGACAAAATGACGCGTGTCATGGCGTCATGCGTCCCAACCGGCGCGCAAAAATGGATTTGCGAGCCTCTGGCGTTTAAAATCCGGCTCCCATTTTCAAATCCCAGCTCGCGCGGAATGACTTGTCCGGCAAAATAGCCCTCGCTGACAAATAGTGGCGCGATAAAAATCCGCGGCGCCGTGATTTCCGCCAGTACGGTTTTGATTAGCGGCTCCTGCTTCCAGAACGCCTCCCGTACTTCGCGAAAGAGCCGCCGCCGCCGCAGTTCCGCCGCGTGCTGACGCACCGGCGCGGCCGAATTTTCATTCAGCTCGGTCCCATGCCCGAGCACGACAAGCACAGCATCTGAAAAATCCTCACGAGTCACGCCGCCCAGAGTGTCGAAAAGATCATCCAGCGGCAAGCGGAGCTATGGAGGTTATCCCGGCGATGATGATGTGGTTGAGGTCGGAAAGGGTGCTACAGGTGCTACATTGTTGATTGGCAACTATTTAGGGTGCTACATTGGGTGCTACAAAGGTGCTACGAGGGTGCTACATGTGGACGAGCGCAGAAATAATGACGGATGACATGTGGCAAGTGAGCGGGATTTTACTTGAAACTTTTCGGAAAATCGGGCGTCTTATTGTCAAAACAAATACCTAAACAATGAAAAACGCCAAATTAATACTCGCGATTGCCTTGACCACCACCCTGGGATTCGCCGCTGTCCGCGCGGACGACGACGATGCCCCGGCCAAAGCAACATTGCCACCCGCTTCAACCAAAACCGGCGTCACCTATGACGCCGACATTAAGCCCATCTTCCAGGCAAGCTGCGTAAAGTGCCATAATGGCGAAGGCCCGAAAAAACCGAAAGCCGGCCTGGCTCTCGATACCCTTGAGGGCGTCATGAAAGGCAGCAAAGACGGGAAGGTCGTCACCGTCGGCGACAGCGCGCACAGCGATTTGGTCCTGGCCGTTGCGCACATTGGCGACGACGATGATACCTTCATGCCCAAGGGCAAAAATGCCAAGATGCTCACGCCCGATCAAATCGGCCTGATCCGCGCGTGGATTGACCAGGGCGCCAAGTAATTGTCCGGTGGAAATCATCGTCGAGCTGCCTTCCATCGTCGAGCCGCTCGCCCCTGCCGCCCTTTTTCCAAAGCCGCAACCGCTGGAAGTCGAACTCGGTTGCGGCGATGCTTCCTTCCTGGTTGAATTGGCGCGACGACATCCGGAAAGGAACTTCATTGGCGTCGAACGGCTGCTGGGCCGTCTTACGAAACTCGACCGCAAAGGCCGCCGCGCCGGCCTCAGGAACATTCGCGGTGTCCGCATCGAGTCCGCCTATTTTCTTCAATACCTGCTGCCGCCGCATTCCGCCTCGGCCATTCATATTTATTTTCCCGATCCCTGGCCAAAAACGCGGCACCAGAAAAACCGGCTAATCAACGACCGGTTTCCCACCCTGGCTCGCTCCGCCCTCTCGCCTGGCGGCAAAGTCTTTCTGCGCACGGATGATGCGCCCTACTTTGCCCAAATGATCGAGGTTTTTGACGCCGCCAGGGGATTTGAAAAAATCGAAACGCCCGCTGAGTTGGCCGAATTGCTGACGGATTTTGAGCGCGACTTTCACGCGCGCGGCATCAAGACACGCCACGCGGCTTATCTATCCAGCGGCGGGTAAACTGCGCGCGGCTAATGCGGAGTGCGGATTTAATCCGATGACGCTCGTTGCGTCGGTCTCGGCGAAAAAATCACCAATTCAGCAATCCAATTTAAGATCCGCCAGATGGCACCCGCTGACCGCTGCAGTCCCAGTTGATGTCAGGCTGGCCGGGGTCGTAGCCGGCGCCAATGTTCGGGTTACTGCCATCAGCAACGACATATTTGTATTTATAATAAGCAGCATGGCCGTCGCTAAATGTGATTTGGCCGCCTTGATTGTGACGCGAGGAAAAACGCGTCGTGTACCCATGTGGGGTCGCTAGCAGAATCCAGTTACCCGTGCCGGGAGGCTTTGCCGAATAATAAGGCGATTCCCGGGACCGATTGCGTACATCGGAAAAGAGAACAAAATATGACGGATGTTTGACGAGGCTGGCTTTGAGGATTGTGTCCTGGGCGGAGCTGATCTGTTCGCAGGCTAAATATTTCGAATTCATCGCGTAACCGAATAGTGGCCGCTGCCCCGGAATCATGTCGTACTGGTCGTTGCCCGCTTGAGTGTCAGGAGGGAAGTTCCCCTGGGAAACAGCTGTGGGACAATAGAATATGGACTTTTTAACCCGGGAAAAATTCACCGAATTGTAAGCCACCTGGTATAGAGGCTGCGCTGAAACATACGAAGGCAGCGCGTTGAACCAGACATCGTCTCCAATGTGCTTCTGGTAATGAAATGGGGCAATTGTTCCCAGATAATCCTAATAATGTGGTCGCCAATTGCTTCGCGCCCCAGGCAGATTCAGTGTATTCTGGCCACACCGCTTATGTTGAAACGCAAAAGGCCATTGCAGGTCTTGATATTCCCATCGTTTACATGATCTACAATAATGGCGGCTGGATCGCACAGCCGAATAACCTGGGCAACGACCCCAACGCCACGGATTTCTACATGATATCCACGAACTCCGGCGCTACTTATGACGTGATGTACACCTGCGACCAAATCAGCTCTAAGCAGGGTATCATCAATAAGCTCTCGTGGGTACCGGGTGCCGATCCGGGCAATCCGAATGATAACTATGGTTGGGTGACAAACGGCACGTGGACTAATACGTTGGGAATGGACGGCATGTTCGTGACGACCAACGGCGCTGGCGCTGCTTATATCTACTTTACGACCGGCGCAGGCGGCACCGGCGGAAACAGCATTTACCGCATCACCGATGCGCCGGGTTGGGATCAAAACATCAACGTCATCGCCACCAACCTGATTTACACCTCGGCAAAGACGGCGTCCCTTAAAGGCCTTGTGTTTTGTCCGCAGAAAACCGGCAATTCGTACGAGCCAATGCCGACGCCGGTACTCACTGCCGCAAGCAAATTGGCTAGAAACGCTTCTACGTTCAACGTCACATTGAGCCCGGACGATTCGGTTTGGCGCTCCAGCATTACCGCTATCACCGTGAACGGGACGGTTCTTCCGACCAGTGCCTACACCCTCACATCGGCGGGCATAGTCACGTTTACGCCGTCCCAGGCCCCGATTCTGCAAACGCCCGCAGGGCGGGCTTCACAAGAGGCCCGCCCTTTTTGTTGGATTAATGGATCAGTGGATTTTGGGATTATTCATCCATTATCGTGTTCGCCTTCGCCTTCTCCACCGCCAACCGCACTGATGCGCCGGTCAAGCCGCTGCACGAAGCGGTGACTCGGAGGGTACCCGCCGTTCGGCTCGCCCGCGCCAGCACCATGCAATAACCCTTAAAGGCGCTGCGATAGTTCGCCTGGTTGGGTTCATGGCAACTGGGATCTCCATTGCCGACACCGGCGTTGGAACCGGCGCCGGAAATTTCAAAAACAATCTTGTTGTCGGCCGTAGGCACAATCCGGCCATCAGCATCCACGACAGCCACGGTTACCGGAACGGTGTCCTGGCCATCCGCGATAAGCCTCGTGCGGTCTGGCATGAGCTTGATGGCGGCGGGCGCGCCGGTCGTTTCTACGACTTTGCGCGCGACTTCCCGGCCATTGATGTAACCGACCGCTTCAAGCCGGCCGGGTTGATAGATAACATCGTTCCAGCGCAGGTGGCGGAATTCCGGCATGGTCTTCTTCCCGAGGCTGCGCCCGTTTAGGAACAATTCCACTTCGTCGCAATTGCTAAAACACCAGACCGGAACATTTTGGCCTTCCTTGCCTTGCCAGTTCCAGTGCGGGAAGATATGCACGAGCGGCTCGTTTCGCTGCCACCAGGCCTTCCAATAAAACGCCTGGTCCTTGGGAAAACCGCACATATCCAGAAAGCCAAAGTTGGAATTAATTTCCGGCCAATCGAACGGCGTCGTTTCGCCGCGATAGTCAAATCCGGTCCAGTAAAATCCGCCGGCCACAAAGCGGCGCGAGCCAAGCGGCTGCCACGAATCATCCGGCGCCATGTAACTGGTCTGATGCGCCGACTCTTTGTCAGTATGGTAAATGCCGCGGCATTCCAGGTTGCTGCCGATCTCGCTCCCGAAAAGCATTTTGTCGGGAAACTCTTTGTGCAGGACATCAAAGTCCTGGTAGTTGTAATTGACGCCCAAAATGTCCTCGGCGTCGGCCACGCCGCCACTCCATGCGTTGTTCCCCGCGTCGCTGTTGTTGGCGCACGTCACCGGGCGGGTCCGGTCATGTTTCTGGACCGCTGCAATCAGCGCGGCCATCATCTCGCGCGCAAACGGAGTGTTTTGAATCGCAAATTCTTCGTTCCACATGGACCACATAATGATGCTCGGATGGTTTCGGTCCCGCAAAACCATGGATTCCACGTGCCAGGTGTTATCGTACGGCTGGCCGATCCATGATTTGACGGCGATGGATGAACCGGGATGGCGGTTCTCATCCATGACCAGCAGGCCCAAGTCATCACACGCTTCATACATGGCGGGCGTCATGGGATTGTGCGAACAGCGAATGGCGTTGCAGCCGAATTCCTGAAGCCGCTTCATCCGGTAATAGAGAAGGCTGTCCGGAATGCCGATGCCCACGCCGATAAAATCCTGGTGATTGCAGACGCCGTTGAGTTTCACCGGCTTCTCATTCAGGAAAAAGCCGTCGTTGGGATCGAAACGCAGCGTGCGGACGCCAAACTTTTGCGCATGGCGATCAACAACCTTGCCGCCGCGCGAAATTTCCGTGACCACTGTGTAACGGTTGCGCTCCTCCAGCGACCAGAGCCGCACCGAAGGCAAATTCACTTCCTGTGTTAATTTCGTTCCGTCGCGCAAATAGCTGGGTTGGTCCACAGTGGCCGAAGTTAGAATTGTGTCGCGCAATTCGGGAAGCAAATTGGGGAACGCCCGCAAGGTATCTGTTGCCCTGCCAACCACCTGGCCATCCGGGTCCAGTATCGTTGAAACCACGGAGCATTCCTGTCCTTCCCCGGTCCGGTTCGCGATGGTCGTTTCAATGTGAAGCCTGGCCGACGGCGTTCCAGTCACATCCGCAACTTCGCTCGTCACATAAACACCCCAGGGCGCGACGTGAACAGGGTCGGCGATGTTCAACCAAACATGGCGGTAAATCCCACCGCCCTCGTACCACCAACCCTCAAAATTGGATGGGTCCACATAAACCGCCAGCAGGTTCTCCGCGCCAAAGCGGACTGCGCCGGCCAGGTCCACGTGAAAGGATGTGTATCCGCCCGGATGCCGGCTGATTAACTTGCCGTTCACATAAATTTTTGCGTCGCGATATACGCCCTCGAAATAAAGCCAGATGCATTTGCCCGCGTCAGCCGCGTCCAGCCGGAATTTCCTTCGATACCATGCCGGATAAACCGGCAGCGAGCCATGTCCGGTATCGGCCTTGGAACTGTATTCGCCTTCCACAATGTAATCATGGGGCAACTGTACCTGGCGCCACGCGCTATCGTCCACGTCCTCTGAGAACAACTCCTCAGTTTCAGGAACCCGGCCCAACGAGACGCCGCCGTAAATGCCGCCCGGTCCCCCGGTGTTTTCCACTCGAACGACCAGCACATTCGGGCCGCCCAGGTTCCAGGCCGAATCAAGATTTACCGAAAAGGGCGCGGACCATCCCTGATGCGAATCCAATAATTTGCCATTCAGGTAAACGTCGCCGTTATCGTCCACATGGGTGAACGAGACGGTCCGTCCCGGACCACTCATATCCGGGAGCACCGTGCGAAACCAGGCATGCCCGACATAATCCATCTGGGCAGTGCCTTCGCTGGCAGCGCCGGGGTTGGTCGTTTTCCAGTCCGGGCCGGATGTGTCAAAGTCAGGTTTCGTCGTCAACGCCCCCTGACCAGGTTCTGTTTTCGTCCACATCCATTTGTCCAGGGACACCGCGTCTTTTAACTGCACAGCAGGTTCCGGTTTAAAACGCCATTCGAAATCCAACAATTCACAGCGGCGCGGCGGCAATGCGCGGCCGCCACCCCCGGTCGGTGCCTGGGCCGGCCCGGAACCGTCCTTGTCATTGAGTTTATGCGCGCACGAAGGCACTGCGGCAAGCGCAGCCGCGCTGAGAGTGAGTTTAATGAATTTACGTCGTTTCATCCTGGTCGTTTATTTCAAGCGTGCGGTTGAAGTGGATGGCCAGAACTATACTCGACGCAGCACGCATCACGCAATACGAACTCCGCTCCTCTTCAACGCTGCCCACAATTCATCCTGTCTTTCTCCGACTTTGGGGTTAAACTTTCTATGTGATCCGCAATATCATTTTCGATTGGTCGGGCACGCTCGTGGACGACCTGCCCGCTGTGCTCCAGGCGTCGAATTTCGTTTTGACGCAGGCCGGCAAGACGGAAATGACACTCGAAGAATTTCGCGCCGAGTTTTCGCTGCCATTCACCAATTTTTACAATCGCCACACGCCAAATGTGCCTATGCCGCAGCTCGAGGAGTGGTTCCACGCGGAATTCAAACGCGCGCAGACATCGGTCCGCGAATTGCCGCACGCGCGCAAATTTCTCGAGTTTTGCCGCGAAAATAAGTTGCGTCTCTTTCTCTTGAGCAGCATTCACACAGATCATTTCCATGTGCAATGCGGCGTGACCGGATTCGACGCGTTTCTGGAAAAACCCTACACGGGCGTTTGGGACAAATCCGAAAAAATCCATGAAATTCTGAGCGAAAACCGTTTGCATCCGCAGGAAACTCTGTTTATCGGCGACATGCAGCACGACATCGAAACGGCGCGGCACGGCGGCGTCCATTCGTGCGCCGTGCTGACGGGATATAACACGCTGCAACAATTGCGCGGCGCCAAACCCGATTTGATTGTCGAACACCTTTCGGAATTGCGCAACATCCTGGAAAAAAACGAGTTTCATCTGAAAAAACCGGCGATTTTTGCCGGTGAGACGGCCCACGAGTTTCCATTGGCCACGGTCGGCGCGCTGATTTTTAATTCTAAAAAGGAAGTGTTGATGATCCGGACGCATAAATGGTCAAACCTGTGGGGCATTCCCGGCGGGAAAATAAAATTCGGCGAAAGGGCTGAGGCGGCGTTGCGCCGTGAAATCATGGAAGAAACCGGGCTCAAAATCTCAGACATTCAATTCGCGCTGGTCCAGGATTGCATCCATTCAAAGGAATTTTACCGCGACGCGCATTTCGTGCTGCTGAATTACACCTGCCGTTGCGCCGGCAAAAATCCGAAGGTTATATTGAATGAAGAAGGCCGGGAGTTTCGATGGCTCAAGCTGTCGGAAACAAAAAAGCTTAAGCTGAACCGTCCGACGAAAATTCTTGTCCAGGCCGTTTTGAAAAAACGGTGAAAATAACCATCACAGATCTTGAGGTGTTTTATTGCGTGGGCGTGCCTGACGAGGAACGGGCGCGGCCGCAACGGTTGCTGCTGACCGTGGAAATGGGATTTGATTTTTCCGCCGCCGCAAAGAGCGATTCGATTGCCGATACGATTGATTACTTCGCGGTTTCACAGCGGCTGCTGAAGTTTGGCGAAGGGAAAAGCTGGAAACTGATTGAAAAACTCGCGGCGGATATATGTGAAATGATTTTGGCCCAGTTTCGTCCGCAAACCGTTACGGTGGAAGTGAAGAAATTTCCAATTCCCCAGGCGCGTTACGTCTCCGTTACGGTCGCGCTTGCGAAATAGAATTGGGCCGCCGCAGAGAGATTTTTTTCGTTCGATGTCGGGCGTTTGATGTTCGAAGTTCGATGTTCATTCATGCCTCACCACTTCGCCGGGTCCTGGCGGTAATAGCGGCTCATTTGCTTGTAGAGCGCGGGATGTTGTTCGCGCAGTTCGCGCGGTTTGCAAAAAAAACTTTCGGTCGCCACGGCGAAAAATTCAGCCGGATTGGTCGCGCCATAGTCGCGCAGGACATCGGGTTGTCCACGCTGTGCCCGGGCGCGAAGCTGGTCGTATTCTTCATGCATGACGCTCGACCATTCGGCATAAAGACGCTTGCGTTCCAAAAACGATTCGCCTTCACCGAGGAGCGGCGCGCCGTCGCTGAAGCCGTCTTCGTAATCGAGTTGGTGCGCAAATTCGTGAAGGACGAGCTCGGGCCCGCTGGCAACGGCGTCCCAGGCCAATACGATGGCGCCTTGCTGCCAGGATTCGCCGAGCCTGGATTCGTTCCGTTCCTGCATGATTCCCCCGCCGACGTGACGCGTGGTTGGGACAACGTACATTGAAGGATAAACGAGGATGGCCTGCAAATCGGGAAAATAATCCGTTTCGCGATGCAACAGAAGCAGGCACGCCTGGGCGGCGATGCAAACTTTGTGCTCCTCTTCGATGACGAATCCGCCGCAGCCTTCGAATTGCTTTTCCGCCAGGAAAACCTGGATGTGCCCCTGTAATTCCCGGCGGTCGTCGTCAGACAAACGAAGGTAAAACGCGGAGCGGTCCTCGATGATCCGAAGCCATTGTTCGGGAAACGGCGCAGACCTGAGTTTTTTTCTTCGCAGTGCCTGAAACATAAATTGGATTATTAGATTCTACAGGGTCGAATAACGTAATTAGCAGACACACCGACCTTGGCAAACAATTCCGATCTGTCGGCGAAGCTGCAAACTGAAAACCCTGTAAGGGTGGAATATAATATACAGGGCAAGCGAGTCCGCGAGCGCCGCCCTGGGTAAATCGCCCAATGATTCAGCCGCTAACTGCGAAACCGCGCGATAGCGCGAATCTGATCTGCGGCCCTCCGCCGAATGACAGTGCCTCGGGCGCCGATCACTCCCTCACGGTCGCGGCTCTGTTAGCCTGCCGACCGAAAGTATCGTTCGGGCAATAGCAGCCAAACCAGCATCACTGCAACAGGATGCAGCAAACCGGCGCAAATGAAAATGGGCATATAGGAGAAATGGAGGACAATCCACCCGGTTTTCCAGTTCGCCAGCGCGCCGCCAATTGCGCCGCCCATTCCTGATAAGCCCGCTGCCGTGGCCACCGCGCCCGGCGAAAACAAATCTGCCGGGAGCGCCATGAGATTGGAAATCCAAATCGCGTGGCCGAAGACGACCAGGCACATCGCGGCGATGGCCCAGCCGGCGGAGGGAGCAAACGGAGCCGCGATCGCCGCGGGCAAAAACGCCGCGCCGATGGTCATGGCGATTTTCCGCGATGAACCAATGGTCCAGCCGGATGACATCAGCCAGTTGGACAGCAAACCGCCAATGATATATCCGGGCGCGCCGCCATAAACGAATGGCATCCATGCGTATTGTCCGATCATCTTCAAATCAAAGCCCCGCGCCTTTTCGAGATAATCCGGCAGCCAGAAAATGACAAAATAAATCACCACATCCGTGAGAAAGCGCGGCAGGATGACCATCAAACCGGGCCGGCTCAACAGAACAGCGCACCAGCTTGCTTTGGCAGGGCTGACGTCCCGGTCAGCCTGGGCGCTTTCGCCGGCCGTCACGTCAGCCCTGCCAGGTTTATCCGGTGATTTATAAATGACCAGCCACGCAGCAATCCAAACGATGCCCAACGCGCCGGTGAACACGAACGCCGAGCGCCAGCCGTAATGGAGTCCGAAATACGCCGCGATCGGCGGCGCGGCTGCCGCGCCCAGGGATGAACCCACGTTGAAAATGCCCACACCCAGCGCGCGTTGCCTTGCCGGGAACCATTCTCCAATGGCCTTGACCGCCGCCGGAAAACTGCCGGGCTCCGCCAGCCCTAACCCGACGCGGCACGCTCCGAATGACCATTTGCCGCCGGCCAGGCCGTGAAGCATTTGTGAAACTGACCAAAGGAAAACAAATGCTGCCATGCCTATTCTCGTTCCCACCTTGTCGATGATATAACCGGAGCAGGCGTACATAATCGCATAAGCCACCAGAAAAAAGCTGACAATGTGGGCATAATCGTTGTCGGTTAAACTTAATCCCTGCCGGATCTCTTTGATCAGGTCCGACATCAGCGTGCGGTCGATATAATTGATCAGGGTAACTCCCAGAAGCAGAAGCGCGATGCCCCAGCGCAGCATGAGAGTTCCAGTACGCTCGTTCATGTTTGTTTTACGCGATATCGTTTGTTGATGGTTTGGTGACCACTGCCAGTGGCGCTGCCACCTTTAGCGTGCTCCGAAACAGCCTAAAAGCTGGACACCGAACGTTGAGAGGACATTAGTCACCGCGTAATAATTCAAGCGATAAAATCAGAGCGCGCGGCAAATGGAACGGGTCTTTGACCGGAAGCGCAACGATTTTAGTCATCGGTTTGCCGGCGCGGTCAAGCCGCTGGCGCCATTCGCCAACGTCCGACATGGGAAAATGCGCGAAACTCCATTCGTACACCTGGTCAAACCACCGCTCGCACCATTGTTCACCCGTCAATTCCCGAGCCAAAAGCAGGCCGTAAAGCGCCTCTGTGTGCGGCCACCAGAGCTTGGTTTCGGAATTGGGCAGAAACGGCGAATGGCCTTCGGCGTCGATGCCCAGGAATATTCCGCCGTATTCGGGGTCCCAGCCTTTTTCCAAATGCCAGCGCATGACTTCCGCTGCGTCGCGAACAGTTTTGCGATCGCCCCGCGCCATTGCACGGCGCATGACGAACCACATGGCCTCGATTGCGTGCCCGGGCATAACAAACGTTCCCTCCGGCGGCGGCACTTCATAGTAGTTGCGGTCCAAAAATTCCACGATGCATTTCCGTGCCGGGCGAACAAAATGATTCATCACGCGCGCAGCATAGTCGTCCGCCGCGTGGGCCATGTCCTGGTAGCCGGGGTGCAGACCGCTCGCCATCGTGCCCGCCAGTTCGGCGGCGACTTCCGTGAGAATCATGGGCACACCGTGATTGCGCCGGTTGGGCGGCAAATTGTAGGGAGCAGTCTCGGAAAATTCCGGAGCTTCGACCCGCTCCTGGATGCTGGAAAAAGTTGAGCGCGCCAGCGCGAGCAAATCAGCGTCCGGAACGGCCCGGCAATATTCGCCCAGCCCGTAAACAGCGAAGCAATCGGAATAAATGCTGATGGCCCCTTCCACCGGCTGTCCTTCGCGCGTGGCGTGATAAATCCAACGCCCATGCTCGTCGCGTCCGTGCCGGAGCAGGAAATCAATCGTGCCGCGCGCCCAATTCAAAAATTCCGGACGCTTTTCGATTCGATTGTAAAGGGCCGAGCAGGTCCAAACCCAGCGGGCCTGGGACCAAATGTATTTGTCACCGCTGACGGGTTTTCCATCCTCCTCCATGCAAGAGAGCACACCGCCGAATTGGGCGTCCACGCCATGCTTTGCCCAAAACGGCACGATGCCGTCGAGCAACAATTCCATATAAGTCCGCCGCAATTGATTTTTATTCATTCCGCGCCTCGAATGCGCGCGACTCTTATCTCATTTTCAACGCAATGAGGAAAGTCAGAAGGATGGTGTAGCTGACACCACAACCGCCACGAGATCAGTCGCGAATTACGCCAATGAACCAGCCAATCGAGATCCCGTTGCACATTTTTTGTGTATATGTCAGTAAACGCGTAAACGGGCGGGGAAAAAGTCTCAAACCGCCCGTGTTTATTGGCCGAACGAGCGGGAGCGAGTCAGTCCACCCCGACTCCGGGAGGGCGACCACCCCTGGTAACGCCATCAAAGATCGGCGCACGTGACCGGCACAAGTGAGATGGAGGCCCGTGCCGGCCACGCGACGCGAACAAGGGAATTGGGAATGGAACACTATAAATCAATCGAGAATGTTTGTAAAATAAAAAGGCATAATCAGTGTCATAAAAGGTCATAATCCGAATGGCTATTTCGAGTTACGCGGCGTCGTCCAAAAGTGAAATAAGCTGTTATCGAAGGTGAATTGGCAGGCGATATAACATTGAAAATCCGTCGAGCCGTGGATTGAGCGGCCCGCCGTGAAAAGGAGATGGTGATGATCGTTAAAATCGTAGACGGCGCCGATGTTGAAGGCCGTGCCATCATTGGGAAAATCGGTTTGATAGGCCGATTGATAATAAATCTCGGCGCCAATGGCGAGATTGTCCAGCACCTGCCTTTGCAGGACCGCGCCGACGAAGCCCCAATTTTGTGCGCCAGGGGCCCTATTGAGGCCGTAACCGCCGCCGCCATAAACCATCCATTTGCCCCAGGTCTTTTGCAGCCATAGCGGAAAAAACGCCGTCCACTTGCCGTTTCCCAGGGCGTCGCCGGCGCTGCCCGTGGGCGCTTCGAGCAGCGGGAAGACGGTTGCTTCGGGAACCCAATTGGTCTCTTCTAGAAAGCGGATCTTCGTGCCGAGTTCAATGTCGCCCATGCCGTAATGCGCCCCGCCGTCCGGCGGGACATCGCAGGCCAGGGGCACAATCAGGTGAAGCTGGACGTTTGGAACGACACCGTAGTTGAGCTCAAAATGCGGCGCGGTTCCGGACCAATCGCCGCCGACTTTTTGGTCCATCGAGGCCACGTAAAATTCCCAGTGCTGGTATTCCACGGGTTCAGGATCATCGGTGACGTACGGCGGCCCTGCATAAGCGCATACCCCCAATAAAAGAACGGCAACGAACAGGATTAAGCGTATGAACATTTTCTTAACCGACTGTCAATCGGCGAGCAGATAGAAACCGACGATCACAAGTCCGGAGATAACGACGCAGGCAACAACCCACTTAATTAATCGGTTAACGGAACTGGTGACGTTGGCGAACAGGAAGCCAAGAATGAAGAACAGCGCGAGGACAAGCACAACGTGCGTGACCCAATGATGGCCGGTGAGCTTTTGCATCGCGGACTGAACCACGGGACTCTTTTCCTTGGCGATGACCAGCAATGCGTTGAACAGGCTGCAAATGGCCAGCGATAAACCAAAGGAAACAGCAGGTTTTGACAGGGCGTCATTTTGCATAGTGATTTTTCGTTAAATTTGTTTTGCCAGGAGCGCAACTTTGACCCCCATTGCGATGATGGCTCCGTGGCCTTCGATCATGAGAGCCAGCAATGGGATGATGGCCGATACCCAGAGAACCAGCCGTCGCGCGTCCTTGTTTGCCGCCAGGTCGTTGCCCGCCGCAATGGGCAAATAGGTGGTGAGCAACAGCAGCATGATGACTAAATGTTCCTTGGTTTCCATGAAGTATTTGTGAGCAAACGGCCAGGGTCCCTTCAGGATGATGGCCTTATCAGCAGGATAAAAAACCACGTACCAATAGCCGCCAATGATAAAGGCAATCCACATGAAAACGGCCGTTGCGCGGCTGATCCATTGAATGCGTTTTTGGTTTGCTTCGGTGGCGTTCAAGGCGTCAACGAAAACCCAGAGCGCCGCTAAAATGCAGGCAACTCCAAATAATACGTGGGCCATCAATAGGATCTCATTCATATTTTTTCCCTTTTTTGTGTTCGGCTTCAAGGACGACTTCTTCGTGGAGTTCTTTGACCTTTTCCCGAATCAATTTTAGAACCTTCCGTCCCTCGGCTGTCAGGCGGTAGTCTTTCCGCGCGCGTTTGCCCTGCCGGCGGTCGCTTTTACAGGCAAGCCAGCCTCTTTGAGCCAGGCGCGCGAGCATTGGATAAAGGGTTCCGGGGCTGATCTCGTATCCATGCCGGCGGAATTCACCGGTGATCCAATGGCCATGAATCGGCTGTTCATCGGCGTGATGCAATATATGCACCTTCCAAAAGCTCAACAGTATTTCACGATCAACTTCTTGCATATAACAGTGCCCGATGTCGGAAAACGATATTGGGAGCGCAGTGGGAGCGTCGAGCAAAAATTGGCCGTTAGCGGGAGCGTGGGCGTGTTCTGGCTTTTGTAACAGTTCAGCCGATTATGTCACCCCTGCGGAGACTTCTGCAAAAGTAGCGGGACGGGCTCTTGCCGGTCCCAGTCGGGGGTGCTTCTTCCACGGAATTGAACAGGCTGGGAAGCCTGGTCCACTACTTCTGAGACTTTTTCACGAGTGCTTCGGCTGGTGCTGCGCACACACCCGCGCTCCGAAGGATTTCTTAGCGCGCCCCGGTCAACAACGTTTCTACGGTTTGCGGCTGCCTCTTCCGGTCAGGCCCAGGAGAATAGCTGCAGCGCAGCCGGCGAGACTGAGGGTTGTCGGCTCTGGCGCCGGTGCGATGTTGTATCCCATGTTTGGCGCCGAATAGATTGAATCGGGGCTGCCGGCTCGCGCGCCGCCCGCTGAAGTATCATCCGGGTCAGTGGACCCCGAGGTGTAGGCTCCCACCTTCGCAAATTCCCAGCCGGTTCCTGCCTGGACAAATGGACCGTAATTTTGACCGGCGTTATTGGGGCCGTAGCCATTCGGGCAGACATTCCAGGTGATTTCGCCACCGGATCCGGTGTCCTGCGAGCCGCTCGTGTTGTTGATCAGGTTTCCCCAGGGATCCACACCGCTAACAACTGTGATGGTGGACAGATTCTGGTCTGGCAAATACATCGTGGCGTCGTTGACACCGACGACCGCCCCGGCGCAAAATTCGTCGCTCGCTTCGTCAAAAACCGCAACGCCACCGACGCCGACTGTCCGCCCCTCGAATGGCGCTTCTCAAAAACCACTGGCGACCAAAAAGCAAACATCACTTGGAAACTAATCTCCGGGTCCGAACTCTTCCGTCAATGCATCGAAGACGGACTCAGCACCGCCTCCGAAATCGCGCAGGAAATGGGAATCTCACGCGGCCAGGCATCCAAATACGCAGCCAGGGCGATAAAGCGGGGCTGGCTTAAAAAAAGCGGGAGAAACCACATCCTCGCCCCCAACGAAACCGCCCTCAAAACGTGAGTACGGAGGAACTGACCAAAGAAGCGCTGTATGCGGATGATCCACGGCTGGCGCTCAAGGCGTTCATTCCAACGAACCAAAAGGCCAACAGCGAGGCAGAGGCTGAGGCGATTGATATTTTGGTTTTGAAGGAGGGATATGATAGGGTTAAGGTTGTGGTAGAGCATATAGGCAATACTTGCAACTAGCGTGGGAACTGTGCTCGTGCTTGCCTGGATTCTTGCCGGACGGTGAACAGACATGTTTCTAAAATCGGCCGGTCATGGCAAAGTGTGGCCAAGATTTTAATGGCTGACGTATTTTCAAAACAGAAGCGCTCCGAGGTCATGGCGGCGGTCCGGTCAAAGGACAACAAGGCCACCGAATTAAAATTAATTTTAATCCTACGTGAGTACGGGATTACGGGCTGGCGCAGACAACACCGGGGCCTGGGGAAACCGGACTTCGTTTTTCCCAAATACGAGCTCGCAGTGTTTGTTGATGGTTGTTTCTGGCACGGGTGCCGGCGGCATTGCCGGATGCCGCAAGGCAACCGGCAGTATTGGGAAAACAAAATTCTACAAAACAGCCGGAGGGACCGCGCTACGACCCGTCATTTAAGGCGTAGCGGTTGGCGGGTTCTTCGATTATGGGAACACTCCCTCAAGGATACAGAATTAGTTGCGCGCAAAATCAGATATGAGTTGAGCGCTATGGAACAATTACGCAAGATTGGCGTACAGGATCATGAACGGTAAAAGAGAAAAGACAGTTGCAGAATTTTTCGCCGGAATCGGCCTAATGCGGATGGGATTGGAACATGCAGGCTGGACCGTTAAATTCGCCAACGATATTGATGACGACAAGCGGCAGATGTATCGAGATCATTTTGGCGACAGCAAAGAGCTTGTCCCTGGTGACATCCATAAACTTGACGTGGGCGCGATCCCTGGCGTGACCCTGGCCACGGCCTCATTTCCATGCAACGATCTTTCCCTCGCCGGAGCGCGCCAAGGCCTTGCCGGAGCCCAGTCCTCGGCTTTTTGGGGCTTTATTGATGTTCTCAAGACCTTTAAGCGTCAGCACCGTCTGCCGCCGCTGGTTCTCCTTGAGAATGTGACGGGATTTTTGACCTCCCATGGCGGGCGAGATTTTGAAGATGCGCTGCTTGCGCTTAACGAACTTGGCTATGTTGTCGATGCTTTTATCATAGACGCAGTTCGATTTGTTCCACAAAGCCGGCAACGCCTCTTCGTGGTTGGAGTGCTTCGTTCCAATTCGGCCGCACTCAAGGATGCTCCGTCATTTTACGAAAGTGACGTAAGGCCGCCCGCACTTGCCAGCTTCATTTTGCTACATGGGGATATAAATTGGCGCATTCGCCGGCTCCCGCCGCTTCCTCAAAAGTCGCAAAAGTTGGCTGAGATTCTGGAAGACCTGCCCCTAAACCATAAAATGTGGTGGAACCGCGAGCGTTGCGATTACATGCTTGGCCAGATGAGCCCAAAACACAGAGCCCAGGCTGAGGCCATGATCAAAGGGCATGAAACCACTTATGGCACGGTATTCCGGCGAGTCCGTAATGGCCAATCGATGGCCGAACTGCGGACCGATGGCATTGCCGGCTGTCTTCGGACTCCGCGAGGGGGAAGCGGACGCCAGATACTTTTCGTGGCGGGCAAAGGGAAATTTGCTGTTCGGCTGCTTACGCCTCGTGAATGTGCGCGACTGATGGGTGCCCCTGATTTCAAGATGAACGTGTCACTGAACCAGGCTCTCTTTGGCTTTGGCGATGCTGTTTGCGTTCGGGTGGTTGAATGGATTGCCCGCAATTATTTAAATCCACTTCTTGAGGAAGAGTTTACGCCGGTTGTGGCGAATGGAAGCCAGGTGAAGTTCACAACCTATCGTACCGCCGCCAAAAACTCTCAAAGGGCATGAGCACAACAACGGAACGTCTTGAAGAGTTGTGCAAGCAACAATCTAAATTTCCAAAGCAAACCAGCGGTCTGTGCGTTGCATTGGTGATAACGCGGACGGCGAAAAAGAAAGGCCTGCCGCTCGACCCCAGGGAATTGCTTACCGACGGTGGCGGTCAAGTGGCCGGACTGGGCAAGGCACCCGTGCAGAAAATTCTGGGAAAGCATGGAATTTCAAAGATCCTGTCGGAGGAGGGCGGTCGGACAAGCCGAGGCACGCCTGAATTGATGAGGGCGTACGTGGCGGTCCTGAATGAATTGGCCGAGCAGGAAAGCCTGGACCTGGACGAAGTCGAGGCATTTTGGATTGAGAAAGTCCGCGTTCACTTCGCATCTGAAGGCCCGAAGTTTCATTTTGACCCTGGCAAATCACTCCATGCGAACATTCACGACTTACTTGAGCAGGCGGCTGAACTGCAACGGACTTCCGGGGGCAGGAATTACGTCGGCGCGATGCTTCAACATTTGGTAGGGGCAAAACTGGACGTGGTCCTTGGCATAGGAAAAATTGAGCATCACGGTTCTTCTGTCGCTGACCGTCCGACTGACCGCAACGGTGATTTCCAGATTGAAACCGTCGCGATTCACGTCACGACGCACCCAACTGAGGCATTGGTCAGGAAGTGCCATGGGAATCTTCGCAGCGGTCTGAAACCAGTGATTATTACGCTGTGGGAAGGCGTGGAGGGTGCAGCGTTTCTGCTAAAAGGAGCGGATCTCGCCGACCGTGTGGACGTGCTTGACGTTGGCCAATTCCTGACAGCGAATGTTTACGAGCGCAGTTTTTTCAAGGTTGCCGATTGTGAGATGACGTTTTCCAAATTGCTGGACCGCTACAACGAAATTGTCGGAGCTTGCGAATCCGACCCGGCGCTTAGGATCGCGCTCAAGGCGGATGAGAAGTGAACGGGTTCTCGAACTCCGCCGACATCGCATCACCTTCATATTTATTACCCACTGTGGCCGCAACGGTCTCATGCGCGGAACTCCATCATCCGCTCGCGCTGGCCTGATCGCTGACGCGCAGCTTTCCGCACGGCGGAAACGGCCGAACAGCATATTATAATCGCCATGTCCGAGTTGCTGGATTGTGCTTTCCGGTAACCTTTCGGCGCCGTCGCTAACTGAAAGCCCTAATAGGGTGGCCGATAGTTGCCCAGGGCAACCCCGAAAGCTTCGGGGCGCCCTGGGTAGGTCCAATCCAAAACCTCGCCGCTGACTGCGACCTGTCCGGCGCAGCTTCGGAGCGAAGACGGAAGCCATGCGGATCGCCAGTGGCGCTGCCCCCATGAATCTGATCTGCGGCCGCATAAAAACGAATTCCAACAAGACGCGGCGCCGGCACCGGAAATCGCGGCGCGAGACACCAGCGAACGGTTTGTGCCTATCGGCGCGGAGGGATTATTGCCGAGTGCGCCGCCGCTGCCCGAAATGCAATCATTTTTCTTGAAAAGTGATAATTTGTCATATATTTTCTGAAAAAGCGATGAGATATAATTGTTTTTAACAGGGATGCTAGAAAATAATCATTTTTCACAGATTGTAAGCAATTTTCACGGCTTGCCGCTGCCGGAAGCCGGCATGACTTTGGCGGGCTATGGCGCTTTGATTGCCCATTACGACCTCCAGGTTCCTTTTCCCGACAGCTTGGCCGTTATCAGCACCAAGCACAAGCGATACACGAAAGATCGCTGGGGCGTTTTCACAGTGAAACATAAGCCGGCTGATACGCTGGCTGGACACCTGACCTTTGCCCTGAAATATGAAGGGGTAGATCTCGGCATTCTCAATGCGCTGTTCAAAAAGATCTCTCCTGCCGAAATCGAAGCTCTTATCAGGAATCAACCAACGGGGCGATACAGTCGTCGCGTCTGGTTTCTCTACGAATGGCTGACAGAGCGCAGACTTGAAATGGACGACGTTACGACAGGGAACTATACGGAAGCGCTGGATTCAAGTCTCCAATACCCTGGCCCGTCAACTCCCTCGAAACGCCATCGGGTGAGAAATAATCTGCCCGGCACACAAAATTTTTGCCCATTGATCCGGCGAACGGAAAAGCTTGAAGCGCTCATCGCCGCGCATCTGAGCGAAAAGGCAAAAAAAGCCCTGGGAGTCGTCCATCCTGACATTCTCGCTCGCGCGGCTGCGTTTCTGCTGCTCAAGGATTCAAAAGCTTCGTATGCCATCGAAGGCGAACGGCCGGCTTACACCAGAGCGGAGCGTTGGGGACAGGCCATCGGACAAGCTGGCTTGCAAAAACTGACCGCCCGGGAATTATTGCGATTGCAGGAAATTGTTATCGGGGACAAACGTTTTACCAAAATGGGATGGCGTAAGGAAGGTGGCTTTATCGGTGTTCATGATCGCGTCAGCAATGCCCCGATACCGGACCACATTTCGGCACGCTGGCAGGATATTGCGGGCCTGATCGAGGGTCTGATAGCGACCGACGAAAGATTGTCGACGAGCGACTATGATCCGGTTCTGGCCGCGGCTTTAATTGCCTTCGGCTTTGTTTTCATTCACCCCTTTGAAGATGGCAATGGCCGGATTCATCGCTATCTCATTCATCATGTTCTGACTGAAAAGGGTTTTGCCCCAAAAGGGATTGTATTCCCGGTTTCCGCTGTGATTTTGGAGCGGATTGACCAATACAGACAAACGCTGGAAGCCTATTCCAAGCCCCGGCTTGGACTGATTGAGTGGGAACCTGCGCCCCAGGGCAATGTCGAGGTGCTGAATGAGACCATTGATCTCTACCGCTATTTCGATGCGACACGGCAGGCGGAATTCCTCTTTGATTGTGTCCGCGAAACAATTGAAAAAACGTTGCCGGAAGAAGTCGCCTGCCTTGGCCGCCATGATAAAATGTCAACTTTCATCAAAGACCATTTTGACATGCCGGACAAGGTTTCAGAGATCTTGATCACCTTCCTGCGTCAGGGTAATGGAAAACTCTCGAAACGGGCCCGCGAAAAGGAATTTCACAAATTGACCCGCAATGAAGTCGGGATGCTGGAAGCTAAATTCGCCGAGATATTCAGCAAGACGTGAGATCGTTGGGAGGCCGGCGCGCGATAATGTCCGTGCCGATCAGCGTGGAGGGGATTGTTTTCGGGCGCAAAGAACAGGGACCAGAGCGTGCTTGGACAGATTGGACTGATGTTTCTGGGGATTGGAAGCCACCAGTACAATGAACAGCAACGGGAGCTAAAAGGCGATAACCCACGATAGCGAAACTCGGCGTAAGAACTGGTGTTTGATTTGAAAGGGTGAAAACGTTGGTCTCGGTTACATTAATGGTCAGCGCACTCCTCTTGACCGCTTACGGCACGACGGATCGCCAGCCGTCTGCTATACAAACGAAAATTTTGGTCCTCGCTCCCAGCCAGGCTGATGCAGTGCTGAAGAAGTATAGGGAACAGGGCTGGGTTCTCGCAGGAATCATGACTGGGTCACCCGTTAGCCCCACCGGCGAATTGGCTGGCTACCTGCTTAAGCGCCAATCCAGATGAAACAGGCATTGCCAGGAAATGAAGCCGTAATTCGTCTGGCTTGCATCGTCGGTGCATGCGCCTGTGTCATTTACGGCATGAAAATTATCTATGACAATGTCGCGTACCACATGGGCATTGACACGTTCACTCTGCTGCTCACTTTGGTTCCATTTCTTCCCATAATTTTAGCTGCTCCGCGTTATCGGAACGGCACCGCCGGGTACCTGTTCATAGGTTTGGCGGAAGTCATAATCGTTGTATTGTACCATTTCGTCACGCCGAGATGACAATGGCCGGCTTCCAGCACAGAATGAACCGGTTGGAGCGACCGGCCGCCTGGGTGCAGGAACCGGCGCCGGACCGGCGCCACCGTCCGGCGGACCTGCGCCACCGTCTTCTCTTGACTCTTTTGTCGCCGCCTCGCGGAACCGAGCTTTGTATTTCGCTATCAACTTGCCCCTCGGCATCTCATATTGAGTCCTCGAAGATATTTGCGACATCGCATCCGCCAAACTCCTCCAAGACAGCCTCCAAAACGCCGCCCAAAACGAACTTCGCAATCGCGAACTCGTTCAAACCGGCCAGCTCGAACGCCAACGCCTTGCCGTCGAGAACGCCTTTCGTGCCGCCCAAATGGCCCACTACAACCAAATGGAAAACAGGCAACAAGGCTTTTATAATCGGATCCAACAAGAGCAGGAAGACCGCGCCATGCTTGCCGAACAAAACACCGCCCGGCAGGAAAACCAGTACGCCGCCGCGCAAAAACAGGGGGCCCTCAAAACAATTATGTCGTTAAATGCCACCGGCCAATTGACCCCTGAAGGACTGAAAAGAGTAAACCAATGGCTCGCCAATGACCCTGACTTTGGCAAAACCGGCATTCAACTCGCGGCCCCCGCGAACCCCGACACCAGCCCGCAGCACATGCAGACCGCGCTCGCCCAGGGCCTTGCCCTGCGCCAAAACGTCCAATCCATGTACGACGCCGAACGCGACCCCGCCAAAAAAGCCGAGTACGGCAAACAACTCGAAGACATCGACACCTATTTCCAGGGCAAAGACGCCAGCCGAATGAACCAAATCCCCGGTAGGGCGGAGCTCCCGCTCCGCCAGGGCAGACAACGCGCCCAACAGAGCCGCGACGGTGACGGAGCGGTTTCCAAGAATCCACTCCCCGGCGCAACGGCGGGCCCGGTACAAACCGGCGCGCAACCGGATGGCCGGGACATCCAATTTCTATCGGCAAACCCGACCCCGCAAAACGTGGCGGCATTCGAAGGAATCTATGGCCAAGGTAGCTCAGTCCCGTTTTTGAGGCCACAGGCAGCGGGCGAGCAGTAATTCACATGCACCGCGAAGGCCGGCCCGGGGGCGAAATCATTTACCGCAACAGCGACACGCCCCAATGCCGCTCCCAACCGGCCCAAGGTCTATTCCGGAGCGACGGGAAAAATTCTCACACCTATCTCGTTTTTCCCGGTCCGTCCTTACAGCCGCGTGGTCCTCGATCTCTTCGAGGGCTTCCTTTTGTTCGTTGGCATCAAGGCTCATATAGCCATTAACGACTCGCTGTATTCTTTTGTTCATAGGTCTCAGTCTCAGAATTGCCCGCAAACCGGACAAAATGTACTCTCCATTGATTTCGGAATCGTGTCGCAACCGGCGCACGGGAATTGGTATTCGCACAAACCAGCGCGCATACCCTTTCGCTTTTCCTTATCAGAAATATCGTACCGCTCATCCTGCGCTTTCCTAATCTGCCCTTGAGTTTCGAGGATTGAATATTGCTTTTCAAATTCCGCTTCGGCCAACGAAGGGTTTTGCGAAATTTGTCGATACTGGGAAGCCAATCGGTAATTGTCAGTTTTGGTTTCGAGAAAATAGGACAAGTTATCGCTCCACTTCGCCACCAATGACCAAACAGAAAGGACAGCAAGAGGGACTGAAAGGCCGGCAGAAAGCGTCATCATTACCACAGTGATCTTCGAATCCGCGCTGAACGCCCCGACGGTCGCACCCACCGCAATTGGGTTTGCAATGCCTAAGAATGTAAGCCAATTCGTCCTCCAACGAACACTTCTCGCACGCTGCTCGAAAATATATGCCGTGCCAAAGCAAAAAATCGCAGACTTCGTACAATCAGCAATCTTAGCAGTAGGAATTGGCATAAAGGTAAAACTCTCGGCTCGCTTCCAGCCATCACATAGTTCCGCTTCAATCCTTTCGAATAGTATCGGCCATGCTCTATCACGGCCCGATCACGCCTGACGACGGGAAACTTGATACAGGACTCGCCGCAAGTCAAGCCAGTCGGGACCGCCGCAATACCAATCGCATTAATAAAGCTCTTTCTGCTTCCACCAGGGCGTAGAATTTGAGCCTGTATTGCCGGGCGGAACCTGTGGCCCCGGCCCTTGAGGTGGCAACGAAGAGATTTTTCTAGGCGGCATTTTGGCTGAGGGCACAGTTGGCGTTACGGGCGGCGCTTGCGGCGGTTGATCCGCAAAATACTTTATATAGTACAGGCCGGATCCCGGAATGCCGAACGACATATACCTCCGACCCGTTGGCGACATACCGTAACGCAGGCCAGGGATACCCCAACTCCAGCCGATACCTCTCTTTGTCAAGGTCCATCGGATTGGCCCACTTCCAAATGTTTTGCGAAATCTCCAACCCATAGCTACAGCGAAACAATCTTAAATAAATAGCCTTTAAAGCGCAACGTCTCAAAACGGAGACCCTGTCTCTTGTGCTTTTCAGACTTCCAACGCATGGCGAAAACTTGTTTTTGCGCGGTTCGCCATTTTTCGGTCAAATCGCTCATTGCGGGCGCGGCCTGATTTCTGGCTGCAACAACCCTCGCATCTACCTCTGACAGGCGTGCGGCGTAATCCTGCTGGACATGCGCTTTTTCGTTCGTGGCCCTGACCCGCACCTGTTTCTCTTCTTGATTTAGCGATTGCCGGACGTCAGCAAAATATTGGCGGGCACTCGAAACCTGCGCGTCAAACTCCGTCTGCAATTTCAGTCGTGTTATTTCGTGTGTCCGCCGCTCACCACGGTACTTATTCTCAATGGCACCGCGAACCGAATCGGAGAGAACCGGGGCGGACCGGCGCGCGTCCTGTTCCAACCCTTGACGCCACGCAAACAGCACAGCCTGCCGCGTTGGCCCAATCCCGTGAACACTCCGCACCCGCCAGTCAATATCTGCCGCGGTATTGATTCCCGCAATGCGCAATCGTGCCTTGTAGCTCGCACCGATACCGGAAATTGAACTGTTCGCAATGGCACGAGAGCGAAGGCGAGATTGAATATGCAGCTCCTGAAATTCGTTTGTCTTCTGTTGCTTCTCATCGCTCTCGGCCTGGTGAAGATTTCGGATTTTCCGATCAAGTTCGACAATTCGATCCCCGAGACTCGCTTGGAGCGAACTGAGCTTGTTGGATTCCGCCACCTGCGCCTCTTGGCGGCGTTTGTTGATCGACTGCATTTGAAAATCCCAGTCGTTTTGAAGCTTTCCAAGCTCAGCTTGAAGATTTGCCGACAAACGATTTTTTTGCTCTACAAGCTCGCCTTCGGTTTTCGCCAGATCCTCTTGGAGCGCGGCACGCTCGGCGGAGATTGAATCGAGTACCGTCTGGTGTTCATGGACCTGCCGGAGAAAGGTTTTCGCCTCGTCCTTAAATTCTTTAAATTCGACATGGCTCGGATCGCTTCGATACCGGATAAAGCACAACAGAACATTCAAGCCCGCAACACATGAAACCGTCACAAAAAGCTCCGACGGCGGAATATCAATGAAAAACGCAACGAGCACGGCCAAAGCGAACGATCCAAAGACCACGATTCGCAATTCTTCCGGATGACCCTGAAAACCAATCCGTTCAATTGGTTTATCGGCCACCAAACTATCGATAATCCAGCCCGGATCAGAAACAACGGGCTCCTCCTTAGCCGCCCGGCTCGCTTCCGGCTGTTGTTTTTCCTCCTTGGCTGGCTGCTCGACCTCATCTTGCCACCACTGTCTCGGGGCCTCGATTTTTACGTTCGGCAAATTTCCATCCAGAAAAGGAATATCCTGCGGCGATAGCGAAAAGAAGCTGGCGAACATATCGCATAACAACCGAAGCTCGCTGTTCGGAGACGCATTTAGGTCCCGTAAAAGCGCCGAACCGGCAGGATTTACGAAATCATCCTTCCGAAAGATTAGGCACTCATCCCCGCCTTGGTGCGCGTCCCACAATTCCGGGTGCACCGCCAGCGCAACGAGCGAAACATAAATTACCCAAGCCGAAAAATTATCAAGATACGGCCCGAAATCCCATTTCGACCGCGTCGGAAGCTGGAAATTACGGTGACCAATTTCATTGCTTTGCTGCCTGTTTAGAGCCGGCACAAACATTCCGTCGTAATCAATTAGCTTCAACTGGTCGCCGACGACCAAAATATTCCCATTTTGCAAATCTCCATGTGCGATACTTGCCGCCTTCAGATCGGCCATCATTCTTAGCAAAACCTTCGCCAGTGAGAGCAGTGTATCCGGGTAGTTAAGACTACGTCCCACAAATGAGCCTAACGACTCACCCTGAACCCACTCCATTTTAAGCAGGGGATAATTGTTTCCAGAGACCTTTATGCCGCTCTGCATGTACGTGAACGGAACCGTGTACGGCAGCGCAACCTTCGCAAGATATGTGCTGATCGCCTCGTATCTCCGTTGCTGGTCTAAGATTTCCGAGGTAAAACACTTTACGGCCCATGATTGCGGATGCACTTTCACCTTGAAGACGACAGCAAATGCCCCGGCACACGGTCTCGGCAAGCCGAGGTTGTTAAGCTCAATCTGGCCCCGTTTCAAATCGGCGTCCGAAAATGCCAGATGCGGGTTTTGAACCGCTTCGCTGTAATCTTGTGGCATCGGCCAGGCCATAATTTCTCACGCGATGAAATCAATTCTAACGAGCGTGACATCGTCATTCTTCATTTCCTTTTCGGCGCGCAGATTTGTCACTAAATCTCGGAACGACGACTGGTCCTGCCCTTGCAACAAATCCCAGGGTTTGTTTCCGCGTTCATGTTCCTTCAAAAACCAACACGCAATCGCGTCTGTCATTAAAAAGAAAACGTCGCCGGCAAAGACCGGGCCGCCCGCCCTTGACATCGTTTCGAGACTCCCATTGCCATTCGCCACGCTACCGAGAAGATTTGGGCGGTCGTTAAATGAACCCGAATCCTCCAAAGGAAACGACTCGACAATTTTTCCATCTCGAAGTTGGAATAGGCAGCTATCCCCGGCAGCAGCCGCGCGCCAATTCGTTTTAACGTCGGTTTCAGATCGCGCGTCAAAAAACTGCAAACCAACGAATGCTGCAAACGCTCCATCGCTGGCCTTTTCTTCCGCATACCACGGAAGCGGATGACGGTGGACAATTTTTTGCCACCTGCTTTGAAGCGGCCCCAACTCATCCGTCACTATCGGAATGGAAAGCCTTCCATCAACGAATGCCCGAACTAGCTGCTTTGCCCAAATTTTGGAAAAAGACGTCTCGGTCGCGCCATCCGCTACGGCAAAACGCAATTTACCTTCAGCGATAGCCGAAGCATCTTCGTATTCTGCTTCGCTGCTCCCGTTTTTTGGCAACCAAAAGTCTGTCGCAACAATTTCCACGACGGAAACATCATCTCAATGCGCTTGGCCGAGTGCCAATATCCAGGAATTTAATTAACGCCACTAAATCGGCGTTGAAAACGAAACCTCGGCTTCCTTCGTTCACGCTCATCCCGGATTGAGAAGCAATCGCTCGCATGTGTTCCGGCAACGTGCTGCTCATCTGGAAAAGCTGCTGCGCAAACTTGTCCGGCAATCCATCGCCGTTACCCGGATATTCTATTGTGCTTGCGCGCTGCGAGGACAAATGGCAGTTGAACACCAAAACCTCGCCGTCGCTGCTCTTTAGCCTTCGTATCTCCGCCGCAGCCACGGTAGGGTCTCCGTCGGTCGCTTCGCCGTCCGTAATGTTGATAACAATTGGCGGAAAGCAATCGGGATGTTGTGTGAGCCAATTTTCCACAATGCTCTTCGCCTGCCCAAGCGCCTGGCCCATTGGCGTGCCTCCGTTTGCGACTGGCTCAAACCAGATCGGGAAGCGCACGGGCTGGTCAACGAGACCCCCGGCGCCGTCCGAAACTTTCTTATTTCGCTGCTCCACGCGAGCCGGTGAATTTCCCACTTGGCTAATTGGAACCATTTGCTGGCCTGCCAATGCGCCGGAAAAAGCGGGTCCAACCTGCGCGCCATAGCCAATGACGCCAACGTGGAAGTAATCGCGAATCCCCTCTTCTTTGGCGCACTTGATAACGAGATTTTGCAACATTCGATTGATCGCGTCGGCAGCACCGTCAGCCTTTTTCTGATTCCCCTCACCGCCGCCGAAGACGTCGGCCATTGAGCCTGATTGATCGATGAGAAAAACAAAACAAGAAGGGTTTTGCCTCTTAATTTCTGCGCTGTATGCCATATGATTTTTTGGTTTATCTTTTTCTGTTTAAGCTCCTACCGGCTTGGGCAACCCTATCGTTTCGCTGAAATACGTCAAGCCAATTATTAAATGTGCCAAGGCGACCGTTGCATCGAGGCGGCGGCGGGAACAGCTCACACCGAATCAACGCGGTCATAACTCTCTTTACTTTAGCGGCACGGTGATATAAAAAATCATTCCAATGGGCGAGACGGCGGAACTATTTTTCTGGCGGTCAAACCGCGTTCGGAAAGGCAAATGCTATGAACCGAATAAAAGAAACTCTGAAATCAATCGGCAGCTTTATTCTCGGCATCGTTCTGATGGCTGCCCTTTTTTTCCTGATTGCCGCTTTCCTATACGGCTCCGCGTGGCTTTCGACAAAGGTCTTGCCAGTCCTAGACCGGACCATGGCTTGCTCGTTTTACGTTCTTCTTTTGGTGGGCTTGCCTTTGTCCTTTTTCAGAAATTGCCGGGGCTGGTGCTCGATGGCGTTCCTCTACTGGAGCTACTTTTGCGGGCTCTCACTTTGGATGGCTTCACTTTTGGTAACCATGCAACTCTGGGGCGTGACCGCTGCAATAATCGGCCTGATATTCGGCGGGGTGGGGATTCTGCCTGTGGCTTTGCTTGCCTGCATGTTCAAGGGCGAATGGTCTCTTTTTTTTCAACTGCTCTTGCAGTTGGCCTTGCTGGTCGCATATCGGGCTTTTGGCATCTACTTAATGCACAAAACCGTAGCGGAGATTGAGGCAGCCAGCGGCGGGGACCGGCCAAAGCAATCTTCGAGACCCTGGCTGAGATGGATCCTCGTGCTCCCAGCGGCCATCGCCGGATGGATTGGCGTTCAGGTCATCCTTATCATGGTGAGCGCAATAGTCGACATAACCTGGACAGGGGGACTTGGGGGATTGAATGACGATCGAACTGTTCAATTCCTGAATAGCATCGCCAGTGCGTGGGCATTTGTGTTCGCCGGGGCAAAAACATCGCCGTCAAGTCGCGGAAAAACCGCTCTGTGTTTGACCGCTTCATATGTTTTTGCCGCATCCGTGGTGATATTCCTTGCAAAGCAAATCGAATCAGAGAAGGGATTTTGGGGAACCGACTGGTATCTAATTTGCCTTGGAGCCTCTGCCATTACAATGGCCCTAACCTCTTCCGGGATCTGTAAAGAGGAAAAGCAGCGACGAGAGATTGAAGTGGAAGGATGCGTATCCGTCCTTCAAGACATAGAAAAAGAGGTGGAACCATGAAA
This sequence comes from Verrucomicrobiia bacterium, assembly GCA_035933915.1. Classification (GTDB taxonomy): domain Bacteria; phylum Verrucomicrobiota; class Verrucomicrobiia; order Limisphaerales; family UBA11358; genus UBA11358. The sequence goes on from DASYYL010000043.1 coordinate 38,199, forward strand.
GTCAAAATCCTCATCACATCCCTGGCCGTGTTCATTTTGACGTGCCTTTTTCCGCCGTGGCTGAATGTTTTGGACATCCCATATCACGCTCACCAGCGAGTCCAGTCCGGGCACGAGTTCATTCTAACTCCGCCACAGCCGCAGGGTGACAGGTGGAGCGTTGAAATTGACATGAACACCCTGTTTGTCGAATGGGCCGGGCTCGCTGCTATAACAGGACTGATTTGGGTCCTCATCGTGAAACCGACGGGCCTACGCGACGACAATACAAATCACCCCAAAAAATTTATATCACCACCCGGCGACTCACGGAACTGAATAGAAACCAAACCATAATTTCACCCAACAGGCATGAGCACCGGACGCAGCAACAAACTCACGGCGCAAATCGGCGAATACCTCGTTTGCGCGGAACTTGGCAAACGGAATTTAATTGCGACACCATTTGCAGGCAACGTCCCGGCCTTTGACGTCCTGGCAACCGACGAATTTTGCCGCACGGTTCCGATTCAAGTGAAGACAACCCGTGGCAACAATCGGCCGACGGACGCAAGAGACTGGTTCAACATTCGATTCGATGCGGCGACCGGGGTGCAGAACAACCTGGGGCCAAAGAGTATCAGAAATCCAGATTTGATTTACGTTTTTGTCGTCATCGCGCCATCCCTTGAAGATTACGAAGCGAAGGCGGCAGCGGCGATGCAGCCCAAGGCAATTGCGGCTTGATGCCTCCAACATAAACCAAGCGGTTGAGTCCCCGGCGACTCAACCGCTTTTGGTGTTTTGGGGACTTGCGCCGTCCCCAAGCCCCGCGCCAGAGGCGTTGCCTCTGGACTCCATCATCCGCTCGCGCTGGCCTGATCGCTGACGCGCAGCTTTCCGCACGGCGGAAAGAACTATGCTTTGGAAGCGGCAGCCGTGCCGGCGTTGGCGCGGAATGTCAGCGGAGCGATAATTTTTTTCACCGTCGCAGTCACATTGCCCAAACAACAGGTGCCTTGCGGATTGCGAATTTCGCAGGCGCAGGTGCCCGCTTTAATTTCCGCTGTGATGCGTTGCGGGATGGTGCATTGGCCGGTTGCGTGAATTTCATCCCGCAGCATCTTTTCGGTGAAACCGAAGCAATAGCAAATCGGGAGCGGGTCTTCCGTCTCTTTCAGCCCGATGCGCTGGCGCGCGTCCGCCTTGGTAAGCACCGTGCCGCCGTCGCTGAAATACACCACGTCGCAGGCGGCAGTGCGGCAAAAGTTAAACGCCCCGCTTTCCACCGTCTCAAGATGTTCCGGCCTAACCTGGTGTTTTAGGGTCTGCATGGGCACGAATTGGCCCGGTTGCCCGCAGCGCGGGCAGGAGAGTTTCGGCTTGACCGGCTTTGCCGTCTCCGGCGCAGCCAGTGCGGGAGTAGAACAACAATCAGACATAAATCACTTTTCTCCGGGCAGCGGACGCAAACCATTTGCGATTGCCTCTTTCAGAACGGGTACCGCCATGATGGTTCCCGCACGATTGAGCCAGGCCTCGGAAACAACGTTGCTGCGTTCCAATTCCAGTAACAGCGGTTTGGACGCGCTACCACAACCGATTTCAGGCGCGGCGGGACACACCAGCGGCGCCTGATAGAAACTCACCATGCCAGTGTTAACGGCTTTAGCCTGGCGATTTGGGACAAGGGTTGTTGACGGTGCCGGTGCAGGCCGGCAACAACCCGTTTGAGCCTGGCAACAATTCGTTTGCATAGAACTGACATAAAGGGATGCAGCCGCCATCATCGCGCTCGCAGACCTCGGTTGGATTCCTATTTTCATGGTGTTTTCTGTTGAGTTGTGGGTTCGGCCTTGAACTCGGTTTGATCAATCGTCGCAATGATTTTCTCCGGCGAAATCTTCGTGCGGTCGTATTGCACCACCGCCGTTTTGGCGTCGAAGCTGACTTGCGCTTGTTGCACGCCGGGCTGCTTGCTCAAAACGGATTGGATGTTCAACGCGCAGGCCGCGCAATCCATGCTCGGTATAGTGAAGCGTCTGCGCCCCGACACCGACACGCGCCGCCAGTTCACCAACCTTCAAGAGAGATTCCTGCATCGTTGCCAATAGCCAGCGTTAAGTCACTGTCCAGTTTACACAAGCGCAAGGCGAATTGCAAAGGCATCCAAAGAGGAGCCGTGGTCGGGAAGCCCGACACCGTTCGTGGGCGGAGCGCAAGCCAAACTCAAAAATTCCCCGGCGGAAAATTCTCAGACAGGTAATCTTGGATGCGAGCGGACTTTACGCCTTGAAGCCTCCCGCGCAGTTCGGGGTAGATCCTAACGGTTGAACACCCACGCCCTCATTGCGAAATTGAGTTGTAAAAAGTGGTAATTGGAACGGTTGAAAACCCTTCCCGCCACCGTCACATTCATCACCGAAATGAAGGCCGTAACCAAACGAAAAAACCTTTGCGCCCGTCGCGCCCTTCGCGTGAGGCGAAATCCCTTGCGATCTCTGCGGTTAAAAAATCTGCGAAAATCTGCGAAAATCTGCGGATAAAATATCCTTCGCCCTCTTCGCGCGAAACTCCTATGGAAATCGATGTTAATCTCGTCAAACGCGTCTCCGAACGTCTCGCCACCGGCATCCCGTTGCGTCTCGCCCTTGCGGGCGAAGGCGTCACCGTGCCTGAATACAAAGAACACCTGTTAAACCACCCCGAACTACAGGCCATCCTCGACATCGAAAAACGCAAATTCCTGGAAAACGCAATCAACATGCTTTTGGAATGCGAAAATCGCGGCGTCCACATCCGTTGGATACTCGAGCGCTTCTATCCCCACGCCCTGGCACCCGACCCCGGCTGCGTCGAAGACGAAGACGACAAACCCAAAACCGTCGCCGGCGTCCCCGAAAAATTCATCGCCCTCTTCCGTGAAGAAGCCCGACGGCTGGGAGCCTCTTGAAAAACTCTGGATATTGATGTTTTGCCACGAATGGCCCGCCGACGAGGCGCGACGAAGGAGCATGTCCGCCACGGACCTGTGACTGAGAAGCAACGACGTCGCCGGGCCATTCATGGCGAAACCCTCCGGGCTGAGGCTCTCTCGGCAGCAATGTTCACAGTTATTCAATAGGCTCCTATAGAGCACCCTCCAAAACTAACAAACGATCAACTCTCCGGACAATAAAGCAAAAACGGCTAAGGAAAGGCAAATCCATAAAAACGGCGCGGGAACTGCGCCCACTGCGGATCGCTGAAATAGGAGCGAAGATTCCTCTTTCGACGCTTAAAAGTCCAAACATCCACCACGTGCAAAGGGCACCACCACAGCCGCCGAAAAGTCCGATTAGGACGAACTTGGGCCACACCATCAACTCAATTGACAATGGAAATTTTGAGGCTGTGATCATTGATCCCGGAATGAGCGCAAATAAAAGGCCAGCAGCCTGAGGGATGCCAATGGCGAGAAGAAGAAACGCTAGTCCAGTTCTCATCGGCGAATTTGTTGGATTTAAATGGAGCCAACGACTGGACTTGAACCAGCGACCCGCGCTTTACGAAAGCGCTGCTCTACCAACTGAGCTACGTTGGCAACCGACTGAATAACCATTATATGCTGAGGAAACGCAGGGGCAAGCCGATTTCGGCCTGCACTGCTAAATCATCCCATTAACGCACCGAGCTCCGAAGCGGCAAGGCGTGTTCCGTGGTACGTGATGCGTCAAGTATAGCCGGACCTCATACCTGAATACTTGGCGCACCACGCCCTGACGCCGGTCCGGCCACAGCTTTCCCGACGGCGGATCGTCCTGCTTGAAACTGCATCAAACTTTAATCACCCCTAAATTTCGACTTGCCCGAAATTAAGCTTTTTTCCGTAAAATCCCGATTCGCAACTTTAGCTCAAATCTATCTATTCCCCAGCAAAAGCGCGCCATTTTAGACCACTAAATTTGAACTTTAGAGTTTTCTTTAGCGAACTTTAGCCCGCAAAACCCTAGCATAATAATTTTACTAAACTTCGCCTCTGGGCCCCGGGGAATCGTCCTCGTCCTCGTCCTCGGTCTGGAAAAGCGGGAATCTACCCAGTCAGGGAGAGTTACCAAATAGGTGCTGCCATCGAACCCAAATACTTGACGCACCACGAACCACGCACCACGAACCGCCCCTTGAGTTGTACAATTTCCGATGACAGCGCATGCCCCATTTACGTTTGTCGTCTTTTAGGCTAATTTCCCCCCATGCAGTCTGAAAAACTGACAATCAAATCGCAGGAGGCTCTCCAGGAGGCGCAAAACATTGCGCGGAGCTTTTCCCATCAGGAATTGGATGGCGAACATCTGGCGCTCGCGTTGATTTCGCAAACCGACAGCCTGATTCCGAATTTGCTCCAGCGCGTGGGCGTGCCCGGCGACCGGTTCAAAGCGGACCTGGAAAGCGAACTGGCACGGCGACACAAAGTGCAGGGCGGCGAAGTTTTCGCCGGCAACACGTTCAAGAAAATCCTTGATTCCGCGCAATCGGAAGCAACCAGGCTCAAAGACGATTATGTCAGCACCGAGCATCTGCTTTTGGGTTTGATACACGAGGGCGATTCATCGCTTAAGAAGATTTTTCAAAAGTACGGTTTGAAACGCGATCAGGTGTTGCGGGTGCTCGCGGAATTGCGCGGCAACCAGCGCGTGACGGACGCCAGTCCGGAAGACAAATTCCAGGCGCTGGAAAAATACGGGCGGGACCTGACGGCGCTCGCGCGGCAGGGGAAAATTGACCCGGTTATCGGGCGCGACGAGGAAATCCGGCGCGTGATGCAGGTCCTTACCCGGCGCACGAAAAATAATCCGGTGCTCATCGGCGAACCCGGCGTGGGCAAGACGGCGATTGCGGAGGGATTGGCGCGACGCATCGTCAGCGGCGACGTGCCGGAATCACTGAAAAACAAGCGGCTGGTGGCGATGGATTTGAGCGCGATGATCGCGGGCGCGAAATACCGGGGTGAGTTTGAAGACCGGCTCAAGGCGTTCCTTAAGGAAATCGTGTCGGCCGAGGGCAAAATCATTTTGTTCATAGACGAGTTGCACACGCTGGTGGGCGCGGGCGCGGCCGAAGGCGCCACGGACGCGGCCAACATCATGAAGCCGCAACTGGCGCGAGGCGAATTGCGTTGCGTGGGCGCGACCACGCTGGATGAATATCGCAAGCACATCGAGAAAGACCCCGCGCTGGAACGGCGTTTTCAGCCGGTGATGGTGACCGAACCCAGCGTCGAGGCCACCATCGCCATTTTGCGCGGGCTCAAGGAACGATACGAAGTCCATCACGGCGTGCGCATCCAGGATTCCGCGCTGGTCGCGGCCGCGCAGTTGTCGCATCGCTATATCACCGACCGATTTTTGCCGGACAAGGCGATTGACCTGGTGGATGAAGCGGCGTCGCGCATCAAAATGGAACTCGATTCCAAGCCCACGGAATTGGACCAGCTTGACCGGCAGATTTTGCAATTGGAAATCGAACGCACGTCCCTGGCCAAGGAAAAAGATCCGGCGAGCAAAGAGCGGTTGAAACGATTGGACGCCGACATCGCCAATTTGAAGGACAAATCCAAGGCGCTCACGGCGCAGTGGCAAAATGAGAAGGCCGCCGTGAATGCCGTCAGCGTGGCGCAATCGCAGCTCGAACAGGCGAAAATCGAACTCGAACAGGCGCAACGCAAGGGCGATTTGAGCAAATCAGCCGAGATTCAATACGGAAAAATCCCTGAACTGGAGAAGAAGCTGGCTGCCATCGAAAAGCAGTCCGCGCAAGCCGCGCGTACGACGCTGCTCCGGCAGGAAGTCACCGACGAGGACATTGCCAAAGTCGTCGCCTCCTGGACGCATATCCCGGTTTCACGGATGCTGGAAGGCGAGCGGCAAAAACTGGTGAAAATGGAGGAACGGCTGGCTCAACGTGTTATCGGCCAGAAAGCCGCCATCAAAGCGGTGTCCGACGCCGTGCGCCGCGCGCGCAGTGGATTGCAGGACCCGAATCGGCCCATCGGCTCGTTCATTTTCCTGGGACCAACCGGCGTGGGAAAGACCGAGACCGCGCGAGCGCTGGCGGAATTTCTGTTCGACGACGAAAACGCCATCGTGCGGATTGACATGAGCGAATACATGGAAAAGCACACCGTCGCGCGGCTCATAGGCGCGCCGCCCGGATATGTCGGTTACGAAGAGGGCGGGCAATTGAGCGAAGCAGTGCGGCGGCGGCCTTATTCGGTCGTGTTGTTTGATGAGATTGAGAAGGCGCACCATGACGTGTTCAATGTCCTGTTGCAGGTGCTCGACGACGGCCGGCTGACCGACGGCCAGGGACGCACGGTGGATTTCAAGAACACGATTGTCATCATGACCAGCAACCTCGGCTCGCCCATCATCCAGGAATATTTCATGGATGGCCGCACTACCGTGGGCGCGCGGCAGACGATGGAAGACAAGGTAATGGCCGAATTGAAAAAGCACTTCCGCCCGGAATTTTTGAATCGCGTGGATGACGTCATCATTTTCCAAAGCCTCGATGAAGAGGAATTGTCAAAGATTGTGGAAATCCAAATCAACCGGCTGGAAAAGCGCCTGGCGCAGCAGAACCTGACACTGGACGTGGACGCGGCCGCGAAAAAGTTACTGGCGCGAGAGGGTTACGATCCGCAATTTGGCGCCCGCCCGCTCAAACGCGCGGTGCAGGAACAATTGCTCAACCCGCTTTCGATGCGGCTGCTCGAAGGAGAGTTTAAGCCGGGAGACAAAATCAAAGTGAGCGCGAATGATGGGGAGCTTTTGTTCCAGAAAAAGTGAGCGCTCAATTTTTCTTTTCGATGGCCGACTTGAACAAATTGTAAATCTCAGGTTTTCCGCATCTTTCAGCAACGCTTAACAGGCTTTGGCCGTATTGATTTTGGGTTGCGGCTCTGCTGCTCTGTTCGGCGTTCCGGGTGGACGAAGCTCCCAGCCCGCCAGACACGCGCCATCCAATGCTCTCATGTTCTCATCATGTTCTCATTTTCTTACGCTCTCAATCCTTTGGCGCTCGATGGCTGCTCTGGACTGTGGGACCTGCGGACTGTGGGCTGTAGACTGAATTCTTGAACGTTTATCTCCTCTTTTCTAAACTGACTTCATGCAGGAGTTTTCCGCGCTGGACGGAGCCATTCTCGTTGATAAGCCGTCGGGGCCGACGTCGCACGATGTTGTTGACGCCATTCGCCGCAAGTTTGGCATCAAAAAGGTCGGGCATTGCGGCACCCTGGATCCCAATGCCACCGGTCTCCTGATCATTGTGCTGGGCCGCGGGACCAAACTTTCTGAAAAGTTGATGGGCGATGACAAGGTCTATGAAGGCACAATCCGGTTCGGGGCGTCGACCAGCTCCTATGACGCCGATGGCGAGGTGCTTGAGACCAGGCCGGTCCCCCCGCTCACGCTGGAGCAATTGAACGAATTGGCCGGTGAATTTATCGGCGATCAAATGCAAACACCGCCCATGGTTTCGGCCATCAAAATGGACGGCGTGCCGCTTTATAAACTGGCGCGGAAAGGCGTGGAAGTGGAACGGGAACCGCGCCTGGTCCACATCTATAATTTCCGGTTCACGAATTATTCCGGGCCCGATGGCGAATTTCGCCTGGCCTGCACCAAGGGCACTTACGTGCGGAGCGTCGCGCATGAACTGGGACAAAAAATCGGGTGCGGCGCGCATTTGGCGGCCCTGCGCCGGAGCGCGTCGGGCAAATTTGACGTCGCGGACGCGACGCGACTGGATTCGGTTCTAAACATGACCACTTCGGAATTGGAAAAAAAAGTCGTTCCGTTTTTGAAACTCTCGGCATGAAATTTACTATTTTGCGCAGCAGCGGACATACGTCCGCTCTAATTAATTCGCGACATGGTCGTTCGGCCTTACTGGCCGTCCGGCATATCCAGCCACTGGCGGACAATTCCCCCTCCCCTGGGAGAGAGGGCCGGGGAGAGGGCGGGCGTTTATCTGGCTTCCTCTCAAACCAATGAACGTTATCGGCGCCCCATCCGAACTAAAAACCTCCGGCAAGCGCGTCTGCCTGGCGATTGGCTTTTTTGACGGGGTCCATCTTGGGCACCAGCAAATCATTCGCCAGACCATTGCCGACGCGCGCCAGCACGATGGGATTCCACTGGTCCTGACGTTCGACCGGCACCCAAACGCAATCGTCGCGCCGGAAAAAACCCCGGCGCTCATCTATTCGCTGCCGCAAAAGTTGCGGACCGTCGAGTCCCTGGGCATTGAATCTATTTTGCTCATTCGGTTCGACAAAGAATTCAGCCGGCAAAGCGGCGAGGAATTCATTCGCGCGCTGGCCCGCGACTTTCAAAAAATCCACAGCGTTTGCGTAGGCGCGGATTTTGCCTTTGGCCACAAACGCAGCGGAAACGTCGCGTTGTTGAAAAAGCTGGGCGGCGAGTTGCACTTCCAGGTTCATGGACTCAGCGCCGTTTCGCTCGATGGCCAGGCTGTCAGCAGCACGCGCATTCGGGAGGCCATCCGCGCAGGAAACCTGGATGCCGCCAGCCAGATGCTCGCCCGGCCTTATGCCATTTGCGGCAACGTCGTCATGGGCGATAAGTTGGGCAGGAACCTGGGTTTTCCAACGGCGAACCTTGACGTGAACGGCCTGGTTTTGCCTCCCAACGGAGTCTACGCGGCCGTGACGAGACACGAAGGCCGGTTGTATCGCGCGGCGCTCAACATTGGCATCCGCCCCACAGTGGCAGAAGGACGCCAATTGCGCGTGGAAGCGCATCTGCTGGACTTCGACGCTGATCTTTACGGGCGGGAACTTGAGGTTGAGATCGGCGAAAAATTGCGCGATGAAAAGAAGTTTGGCTCGCCGCAGGAATTGAAAGAACAAATTACAAGGGATATGGCGGCAGTGAGGGCACAGGTGTAGCAGCGCCGCGTGAGCGCGCTCTAATTAATTCGCGCCCTGAAACAAAGTCAGACGAGCTGACGCTCGCTGCCACGCCAAAAAGTAAAAGCATTTTCAGCTTTTCTACTTTGAACAGGTGGTTATTTTAGTTGTCCATTTTTTACGATTTAAAACAATGAACACTGGCATTTCCGCAATTAACGAAGCAGTCAAGGAAGCGGGCGCGTTCACGCATCCGCTATTTAACGAACTTGGAAAAGTGATCGTCGGGCAAAATTATCTGACCGAGCGGCTGGTGGTCGGATTGCTGGCCAACGGCCACGTGCTGTTGGAAGGCGTGCCGGGCCTGGCCAAAACGTTGGCCGTCAAATCGATGGCCGCGTGCATCAGCGTTAAGTTTTCGCGCCTGCAATTTACCCCGGACATGCTGCCGGCCGACGTGATCGGCACGCAAATTTACAACCCGCAATCGGGCGGGTTTACCACTCGCAAAGGTCCCATTTTTGCGAACCTGATTCTGGCGGATGAAATCAACCGCGCCCCCGCCAAAGTGCAAAGCGCCCTGCTGGAAGCCATGCAGGAAAAGCAGGTCACCATCGGCGAACAAACCTTCCGCCTGGAAGAGCCATTCCTGGTCCTGGCCACCCAAAATCCCATCGAGCAGGAAGGCACGTATCCTTTGCCCGAAGCGCAGGTGGACCGGTTCATGTTGAAATTGAGAATCGGTTACCCGGCCCGCGATGAAGAGCGAAAGATTCTTGATTTAATGGCCAAAACCAGCGGCGCGCCCGTAACCGGCGCGGTCGTGGACCCCAAAGACATTCTCAGAGCGCGTGAAGTCATCAATGAAATTTACGTGGACGACAAGGTGAAGGATTACATCGTGGACCTGGTCTGCGCGACCCGCGAGCCGGGCAAATACAAGATCGCTGTTGATGAATTTATCCAGCTCGGCGCTTCGCCCCGCGCAACCATTGCGCTCACGCTTGCAGCCAAAGCGTTCGCCTTTCTCAAGGGTCGCGGTTATGTCACACCGCAGGATGTCAAGAGCATCGGCATGGACGTCCTTCGTCATCGTGTGGCGATTACTTACGAGGCCGAGGCCGAGGAGAAGACCAGCGAAACGGTAATCCAGAGAATTTTTGATGAACTGCCCGTGCCGTGAGGAATTTGTGATATGAAAGTCCCCGGTTTGCGAAGTTCTTACGAGAGAGTGGGCGGCATCGTTTTTTTTGGACGAATGCTCGACAAAATCCGTTTGCACGCCAAGGGCAAATTACCCTCCGATTACAATCTCGGTTGCGGTTTTGACGGCCGGTGCGTCCGGCTTCTTAACGTCGATTACAACGCGTTGATTAAACGCACGTTGCAGGGCGGGACCGACGAAGAAATTTTGGAATGGTGTTTTCAAAACGGGCGCCGTCCGGGTGAAGAAGAAATCTTCATTTGGAATACGTTTTTGAGCAAACGCGGCTGGCGCGACGAAGTGAGCGAAGAACTGCAACGGGAAAAAGAGAAGCGCGGTTTCGGGCGCCGGGACGATATCCAGACATTCTTCGATTTCCACAAAGCCGACGAGGCGGAAGATTGAGATGATCCCCCGCGAAATCCTCAAGAAAATTCGACAGATCGAGATTCGCACGAACCGCCTCGTGACCGAATCGCTCGCAGGCGCGTATCATTCGGTCTTCAAGGGCCAGGGCATGAATTTCGACGAGGTACGCGAATATCAGCCGGGCGACGACGTGCGCACGATTGATTGGAATGTCACGGCGCGGATGAACCATCCGTTTATCAAAAAATTTGTGGAGGAACGGGAACTCACGCTCATGCTCGTGGTGGACGTAAGCGCTTCGGGCCTGTTCGGTTCGCGCGGGCAATCCAAACGGGAATTGGCGGCTGAAATCGCGTCGGTGTTGGCGTTTTCCGCCATTCGAAACAACGACAAGGTCGGCCTGTTGCTCTTCACGGATGAAGTGGAAAAATTCATCCCGCCGCGTAAAGGCCGCGGCCACGTGCTGCGAGTCATCCGCGAAGTGCTGTTTTTTGAACCGAAACGGCGTCAAACGGATTTGGTCCAGGCGCTCGAGTTCATGGGACGCGTTCTGCCTCACCGGTCGATCGCGGTCATCATCTCGGATTTTCAGACGCCGCAAAGCTCCGGCCCGCTGGCGCTGCCCATTCAAACCGCGCTGCGCATGGCCAATCGCCGGCACGACGTCGTGACCGTGCAGATCACGGACCGCTACGAAATGGAATTGCCGGCCCTGGGACGGCTCACCTTTGAAGACGCCGAGACCGGCGAGATCGTGGAGATCAATACCGCTGACGCCGGCAGCCGCGACGCTTTCGCCATTCGGCGAAAAAAACAATTGGCCGACCTGGCCCGGCAATTCCGGTCGTCAGGGATAGATGCAATCCAGTTGCGCACGGACGAACCGTACAGCGCGGCCCTGGGAGATTTTTTTGAAACGCGGGAACGCCGGAGATTGAGAGGGTGAACAATACCAACGCCATCCCGGATATCAAAGATATCAAGCCGCCAATTGATATTCCCAGCGGCCTGGAATGGCTTTGGCTCGCTCTCGGCGCGCTGGCCGCCGCCGCCGGACTAATCATGGCCTGGAGGCTCTGGAAGAAATCCCGCTTGCAGGTCCATGTCGAACCGCTGGTCCCCGCGCATGTTCGCGCAAAAGAGGCGCTGCAAAAAGCCCTGGAACTCATTGACCGGCCCAAGGAATTCTGCATCCTGGTTTCGGACACCGTGCGGCGTTATCTCGAAGAGCGATTCGCCTTTCACGCGCCGGAACGCACCACCGAAGAATTCCTGCGCGAACTGAGTGAAACGGATTTGCTCACCGCCGATCAAAAGGAAAGCCTCGGCCGATTTTTGGAGAATTGCGACCTGGTAAAATTCGCCAAATACGAGCCGGGCGAAAATGAATTGCGGGAATTGCACTCGTCGGCCGTCCGGCTGGTGGAGGAAACTGAACCCGTGGAAAATTCAAACGGCGAACCGCCCGCGACCGTCCAACCATCAGCGACTCATAAATTGTAAATGGTCTTCGCGCACAAATATTTTCTGTTCCTCCTGGTTTTATTGCCTGTGCTGGCCTGGCTCAAAGGCAAACGCGGCGCGCCGCCGGCGTTTTTGTATTCCTCCCTGAATTTGGTGGAGGGGCTGACGGGCGTGCGCCGGTCGCGCTCGGGACAAATTTTGGCGGCGTTGCGCTGGCTCGCCCTGGCTGCCTTCATCGTCGCGCTGGCCCAGCCGCTTTGGACCAAAAGCACCACACAAATCAAAGCCAGCGGCATCGATATTGTCGTTGCTCTCGACTTGTCCGGAAGTATGAGAACGCAGGATTACATCGTGGACGGCCAGGGCGCCAGCCGTTTTGACGTGGCAAAAGCCGCCCTCAAGAAATTTGTGGCCCAACGCCCCGATGACCGCATCGGCCTGGTCGTTTTCGCAGCGCAGTCGTTTATCGCGTCTCCGATGACCCTGGACCACGACTACCTCCTCGACAACATCGAACGGCTTGAGATCGGCACGATTAATTCAGACGCCACCGCCATCGGCGACGGCATAACGACCGCACTGAACCGGCTCCGCAACATTAAAGCCAAAAGCAAAATTATTGTCCTGATGACCGATGGCGCCAACAATTCGGGAAGGATTGATCCAACCACGGCCACCGAAGCAGCCCAGGCGCTCGGCGTTAAAATTTACACCATCGGTCTGGGCAACCGTGAATATGTCGAACAGAATCACATGCCGTCGGGATTTCTCCCGGACGAAGACGGGCTCAAAAAAATCTCGCAGATGACCGGCGGTCAATTCTATCGCGGAGATAACAGTGAAAAACTGCGGGAAATCTACGATGAGATTGACAAAATGGAAAAGACGGAAGCCGTCGTGAGCAAATACACGCAGTTCAGGGAGTTGTTTCCCTGGTTTCTGGGCAGCGGCGCCGGGCTATTGCTGCTGGAAATAGTGCTGGCCCAAACTGTTTTCAGGAGATTGCCATGAAGTTTGTCATTCGTGATATTTGAATATGCACTGGGAAAATCCAAATTTGCTTTGGTGGTTGCTGGTGGCGCCGCCGGGACTGGCGCTATTTTTCTGGTGGCGTGAGCGCTCGCGGCAACGCGTGGTGGCGCAATTTGTTGAGGCCCGCCTCCTTTCGGCGCTCACCGTGGGCATTTCACCGCGGCGCAGGAAAATCCAACATGCGTTTTTGGTCCTGGCCGTGGCGTTTTTAATCATCGCACTGGCGCGCCCGCAATATGGATTTGACCTGCAGGAAGTCGAGCAAAGCGGACTGGACATCGTTGTGGCTGTGGACACCTCCAAATCCATGCTCGCGCAGGACATCGTCCCGGACCGCCTTGAACGGGCAAAGATGGCTGCCCTGGAACTGATGCAGGACGCCACTTCCGACCGCCTCGGCCTTCTCGCCTTCGCAGGCGAGGCATTTCTGGAATGTCCCCTGACGGTTGACGACACCGCCTTCGAACAAAGCGTCCAGGGACTGGACGTCAATTCGGTTTCGCAAGGCGGCACCGGCATCGCCAATGCCATTGATACGGCCCTCACAGCCTTCAAGGAAAATGGCCATTACAAAACTCTCATTTTGCTCACCGACGGCGAGGATAACGTCAACGAATCCGCTGCCCTGGAATCCGCCAAAAATGCCGCAAAGGCCGGCCTGAAAATTTTCACTGTAGGCATCGGCACCACCGAGGGCGCTTTGATCCGTGTTACCGGTTCGGACGGAAATTCCGATTACGTTCGCGATGCAGGCGGCAATGTCGTCAAAACGCATTTGAACGAAACGTTGCTGCGGCAAATCGCCGACGCAACCGGAGGATTTTACCTGCCGCTACGAGGCGCTGATACGATGGACGTGCTCTATGATCGGGGCCTTGCGCCGTTGCCCAGGTCCCAGGGGGTGGGAAGAATGATTCGTCATTATCATGAGCAATTTCAATGGCCCCTGTCGGTGGCGGTCCTGTTATTGATTGCCGAAATTCTCCTCCCTGAGCGTAGAAAATGGAACGGCCAACCAACCGGCAACCAGCCGGCTTCCTACGCCTTTAACCGCGCGGAAGAACGGGTTGAAGGACCTGTTGCCCGCCCCCCGGAAGTCCCGCCGGTCATCCCCGCGCCGCCATCGGCCGTCGCGCTGCTCGCCGTTCTTTTGCTCCTGCCTATGGCAGTGTCCGGATCGCCCGCGAGCGCCTTGCGCGATTATAATTCCGGCAATTATACGAACGCGCTTCAGGAGTATTCGAACCTGGCCGACGTTCAAACGAATGATTTCCGGCTGGTATTTAACGCCGGAGACGCCGCATACCGGACCACAAATTATGATTTGGCCCAGGTATTATTCGACCAGGTCACATTGTCTCCCGACATCAACCTTCAACAAAAGGCCTATTACAACCTTGGCAACACGCAATTTCAAATGGCAAAACAATCCGAAGACCTCGATGCCCTTCAGGCTGGCATCGAGACCGCGGAAAAAAGCTATGCCCGGGCTGTGGAACTGAACACCAACGACACTGACGCCGTATATAATTTGGCCTTCGCCAAAGACACCGTTGAGCGGCTGAAGGAACTCCGCGAAATACTGCGCCGCGCCAAGCAAGAAGCGGATCTGGCAGTCCAGCGCGCCGAGTTTCATAAGGCTTTGGAAATCATGGGCCCGATTCAAAGCAGGCTCCAAAATAGCGTTGCGGGCAAACAATTTCAGGATTACACCAAACGTTTAAAGCAAATTGATGACATCGCGACTCCTCATACTCACTAGCCTCTGGTTGCTGGCCACGCTGGCAGCGCACGCTCAAATTCCCTATGAAAACGCCGCGGATTTCTTCAATGGCGGCGCCCAATTTTATATCTCGAACAACATCCCGGACGCCCTGAAACGCACTGAAGCCGGCCTGAAGATCTATCCAGAGGACGAAAAATTGAAAGAACTGGAAAAACTACTAAAACAGCAACAGCAACAACAGCAACAACAGCAACAGCAAAACCAACAGAATCAAAAGAATCAGCAGAAAAACCAACAAAACCCGCAAAGTAAACCGCAGCAAAATCAGAGCCAAAATCAACAGTCTCAATCGCAAAAGCAGCAACAGCAGCAGCAAAAACAGCAAGAGAACTCAGAGCAAAAGCAGCAAAACCAGCAAAAACAGGCAAATCAACAAAAACAACAGGTCCAGGCGATGACCCCTGAGGAAGCCAAGCGGCTGCTGGACGCCCAAAAAGGGAACGAACAGATCCTCCAGTTCAAGCCCCAAAATCGGCCTCAAAACGCCAATTCCCCCATAAAGGATTGGTGAATCAGAAAAGCTAATTTACGCAAGCCGTTGAAATCAAATGACTTGAAATGTAAACTTTCTTCTTGTGTTCTTCAAAAAATCGCTCTATTATTGATTGGCGTCGGTCTTCTGGTATTCGCATTCACTTGAAGTTGGCGGAATTCACAAACTGACGCAACCGTTTGTCGTTTCCATACGATTTGAGTGAACTAAAACGGGTTTGAGCGGTCTTATTTTTATGTTGAACCGAAAAAACATGGCATCCCACCGCCAAAGCGGCAGTGGGCGACAAAGCGCAGGGGCAAAAAAGGCGACTCGACGGCGCTTTATCATATCAAACAAAGCGCGCCGTGACGAGCCTAAAGCTCCCGATTCCAATGGCAAGCCGAATCTTGCTTTGGGACAAAACGGGCACACAGCTCAAAATGCCGCCGTCGGTCAACCGTCCGTCGAACTAAACGAGACGATCAAGACTCTTTTGCACCTGGCCCAGGAGCATGGTTATGTCACCTACGATGATATCAACGACGTGCTGCCGGACAATCTCAGTCCGGATGACCTGGACACGTTGATGACCAAACTGCGGAGCCTGGATGTGGAAATCGTGATGGACAGCGCAGAAGCCGAGCGCGCCAAACAGCCCGAGCCCACTCAGGCCGAAGAAGACGACGAAGCCCGCCTGGAAATCCTGGACGACCCGGTTCGAATGTATATGAACCAGATGGGCAAGGTTCCTTTGTTGACTCGCGAACAGGAAGTCGAGATTTGCAAGAAAATCGAGGAAGCCGAAGTCTCGATGAAGACGATCGTCTATGGCCTCGGCTTTACGGCCAAGGAACACATTGCCATCGCCGAAAAATTGCTATCCGAGCCGCCCAAAGAGCGTTTCGATCGTGTGATTGTGGACAAAAAAGTCGCCAATCGCGAAGGCCATTTGCGGGAATTGCGAAAGCTCATCAAAAAGGTCCATGGCCTGGATGAGAAGGTGGACGAGAAATATTTCGCCTGGCAAAAGGCCCAGCAAAAGGGACGCAAGGAAAAGCTCGCGCGCGAACTCAAAAAAGCCGGCGTGAAGCTCCAGGAGATGTTTCCCAAGTTCTTTTACAAGCAAAAGGTCGTTGAAGAAATGATTGTCGTGGCCGGAAACGTCCACGAGAAATTTCAGGCCAGCCTGCGTCACATTCAGGAATTGGAGACACAACGGACCAATGGCGAGCGCCGCACCTTCCTGGACGCCGAACGCGCCAAGCTGCAGACGCTCGAACAATTCGTGCGGATGTCGCGCGAGGAGTTTTTCCAGGCTTTTGCCGACCTTAAGGCCGCCGCCGAACGCGGTCTCAAGGCCAAAACACACATGGCCGAGGCCAATTTGCGCCTCGTGGTTTCAGTCGCCAAAAAGTACACGAACCGCGGTCAGTCGTTCCTGGATTTGATCCAGGAAGGCAACATCGGTTTGATGAAAGGCGTCGAAAAATTTGAGTATCGCCGCGGCTACAAGTTTTCCACCTACGCCATCTGGTGGATCCGCCAGGCCATTACCCGCTCCATCGCGGACCAGGCACGGACCATCCGTATCCCGGTCCACATGATTGAAATCATGAACAAGCTTTGGCGCGCGCAAAAACAGCTTACCCAGGAAATGGGCCGCGAGCCCACACCCGAAGAATTGGCGGACGAAATGCACATGCCCGTCGCCCGCATCCATGCGCTCCTGAAAATGGCGCAGCAGCCGGTTTCATTACACGCGCCCGTCGGCGACGACGGCGACGTGAGCGTGGGCGATTTCATCGAAGACAAGTCGGCGGAAAATCCTTCCGACGTGACCAGCTACAGTTTGCTCCGTGAAAAACTGAGCGACGTGCTCACCACCCTGACCGAGCGCGAGCGCAAGATCCTTGAAATGCGCTTCGGCCTGCTGGACGGCTACGAGCGCACCCTCGAGGAAATCGGTAAGATGTATAACGTCACCCGCGAGCGCATCCGCCAGATTGAGGCGAAGGCGTTGCGCAAATTGCGTCACCCCACCCGGGTGCGTCATTTGCAGGGCTTCCTCGATACGCCTGAGCCAGAGATGGCTACAACGGCGTAAGCGAAGTTTTACAAAGATTCGGCCCCGATTGATCAATCGGGGCCGTTTTTTTAAGGTGTTCTTCTGGCAATGCTTGCCGGCGCGCATTGAATTTTCAAGATATTTGCCTTGAAAAAGCACTCATTTTCCGATAGTTTAACTGCGGTTTTGGAAGGGTGGAGAATCGCCCCGCTCTTTCTGGAATCGACCAATTCACCAGATTGGCCGGCTCTAGAAAGAGCGGGGAGGAAAGTCCGAACACCAGAGGGCGCGATGCCGCGTAACCCCGTTTTTGGCGGGGATACACGCGGGAGGGAGCTAACACTCCCGACGGATAGTGCCACAGAAAATAGACAGCCGCTGGCGCGAACCGGCGGTGATGGTGAAAAGGTGCGGTAAGAGCGCACCGCGCGAAGCGCAAGCAACGCGGCACGGAAAACCCCATCGGGTGCAAGGCCAAATAGGAAACCCCGGAGCTGCCCGCTCCATGTTTCGCGAAAGCAAAACGGGTTTCGGGTATCGGCTGCGCAGACAAATGATTCTCACCGTTCAAACAAGCGGGACAAAATTCGGCTTATACCCCTTCCAAAACCGGCGTTTTTCAATTTTGATATCATTCTCTTCCTCATCGTGATCCTCATCGATCAGTAAAGAGAAGTCACTGTCTAATTCTTCGGAAAAGAACTCCAAAAACTCTTAGCTGGCGCAACCGTCGCAGGCCGGGGCGCGACCGATGCGGGGCGAGGCGCCTTCAGCACATTTTCTCTGGTAATGACCGATGCCGGGCCCAAATTGTCCGCCCGGTCCATCGCCCGAACTGAGATATTTAGGGGCGAAAATGTGAACGATTGCGTGGTTTGAAACCCCTGCAAAACAACCGTCTTCCAAACGTAATCAGGTCCGCAAAATTGCAGAAGCCATTTCGCCGGAGCCGGGCCGCCGGTCAGCGCCCATTGAACGGTCAAATCCCCGCGCTCATCTTTAGCGCCCAGTTCCGGCCGGCCCAGCGACGTCGTTTGCAGCCAGGGCGAGGCCGGCACGAGCGCCGGTTCGGCATATTCACCCGCAACAACAGCGGCAAGCGCGGAATTTTCCTGGAAACTTCGCATTTCAAAGAAAATTTCGCCACTGGCGCCCCGTTGCGCGCGCGTCGCCTGGATTTGCCGCGCGATCTCCGTCACCGGAAATTTCGTGCCCGCTACATAAGCCGCCATTCCAGGCCAAAGGTTGCGACCTTTGACGTTTTGTGACTCCCACCAGCCCAGCAACGCCTGAAAACCCTGCGCGGGCGCGTTTATGGGCCAATAAAGCTGCGGCGAGAAATAATCCACCCATCCGTTCGCCAACCAGAGGCGGGAATCGGCATATAGCTCGGCGTAGGCGTTGAATCCGCGCACTTGCCGCGGATAGCCCGGCTGCCAAATGCCAAACGGGCTAACGCCAAATTTGACCCATGGTTTTGCCGACTTGATATTTTGATAAATGCTTTCAATGAATTCGTTAATATTCTGCCGCCGCCAGTTTTCACGGCTCAAGCCGCCTTCCCGGCCGAACTTTCTCCACGTGCCGTCGTCGGGAAAAGGTATTTGGGTTCCATTTTCAGAATTAACCGGATATGGGTAAAAATAATCATCAAACTGAACTCCATCCACGTCATAGCGCCGGACGACGTCCATGATAACACGGACGACATAATCGCGAACGGCGGGCTCGCCGGGGTCAAGCCAAAGGCTGTCACTATATTTGCGGACCCACGCAGGATGGGTTCGTCCGATAAAATTGGAGGCGGGCGGCGATAGCACCGATCCGCGCGCCCGAAACGGGTTGAACCACGCATGCAATTCCATTCCGCGCTTGTGTGCCTCTTCAATGGCAAATGCCAGCGGATCGTAATAAGGCTGCGGCGCGCGCCCCTGGACACCGGTCAAATATTCCGACCATGGCTCGATCGACGAGGCATAGACGGCATCGGACGCGGGGCGTACCTGGAAAACCACAGTGTTAAGTTTCAAGCGTGCTGCGGTGTCGAGGAGGGAAATCATTTCGGCCTTTTGTTGCGCCACACTCAATCCCGGCGCGGACGGCCAGTCCTTGTTGCCCACCGTGGCAATCCAGACTCCGCGGAACTCGCGCGCCGGCGCGGGCGGCGCGCCTGCCACCGGCTGATACGTATCATCCGCCATCACGAGCGCGGCAGACAAAAATAAAATGAGAGCCGAGTAAGCTGATTTCATTTCACTCAAAATTAGAAGTTAAAAATTGAAATTGGAACTAAATTCGCAGAACCGATGCGATTCGGCTCTGCCGCTTCAATTTCCGTCGGCGCATTTTTCATTTTTCATTTTTCGTCTTTGCCTTAAACTGCGCGTCGACAGATGAAAGTTTTTTGCGCCCTAACGACCGTATTGCTCATGGGCCTTAGTCTGCCTGTGCGCGCTGAACTGGAGGATGGCATCAGCGCCATCGTCAATGACAAGGTCATTACGATTAACGAAGTCAGGGAATCGGCCGCGCAGGCGATAGACGTTTTACAGCGCGAGTATGCCGATCAGCCGGAGGTATTCGATCAAAAGCTCAACGCCACGCTCAATGACACCCTCGAAACATTAATCGATAACCAATTGATCCTTCATGAATTCGCCACCAAATACAACCCGCTGCCAGAAAGTCTTGTGGACGAATGGGTGGATGACCGTATCAAAGAGCAGTTCGGAGACCGTGTTACGTGCATCAGGACCCTCCAGGCGCAGGGCATCACATTTGAAAAATTCCGGCAACAGGTCCGCGACCAGGACATCATCGAGCAATTGCAGTCGCTGAAGTTTTCGCAGGATAAAATCATCATTTCACCCTACAAGATTGAAACGTACTACCAACTGCATCAGGATGCCTTTAAAGTAGGCGACGAGGTCCAACTGCGGATGATCGTCATCAACAAAATCTCGCCGGATGACGCAGCGGCGCGGCAAAAGGCCAACGAGATTATCGCGGACTTGAAGAAAGGGTCTGCATTCCAGCAATTGGCGTCACTTTATTCCCAGGACCCGGAGCAGAAGGGCAACGATTGGATTGAAACGTCTGTCCTTCGGAAAGAGCTGGCGGACGCGGCCAGCGCACTGCAGCCGGGCGAAACCAGCGGTGTGATCGAAACATCGGATGAATGCTACATTATTCAATTGGAAGGCAGGCGTTCCGCCCATGTGAAGCCGCTCAACGACGTGCGAAGCAATATTGAGACAACGTTACGCGCACAGGTCAAAAAAGATGAAGTGCGCCGTTGGATTGATTCACTCAAGAAAAAAGCGTTCATTCGCTATTTTGCCGGACCAACCGCCGGTTGATGGAACACGTTGAAGCGTTAAATCGTTGAAACAATCCGACCCCCCGGCAGGGTTCTCGTTCTATGATGCGCATTGGAATTACACTTGGAGACGTGACAGGTGTGGGCCCGGAAGTGGCCCTCAAGGCGGTAGCGGCTGAAGCCAAAAACGATGATACACAATATGTTTTCATTGGCGACGAAGCGCTCGTCCGCAGGCTAAATAAAAAGCTGCCATCCCCTTTGACCCTGGCCACATTGGCGCACTCCAATGATTCTGCCGGACAGTTTTTCGTTACAAACCCGTTAAGAAATAAGTTGCCGGCCAGGCTGGCGCCCGGTGCGACGGCTGCCGCACAATCGGCCATGGCCGCTTTGCGCGACGGCGCCGAACGTTGTTTGCGCGGCGAACTGGCCGCCCTGGTCACGGCGCCGGTCAATAAGGAAGCCATCATCCGTGCCGGATATAAGAATTTCGTCGGACAGACGGAGTATCTTTCGGGACTGGCGGGCGCAAAGCGGACGGCGATGATGTTGCTGGGTCACGACGACCGGGACCGCTGGCTGCGCGTTGCACTGGCCACAATCCATATCGCCATCAAGGCTGTGCCGAGGAAATTGACTGCGGAAAAGGTTGCTCTGGCGATTGAACTTGCGGCCCAAGCATGCCGCGATTTGCGGTTGCCGCACGCGCGAATTGCCGTTGCCGGATTAAATCCGCATGCCGGGGAAGGCGGAGAGTTCGGCCATGAAGAGATTAAAATGATTTCGCCGGTTGTTTCGGCCATGAAGAAAAAGGGCTTCGATGTCATCGGTCCGCTCAGCGGGGACACGGTATTTTATTATGCATTGCGCGGCGACTTCGATGCTGTCGTGGCGATGTATCATGACCAGGGACTGGCGCCGCTCAAAGCAGTCGCGTTTGATACGGGCGTGAACTGGACGCTGGGTTTGCCGTTCATACGCACTTCTCCTGACCATGGGACCGCCTACGACATTGCCGGGAAATGGATCGCGAATCCATCCAGCATGATTGCAGCAATCCGGCTGGCAAAGCAATTGGCGGCGAACCGGGGGTAATGGAATATGAACAAAGAGGCTGAGAGATTTGAGCGGTTGAAAGATTTTTGGCGAACTTGCACTTGCAACTTTTGCATCGTTTACCAGGCAAACCAGGTTGGCCTCGTCAAACATGGCAATAAACGCGAACCCATTATTGAGTTAAAATGGCTCGGGGCCTTTTCCATGGAGAAAAGAACCCCTGAAGAAGATGACGAACTGGGAGCCAAATACCTGGCAGTCGCGATGCATTGCTACGAGCACAACCGAAATTTGGTTCTTAACGAAAACCTGCCGAGTGCGAATGCAAAAACTCAACTCTGGCACGGCCTGAGCATTCGGATTGGTTCGAAAGATCCAACTCCGGCAAATTCCCTGGGACAACGCTGGTGGCATCTGATCGTCGGCTCCGGAGCGACTCGTAAAGCAGGTTATGTTATCGTTGCCAGAGTCGCTGCCAAAGAAGCGAACGATCTGCAAGACTACGCCGCCAAAATTCAGGAAATCATGGGCGGCGCAGCCGAGCCGGATTAATGAATAATTGCATTGATGCGTCAGCCCGGACGGATGCCCGCATTAATCCATCAATCCATTAATCCAGCCAGATCCGGCTTTACTTCCCTTTCCCGAAGAACGCCTTGTCCAACGAAAACTTGCCCGAGCCGGCGAAGAATAGCGTGACGAATCCCGCCAGGTAAATAAACGCCAGTTCACCGGAATGCTCCTGCATGCCGACCGCCCGATGATGGACTAAAAAGAAGGCCACTCCCATATCAACGGCCAACATCAAGGCTCCAAGCCGTGTGAGGAGTCCCAGGGCCACTAACCATGCGCCGAGAACTTCGGCGATGATCACGAGCACCAAACCCGGTTTAACTCCGATGCCGATCGGGTTCGGAAACTGGCTGGCGTAATCGCTGAAATGCTTCAGCTTGTCGAGTCCATGAATGAAAAACATTGCCAGGCCGAGCCATAGCCGCAGCACGAGCAGCGAAAAACTGGTAAGGGCGGGGTCATTTCCAGGAGCTAGTATTTTTTTTATCATTTTGGTTTATGGTTGAGGTTTTGGGACGGAAAAAATCATTCAATGTTCTGGGGGAAACCCGCGGGCCAAAGCGGCCTTTATATAACAGCGAAACCTAAACAACTCCTCTGTCTTCATGCGCCTTAGGATGCCATGCATCCGGATAAAGTAAATCCCCGAAAACTTCGAATATCTGCTTTGGCATGCCGCCATGCAACAGTTCGTTTTGTCACAAAAATGTTACACAACCGAAACGGATTTTCGGTAGCATACGGGGCGTTTAACCGAATTATGGCATTTCCAATTAATATCAACATCCGCAATGTTCGAATATTTTCCATTTTTACAGCGCTTTGTCTGTCGAGACGGTGGTGGACAACGCTAAGGACTATTGGAAACGTCCGCGACCGTACAAAGTGGATCCCATCCTGGCGAACGGCAAATTGGAAAAGAGCTTTAGCTATCCGAGCGGGCACTCAACCGAATCCATGACGCTGGCTCTCGTTATGGCGGATTTATTTCCCGATCACCGAGACGCCATCATTGGCGAAGCGCGAAACATCGGCTGGCATCGCGTCGAAATCGCGCGGCATTATCCGACAGATATCTATGCCGGCCGCGTGCTGGCCCAGGCCATCGTGCGCCAGATGAAGAAGGACGCGGATTTTCAAAACGATTTCGCGGCGGCCAAAGCGGAACTTGCGGCAGCGCAGGTTGCCGAAAAAACGAATTAGCCAAAGATAGACGATAAAATAGAAACACCTGCCTGACCTTACCGCTTTTGGACGTAAGCATGGGCAAAGGCTTCCTTGGCTTTCTTGTTGTTCATTCGTGCACGGTCAATGTGATGGGCAAACCACACGGGAAGTATGTCCATGAGGCCGGCCGCATCTGAGTGAGCAAGAGCGCGGGGACCGAAGACGGCACGAAGTTGAGGATAAGGATGAGGATGACGATGATAGCCCCCCAGGCCCTGAATCTCTTGAACCTGCAAATTGAAACCGTTAAAGTCATTGTCTTTCGCGATGAAAATAAAAGAAATACCCGGTTCCGTTGTCGCGCCAAAAGGATTTTTGGCGAGTGGCGTGTTTTGTGACATAAAGAAACTTGGCACGGGGAAGGGTTCGGACAAGGGACCCAAACGCGATCTGGCGCTCATCGTATCTGAAGTGCCGGCTACGGTAGCCGGCCTGTTCACCACCAACCAAATTTGCGCCGCGCCGGTGAAAGTCTGCGAGGCGCACATCCGCAAAGCCGGCGCGCGCGCCATCGTCGCCAATTCCGGGAATGCCAACGCTTGCACTGGAAAGCAGGGATTGCGCGACGCGAAGGCGATGGCGGAAACCGCAGGATGCGAACTGAACATTGCCGTCGAAAATATTTTTGTGGCGTCCACTGGCCGAATTGGCCTGGCCATGCCGATGGAAAACGTCCGGTGCGGCATTTTGGAAGCTGTGAAAGCCCTGGGAAATTCAGCCGACCACGCCGGTCACGCCGCCGAGGCCATCATGACCAGTGATACCCGGCCAAAACAAATCGCCGTGGAATTTGTGCTGGGTGGAAAGACGGTGAGAATCGGCGGCATTTGCAAGGGCGCCGGCATGATTCAGCCCGGTATGAGCCCAAACGGAAAGCGGCCAGCGGTACAATCACTTCACGCCACCATGCTGTGCTTCATCACCACGGATGCCGCAGTGGATGCGAAAGTTTTGCAGGCGGCATTGAACGAAGCTGTCGCGCATAGTTTCAATCGCATTACCGTGGACGGCGACATGAGCACGAACGACACCGTCCTGGTGCTGGCGAATGGCCTGGCCGGGAATGAAAAGTTCAAACTCAACAGCCCGGCTTTCAAAATTTTCCAAACCGCCTTGAATCATGTTTGTCTTGAACTGGCGAAAATGATGGTCCGGGACGGCGAAGGCGTTCATCGTATTGTCACGGTGCGTGTCACTGGCGCAAAGACGATTGCCGATGCCGATGCCGCCGCGCGGGCCGTAGGGAACAGCTCGCTGGTGAAAACGAGCTGGCACGGCGGCGACCCAAATTGGGGCCGCATTATGGGCGCGATAGGATATGCACCGGCTATAATTGTGGAGGAAAAGGTGGATATCGGTTACAGCGCGCCCGAGTCGCACGACATTCTTTGGAGCCTTAAACGCGGGCAGCCGACGAGCGCAACGTTTAAGGAACTGTGCGCGGTAGTCGCGCCCAAAGAGTTTGACCTGCACATCCGGCTGAATCTGGGCAAGGCTGGCGCGGTCATATATGCGACCGATCTGACGGAGGATTATGTTAGCTTCAATAAGGGCGACGTGGCAGACCCGGCTTCGCTGGGAGGGTGATTGGAATGCGGAGTGCAGATTTTGGAATGTGGAATGATCGAAGGCGTTGCCGCAAGTGTAACTGATACAAATCCCGCCTGTGAGACGGTATTTGCGAAAAATATTTGTTGCGTAAAACAGACTTGCCATTACCAGTGGCATCACCTATGCTGTACTATACTGAAAGCATGACTAATACAGTTCATAAGCTTTTATAGTATCTTCAAATCCCACCAACAATAAGGTTGACAATTTTGGCAATATTGGGATAGTTGGGCTTCAAGGTCGTGATATAGGAAATGGGCACCGAAAAGGGCCAACCGATGATGGCGAATAACTCTACAGTTCCACGCGGGACTTGACGCTTTCATCCTTGAGCATTTGTTCAGGGATGGAACTAACCGGAAAAACAATCAAACAACAACAACATCCAACCAAAGTTCGTTAGTAATTACCGGTTAGAGAAGCAAGAAAGGGAAAACATGAAAAGACCAATAACAAAAAATCCATTGTTTCGAACCGGCATTGTTGCCGCGGCGTTGGCGACGGCCCTCGTCTGCCAGCGCGCGCAAGCAAACAACCTGTTCGGCATAGACGTGTCTAGTTACCAAGGCTCAATTAACTGGTCGTCCGTACATGCAAATGGGGCCCAATACGCCTTCGCGAAAGCCACTGAAGGCAATTACTATGAAGACCCCGACTTCAAAGCCAATATGAACAACGGCAAGGCGGCCGGCGTGCAAATGGGCGCCTATCACTTCGCCCGTCCTGACATTGACTGCCCGAGCACAGACGCAAATTACTTCTGGAGCTTCGCGGGCGGCTATATCAAATCCGACGGCAAGTCTCTCTTCCCCATGGTGGACTTCGAGGTGTTTAATGGCTCGGCTTGCGAGGCAAATTACACGGCCTGGTTCAACGCATGGGCGAATGACGTGAAGGCAAAAGACTCCACCTTTTTGCGCCCGGTCATTTATTGCAGCGCCTGCAGCGGCGCCTGCGACTTGATTCAGTATAACCTGTCGGGCGGTATTGAACTGTCCGCCTGGATCGCTGATTACAACGGCGAGAACCTCTACACCGGGAATCCCTGGAGCCAATGCGATTGCTGCAACGCCTGGGTCACCGGCTGCGGCACGGGTAACTGGACGTATTGGCAGGTCAGCTCGACCGGCCAAATCGGCGGCATCTCCGGCGACTGCGACTTCGACGCGTATCCGTTGTCCCTGGCTGATTTGAAAGCCTACCAGGGCGTAGGCGGTAATTGAGGAATTCACGGCCCGCGCAAAGCTCCAGCTTTATCGTTTGAGGTTTGCGCGGGCTCTTAGCCTTATGCTCCAGCCATGATGCAGGGTGGAAAATCGGATGGCGACGGTTTGGATGGAACATTGAACCGCAGTGGGTCCATGCGGCCCGTCTATTTGGCGGGCACTGTTTTGTTCGCGTTGCTCGCGGCCATCGTGGCGTTCAAGCTCACGCGCCATTCCCGGCCTCCCGCACCGGCGCCTGTGGCCGCAGCAACGCCTGAGGCAGCACCGGCGCCGAAGGCTGAACCTGTTTCGATTCCTAAAGCACCGGTTATCCTTACGCTTCCTGTGATGACGAAATCGATAGCAGCCGAACCGGCCCCCTTTGCGCCGGAACTTCTGACTCCCGGACAATTGGCGGATGAACTGGCTAGGATTGGGAAAGGGCCGGTCACGGCTGAGCAGGCGGCAAGGTTCAAAGCAGATTTAAAAGAACTGGTCCGGCGGGGCGCGGCTTCCGTGCCGGCCATCCAGGCATTGCTGCAACAGAATTTTGACGAGTCGTTTGCGGACACCAAAGGCGGGGACCAATTGGGTTATTCGGGCTTACGATCGAGCCTGATTGACGCGTTAGACCAAATTGGCGGCACCGCAGCGCAATCGGCTCTCGTTGACGCAATGAATTCCACAGCGGTGCCGGCGGAGCTGTTGCAAATTGCGCAGGCTTTGGATAAGCAAGCGCCGGGGCAATATAACGATGAGATTGTGTCAAACGCCCAGGCGACACTGGCCATGGCTTCAGCCGGGCAATTGGGCACAAACGCCGAAGTAGGGCCGGCGTATCGGACCTTGCAGAACTTCGGCAGCGCCAACACAACAACCGATGCTGCGAACAGTGACCCGGTCGATTTCTATAACGCCGTTCAACTGGCCAACATGCCGAATGGCCAGGGATTGTCCTCTTTGCTCCAAATGGAACAGGATTCCACGGGCACATCACAAACCATCGCGACAGATATGATCGCGCAAATGGCCGGGCAAAATGACGATGCATTGAACGCGCTGGCGCAGTTGGCGCAAAATGGACAGATCTCTCAGAACGAATGGATGCAAATCGCGCCAATTTTGGGCGGAGCGCAATATCAAATGAACTCGTCGGGGACCGATTACACGGTTGGAAATCCCAATTTGACGCAGGACCAGATCAACCAGCGCATTGAAATGCTCAACACCTTCATGAATTTCGTACCCCAGGGAACGGGGGGCTACAAGGCTTTACAACAGCAAGTATCCGCTCTTGGCGGGCAAATGGGAAATTAGGCACAAACCAATAGAATTAATTCGACTTTATGAAACTAAAATTACTCTCTGTAATCAGCGCGGCCGGCCTGACGGCGGTTTCCGTAATGGCCACGGATTCATTGACGTCCACAACCACCGCAGCGCCGGACAAGACAAAACTGAGCTACGCAGTGGGGATGCGGATGGGATTGCAGTTGATGGAAGCGGGCACGAATGTGGATGAGTCGGTTGCGATTCAGGCAGTCGCGGACGTGCTGGAACAAAAGCCCACGATGATGCCGGAATCCCAGGTGCTCGAGGTCCTGAATGACGCCCGGGCGAACAAGGGCGTTCCTAAAGACACGATTAAATTCAGCTACGCCGGTGGAATGCGGGCCGCCTACATTATCAAACATTCCGGGGTCGATGTGGATCCGGCGGTTGTGGTGCAGGCGATGCAGGACGTCGCGCAGGGACAGCCAAAAATGAAGCAATCGGAGATTGCGCCGCTCTTCATCCGGGCAGCCAAATACGCGGCGGTCGAAAAGGAAGTAACAAACCAGGCCGAAGGCTCGGCGTTTCTGGCGAAGAACGCGAAGAATCCGGGCATCACAGTGCTGCCCGACGGTTTGCAATATCAGGTGGTTCAGAACGGCACGGGACCATATGCCAAGCCTGACGACCTTATTTACATCAAGTTTCGGGGCACTTTTATCAATGGAGTCGAGTTTGACCAACACCCTCATTTTCTGACCCGTATCCATAACGGGATCAAGGGTTGGAATGATGTCTTGCCCAAAATGCATGTTGGCTCCGAGTGGCGAATTTATGTGCCGTCCGACCTGGCGTTTGGACATCAGGGCGAATCGTTCCACGGCGTCGGACCGGACGCGACGGTTATCTATGATATCACGCTTCTCTCGATCGCACCGTCCGGTGGCAACTATGAAATCAGCTCAGGCGTAGGCCACGGCCTCGATGTTGGGGCGACGGCGACTGACTCCAATTCCACTCAATGATGCGAAGCAGGGCACGCTAAAGCGTGTACACCGAACATCCGCAAATGATACAAGTCGAAAATTTAACCAAGGCTTTTGGGCCGAAACTCGCGGTTGACCACATTTCTTTCTCTGTGGAGCGCGGAGAAGTGCTCGGTTTTTTGGGCCCTAACGGCGCCGGCAAATCCACGACCATGAAGATGATAACCGGCTTCATCCCGCCATCGGACGGCAAAATCCGCGTAGGCGGCCATGACATTCTCGTCAATCCTATTCCCGCACGGCGATTGATTGGTTACCTTCCCGAAAACGCCCCGGTATACGCGGACATGACAGTCCAGGGCTTTCTGGGCTTCTGCGCGGAGCTAAATGGCTTGCGGGGAAACGATAAAAAGAGGGTAATCCATCGTGTCGTTGAATTGTGTTTTATCGAGTCGGTGCTTTATCAGAGCGTGGACACGCTCTCGAAAGGCTTTCGGCATCGGGTTTGTTTTGCCCAGGCAATCATCCACGACCCGGACATTCTGATTCTAGACGAACCGACGGACGGACTGGACCCGAATCAAAAACACGAGATCCGGAACCTCATCCGGCAGATGGGTGAACACAAAGCAATCATATTTTCGACACATATTTTGGAAGAAGTTGAGGCGGTTTGTTCGCGCGCTATTATCATTGACCGGGGGCAAATCGTGGCGAACGGGACGCCGGAGGAATTAAAACGGAAATCGGAATCCGGCGGCTCGGTGCTGGTGGCGGTCGGCGGCGCCACTGCCGCTCAATTGATGGAGCGTTTTTCCAACATTCCCAATGCGCGTAAGACGGACATCGTGAAGGAACAGAATGAGGAAGTCTGGGCGCGGGTTTATCCAGCGGCGAGCAACCGTAACGGCGAGTTGGTGCGCAACATCATGACCGCGATCAACGGCTGGAAAATCGAGGAGTTGCGTACTGAGGAAGGCCGGTTGGACGAAGTATTTCGGAGTATCACGCTGCCGGACACGGCTAAACCGGAATGAACACGTCGTTTGGAAATATCAACGCCATCGCCAAACGCGAATTAGCCGGTTATTTCTCATCGCCAGTCGCCTATGTTTTCATTGTCATCTTCCTGCTGCTGACAGGTTTCTTTACGTTTACGATTGGGGACTTTTTCGAACGCGGCCAGGCCAATCTCGATTCATTTTTCATGTGGCATCCGTGGCTCTATCTCTTTTTGGTTCCCTGTGTTGGAATGCGGCTTTGGGCCGAGGAGCGGCGCGTCGGGACCATCGAATTATTGCTGACAAAACCCGTTACGCTGTGGCAGGCGGTCGTGGGGAAATTTCTGGCATCGTGGATATTTTTAGGGCTTTCGCTGGCGCTGACGTTTCCGGTGGTGATCACGGTCAATTATCTCGGCACGCCGGATAACGGCGTCATCGTCGGGGCCTATCTCGGCAGCCTGTTGATGGCAGGGGCCTACCTGGCCATTAGCTGCATGACATCGGCTATGACCCGCAACCAGGTCATCAGTTTTATTCTCTCTGTGGTCATCTGCCTATTTTTGGTCCTGTGCGGATATCCACCGGTGACCGGCCTGTTGACCCGGCTGGACAAACCGTGGCTGGTGGACCTGGTTTCGTCCTTGAGCGTCATGACCCATTTTCAACCATTCTCGACGGGATTGGTGGATTCTCAGGATATTTTGTTTTTTCTTTTGATTATCGCGTTCGCGTTGTTTGCCAACGGCATTATTATCCTGAATCATCAGGCTTCTTCCGACCGATTGATCAAGCGAAAGGCGTTTGAACGGATACTTTATTCCACCGGCGGAGTTGCGGCGATGTTTGTGGTCATGGTGTCGGCGTATGTCGTGGCCGGAGCGGCCAAAGCTCGCGTGGACATCACGGCCGACCGCGTGCATACGCTGTCGCCGGGAACAAAACGCATTCTGGATTCATTGGACTCGCGCGTCACCGTTCGATTTTATTGCACGGAAGACGGGAATTCGATGCCGCCGCAGCTCAAAGCCTACGCGCAACGCGTGGAAGACATGCTCCACGAATACGCGCGCGACTCCAAAGGCCACATTATGGTGGAAAAATTGAATCCGCAGCCGGATTCGGAGGCCGAAGATTCCGCGCGGGTGGACGGTGTGGACGGGCGGCCCACCGGTCCGAATGGCGCCGATAAAATTTATCTGGGCGTTGCGGTGAGCCTCCTGGATCAAAAATTCGTCCTGCCCTGGCTTTCCCCGGATCGCGAAAGACTCCTGGAATATGATCTGTCCCGCGCGATTGACCGGGTGGCGAGCGCGTCACGACCAGTCATTGGCGTGATGACGGTGCTGCCGGTGTGGGGCGATGCGCCGGACCCGTTGATGCGCCCCGGGCAAGGCGGGTCCCAGGAGTGGGCGTTTATCACCGAATTAAAAAAGGATTTCACCATTCGCCAGGTGCCCATTACGGCCACGAACATTGACAGTGACATCACTGTTCTCGTCGTGGCGGACCCAGTGGATATTTCTGACACGGCGCAGTACGCGATTGACCAGTTTGTCATGCGAGGCGGCAAGCTATTGGCATTTCTGGACCCTCATGCGTATTTCGATCAGACCCATGGCAACCGGAATTTTTTTGTGGAGGGGGACAACGCGGCGCGGTCGTCGCTGCCGGATTTGCTGAAGGCATGGGGCGTGGACATGAATATGGATACCGTTGTCGCGGACACCTCCTTTGCCAGCCGCAATATGCAGACCGGCGACAGCATGCCAACGTTGCTCCTGGTCACGCAGGAAGGAATTAATCAGACCGACGTGATTACCGCCGAGATTGACAACCTGGTATTTCCTTTTGCCGGGGCCATTACGGGCAAGCCGGCTGATGGACTCACGGAGACTGTATTGGTGAAAAGCTCCGAAGATTCAGCTTTGATAGATACGCTAATTGCCGCCGGCAACAGCCAGCAGATCCTCGAGAGTTTCAAACCTTCACACACTGAATATCCTCTGGCGGTTCGCCTGGCTGGAACATTCAAAACCGCTTTTTCAAAGGGCAGACCGTCCGGCGGCGGCAGTGTTTCTGACCCGTATCAATTGAAAAAAACCTCCCGCGACAGCGAAGTGGTTTTGGTATCTGACAGCGATTTGTTGAATGATCACGTGAGTGTGAGGATGCAGGAAGTGATGGGGCATCGCCTGGTTTCGCCCATGAACGGCAACCTGAACTTCGTCCAAAGCCTGGTTGAAGAACTTGCGGGCGACGATAATTTAATCAGTTCACGAAGCCGGGCGAACATGGACCATCCATTTACGCGGGTCAAAACCATGGAGGCGAACGCGGGAAAACAATTGCAGTCGAAAGTCCGGGAACTGGAAAACCAGCAGCGCGGCATGGACCGAAAGATCAAGGAATTGCAGGCTAGTGGCGAAGGTAATCAGGGCACGATACTTTCGCCCGACCAGCAGCAGGAACTTGCGACGTACCAGCAATCCATGTCCAGCATTAACCACCAGTTGGAGCAGATGAGGCAGAAGCTTCGCAAAGACACTGAGGCGCTGGAATTCAAGACGAAAGTCATCAACATTGGCGCGATGCCCCTGCTTGTGGCGGTGTCGGGGGTCATTCTGGCCATTGTGCGAACGCGGCGGCGAATGCCTCGAAAATCGGCAGCGCCGCCGATTGCCATTTTGCCTGAGCGGGTTCTGCGGGAAACCACCGTAGCAAAATGAACCGAAAGCAATTCTTTATGGTTTTGATGGCGCTGGCAATTGTCGGCGGGGCGGGGTTGGTGCTGGCCCATCGCAACCAGCAGGCCTGGACGGGCCACGAAGCCAGGGTGGGCGATAAGGTTCTACCCGGTTTTCAAATGAATGATGTGGCCGTGATTCATGTGCAAGGCGATGGCAATAATTTCAATGTGATTCATACGAACGATGTTTGGCGCGTCCGGGAGCGGGATAATTATCCGGTCGAATACGCCCTTGTCCGGGATTTTCTCTTTAAGGTTCAGGACTTGAAAGTGGTCCAATCCGATTTGATTGGGCAATCTGAACTGGCCCGACTGAACCTGGAGCCGCCTGGGGACGGGAAAAACCGCGCGACCCTGTTGGAGTTCAAAAATCAAAGCGGAAACGTTCTGGCAAGCCTGCTCATTGGCAAAAAGCATCTTCGCCCGCAAAATAATTTGGAACCGGAGGGTCTGCATGGCTTGTTTGACGGTTGCTATGTTCTCCTTCCCGACGATCCTGATAATGCGCTGTTGGTTTCCGATGATTTGGCCGCAGCGTCGCCGGACCCTGGATCATGGCTGAGCCAGGACTTTTTCAAGGCGGACAATATTAAATACATATCGCTGACTTCACCCAAAGCAGATGACTCGTGGGAAATTTCACGCGCGGATGATTCGTCTCCGTGGACGCTTTCCAATGCCAAACCTGGTGAGGAACTGGACACCAAAACTGCTTCGGATATTAGTGAAATCCTGGAATTTCCATCCTTTGACGACGTGGCCCGCAAAACACCGGCTCTCATGGCCAGTCATGGTTTGGATAAACCAATTGTTATAACGGCTATGACAGATCATTTCGCATACACACTCAAGGTCGGTCGAATGGAGGCCAATGGAGATTATCCAATAACCGTGAATGTTCAGGGCAACATCTCTAACACCGACCCGGACGCACCGAGCTTGCGCGCAAAACTGGCGAAAGAACAAACGCTGGCCCTGTGGATTTACGATGCAGGCACGTGGATGGGACGGATTTTAAGCGAAAAAATCAATCCATCAATCCAGCCTCTCACTTCGGCGCGACGCTGACGATCACCGGCACCTTCAGCTCAGGCAGGAATGCGGACGACGTATCAATTGTCACGTCGCCGCTGGTAAATTGCGCGGGCAATTCAGCAAAATTAAGAATCAGTGTGAAGAGTTTTCCAGCGTCCGAGGGCGTGACGCGGGCTGTCATACCCTTGATGCTCGACTGGACATTTTCAATTTTAACCGGCTGATCGAGCATGGATTTTAGTTCCACCGTCCTGGTCAGGGATTGGGCCGGATAGTTCGTAATGGAATCGCCGAAATTGGGAATCACCCAATAAATTTGGGCCGGAGTGGCGCTCAATTCCCCCTGGATGGCACAAGAGAGAAACATCGTTTGCACGGGCCGATCCGCCTGATCGGCGGCCCACAATTGTACGTTCCCAACCAGCGTGGATGGAGGATGAGGCGGGCGATGTACCATCACATTCACTTGCGCCGAACTGGCCTGTGGTGCAATGGATGGATCCAGCGTCGCGCTCACCCATGGCTGAGACGTTACCAACTTTTTAATTCCCAACGGCTGGCCGTCGTTTCGGACGATGGTAAAACTTGCCTGTGCCTCGTCTCTGTCCGCCGGCAACGCCATTCGCAGCACCATCGGGCTCAATTGATACAGTGGCGTGTAATCCAACTGGACGGTCAAGTCCACTTCGGGTGTCTTTGGATCATTTGAATGCACCATGATTTCCTTTTGCACCTGCCCCATGGCGTGGTCAAGGCTGATGGTGTAGGTGATCTCGCCGCTCTGGCCCGGCGCGAGCTTGTCCGGCGACACTTTCGCGACGGTGCAACCGCAGCTTGTGTCAGGCTGCGCCAGTTCCAGAAGCGCCGTGCCGGTATTTTTGAATTTGAATGCGCCCGATACTTTGCCCGGCGCGGTAAGTTTACCGAGATCGCAAGAATTAGTTTCGAACTGAATAACGGGCGTGCCGTCCTTGTAACCGTCCTGCGCGCCAACGGTATCGGCAAAGCACAAGGCGCAGATTCCCAATCCCAACGCAAAGTTCAAAGCCGTTTTCATGGTAAGATTCCCAGTTTATTAGCTCCCGCTCGATCGTTAATCAATAGTTAGCGTAGGGCGGGCCAATTTTATCAAGACAATATTAGCTGACGATCCTCCGTCCTTCATCCAGGAATATGCCTTTGAAGTTCATTTCCAGCGCTTGGGGATTTGATGCCTTGGACAGCGCCTCTTTTTCCGTAACTCGACCGGCTTTGACGAGGTTAAACAGCGATTGATTGAACGATATCATCCCGTCATCGCCCCCGGTTTCAATGGCGGCCGACAATTTGTCGAGCCGGTTTTCTTCAATCAATTTTTTCACCAGCGGCGAATTCATCAGAATCTCGAGTGCCGGCGTCATTTTGCCTTCCACGGTAGTTACCATGCGCTGGCAGACGACGCCACGCAAGGTGCCCGCAAGCTGGCGCCGTACCTGTTCACGTTCCTCCGCCTTGAAAAAGTCCAGAATACGAGTTACCGAAAGCGCCGCGGTGGTTGTGTGAAGGGTGGACAAGACAAGGTGTCCTGTGTCCGCCGCGCTCATGGCCGCGGTAAAGCTGATGTCATCGCGCATCTCGCCCACCATGATGATGTCGGGGTCCTGCCGCAAAACATGCTTGAGCGCGTGGTGAAACGACACTGTGTCCAGGCCAATTTCGCGCTGTTCGATGACCGACTGATTGTCTTCAAAAGCGTATTCCACCGGGTCTTCAAGCGTAATGAGGTGCTTTTTGAAATTGCTGTTAAGGTGTTCAACCATCGCCGCCAGGGTCGTGGACTTGCCCGAGCCGGTGGAACCGGCTACCAGCACAATGCCGCGCGGCGCTTCGGCGATTTTTCTAACCTGCGGCAAAAGGCCCAACTCTTCGAAACTCGGCACGCTTGTCTTTACGTGGCGCATGGCCAGGCACCACTGGCTGCGTTGCTGGAACAGGTTCGTCCGAAACCGCCCGATTTCCGGCACAAAATACGAAAAATCAACCTCGCGCTCCTCATCCAGGCGTTTCTTCAAATGCGCCGGCGTGATGGTTTCCACGACCTTGTTCATCCACTCCATAGTCGGAAACGGAGCATCCACAGCGATGAGTTCGCGGTTGATCCGGAAAATAACTGGACCTCCAATCTTCAAATGAACGTCCGACGCGTTGCCGGTAACGGCTGTCTTTAAAATCTTGTGAAACAATTCCATATAGACGGATAATGATACTCGATTTTATCCTAAATGCCAGTCGCGAAAAATTGGAAGATAGAAGATGGGAGATGGAAGATGGCTCGTCCGTTCGTGGCGCCTATCTTCAATCCTCCATCCTCACTTTACGCTTTGCTCCTTGCGCACCGTTTCCACCAGCGCCTCGATATTCTCCAGTTTCGCTTCGGGCGGTACCCCGTGGCCCAGATTAAATATGTGTCCGGGCCGCCCGCGCATCTCGTCAAGAATGCGCCGTGTTTCAGCCGTCACCCGATCCGGAGTCGTGGTCAACAGGGAAGGTTCCAGATTCCCTTGAATGCCCATCGACGGCGGCAAAACCTTTCGCACGTCGGCGAGCCGAATTGTGGAATCGATCCCCAAAACATTTGCGCCGGTCTCCACCAATGTGTTCCAATCGTGGCAATCCTTTGAAAACACAATGACCGGGACCGATCCGCCCAGCGCGGCGATAATCTGTTTCATCCACCCGGCCGAAGCTTGCGGAAACTCTCCCGGCGACAGCAACCCTCCCAGGCTGTCGAAAATTTGAACAGCGTCAGCGCCGGCGGCAATTTGCGTTTTCAGCAATTTGGTCACGGCAACGGTCAACGTTTCCATCAGGCGCGAAAAAAGTTCGGGTTGAGTTGAAAAAAGCATTTTTGCGCGGACAAATTCTTCCGCGCTGCCGCCTTCGAGCATGAAATTGGCGAGTGTCCAGGGTGAACCGGCGAAACCGATGAGCGCCGTCTCTCCCGCCAACGCCTTCTTCAACAGAGTAATCGCCTGCGGAATATAGGCCAATCGTTGTTCCAGGGCGGCGACGTCGAGGGCCGCGATGTCCTGTGCATCGCGCAATGCGAAATCCATTTGGATGCCACCCGTTTCCCGAAAACGGTATCCCTGGCCCAGCCCTTCGGCCACGACCAGGATATCGCTGAACAAAATGGCCGCGTCAAAGCCGAATCGGCGGATGGGTTGAAGCGTTACTTCGGCGGCCAGGGCGGGTGTGCGGACGAGTTCCAGAAAATCGTGTTTTGCCTTGAGCTGGCGATATTCCGGCAAGGCCCGGCCAGCCTGGCGCATCAGCCAAACCGGGGCGTGGTCAACGGCGCAGCAGCGGCAGGCATCGAGAAATCGTTGGCGTTTTGTCATTTTTGCCATGAAATTACCGTCGAAATACGCCTGAAGCGAGGCAGAATTGTTTTCCAAAAATTCGCGCAACTTTGGGCATCTTTTGGTTTTTAACTCTCTGATGAACGAGCCGAATGAACAAAGACGATTGCGGGAGTTGCTTTCCAGGCTGCCGGACGCCCCGGTGTCATTTAGTTTCACGGCGCGCGTGCTGCAGGCCCTTGAAGCCGAGGAAATACGGCGGGCCCGATGGCATCTACCGGGGTGGAACTGGCGGTTTTTTTTCCCCCGCGCTACCGTAACAGCGGCTACGGCAGGCATCGTCGCCGTTGCGCTGTATCAGTACGACATTTCGGCGCAGCGTCAAAAGCTCGCCCAAAGCGTCGTCGTCGTCGCGTCCCAGCAAATGCCGAGCGTCGAAGCCCTGAAGAATTTCGACGCGATCCAGCGCATGAGCCAAAACGCGCGGCCTGATGAGGACCTGCTGGCACTTGCTTCTGACATGAGATGAATCATTTCCGTCAAGGGCGGGGGTGGCTGGTTCTGGTTCCAGTAGCGGTGCTTTTCGTTTCTTCGGCGACCGCGCAAGACGCCAAAGATTCGGCTGCTGCTCCGGCATCCGTCCCGGCCGCCATGGTGCCGCCGATTTTTTTGGCGCCGTCGCCGGTCTATAGTTTTCGCAAGCTGCTGGCCATGTCTCCGCAGCAGCTTCAAAGCGCTCTCGCTAAAAAATCGCCCGAAGTTCGCGCGCGGATCCTTGCCAAGGTGAACGAATACGCCGCGCTGGATCCGGATGAACGTGAGCTGCGCTTGCGCGCGACCGAGCTGCGCTGGTATTTGATGCCGATTTTGCGGGCCCCTTCCGACCAGCGGTCCGCCGATTTAGCCATCGTGCCGGCAGATATCCGCGAACTGGTCCAGTCCCGACTGATGGAATGGGAAATTCTGCCTCCGACAGTGCAACAGGAGTTTTTGGACAACGAGCATATTGCCGCTTATTTCGCCGGGCTGAGCATGACCAACGGCAATTCGGATGCCACTGCCCCCAGCGATCTTGAGCAATCGCACTGGAACACTTATTCAGGGTCCGAACGGCAGGCTATCATTGCCGAATTCATCCACTTTTATGATCTCTCGGCCGTGGAGAAACAGAAGGCGTTGGGGGAGTTGACAACCACCGAGCTCAAGCAGACCCAGGCGACATTGCAGGCGTTTGACAATTTGCCGAAGCGCCAACGGGCCCAGTGCATTCGCGCCTTCGGTAAATTCGCCAATATGAGCCCGGAAGAACGGGCCGAATTCCTGAAAAATGCCCAACGCTGGTCGCAAATGAAGCCGGCCGAACGGCAGGCCTGGCGCGACCTCGTGGCCCACGTGCCGCAGTGGCCTCCGCTGCCAAGCGCGGCTGTCATCCCATCGGGAATCGTCCCGCCCACATTGACGCCGTCACCGAAAAAAATGCACACCATAGCCACGAATAATGGTTAAATTCGCCGGCGACGCGTTTACGGGTTTTCAATCGGTCGAATTCAGGTAAGATATTTTCGTGGATCCGATTGCATTTCATTTTGGCCCGGTGACCATCCATTGGTATGGCATCATGATTGCCTTGGCCTTTTTGGCTGGTCTTTGGACGGCTACCCTCCGCGCACGGCGCGAAAACATCCCGGCGGAGCGCATCGCCGACGTCGTCTTATGGCTAATGGTTGGTTCCATTGTGGGCGCTCGCGTCGTTTATGTAATGACTTATTGGCGCGAGGAATTTGCCGGACAACCGATTACCGAGATTTTTGCCGTCTGGCATGGGGGATTGGTCTATTACGGCGGGCTCATCGGCGGTGTCATTGGCGGGTTCGCTTATGTGCTTTGGAAAAAAATGCCCATTTGGAAAACCGCCGACGTCCTGGCGCCCAGCATCGCGCTCGGGAGTTTCTTTGGCCGGATGGGCTGCCTGCTGAACGGTTGCTGTTATGGGCGTCCCACGGATATGCCCTGGGCCATCACGTTCACCAACCCGCTGGCGCACGATTTGTCCGGGACGCCGTTGAATGTGCCGCTGCATCCCACGGAAATATATGACGGTGTGCTGAATCTAGCGCTCTATACGTTCCTGGCCTGGCTTTTCAGGCGAAAGAAATTCGACGGCCAAATATTTGCAACATATCTGATTTGTTACGCCATTCTGCGGTCAGTGGTCGAACATTATCGCGGCGATTACTCCGATCTACACTATCATCTGGGGCTGACACCGGCGCAATGGATCAGCGTGCCAATGTTTATCATCGGCCTCGCCCTGGCCGCGATTCTCTCGCGCCGCACGGAGGTAAAGCAGACATGAATAGAAGCAACAAACTCCAAGCACCAAATTCCAGGGAAATGCCAGGGCTCAAACATCCAGTTTTGCGAGCCTGGTGCTTGAATATTCAATGGAGCTTGGTCCCTGGAATTTGGATATTCGAACTCCTTTAAGGCCCGGACGATGATCGACGCAACAGGTGTATTCCTCGCCGGCCCCACAGCCGTGGGCAAGTCTGAAATCGCCCTTGCCCTGGCTGCGAAATTCGGCGGCGAAATCATTTCCGTGGATTCCATGCAGGTCTATCGCGGTCTGGACATCGGCACGGCCAAGCCGGATGCCGAAACCCAAAGGAAAATTCCGCACCATTTGATTGATGTTTGCGATTTGACTGAAACGTTCGATGCCGGAGAATTTGTTCAACTTGCCAATCAGGCCGTCGCTGAAATCCGCCCCCGGAACAAAATCCCCATTTTCTGCGGAGGGACTGGACTCTATTTCAAAGCGTTTTTGGATGGGCTCGGAGACGCGCCGCAAGCCGATCCTCAATTGCGCGCTGAGCTGGAAGCTACGCCGCTGGCACCACTTCTGGAGGAATTGCGCAAGAACGATCCGGAAGCATACGCCAAAATAGACCTAAAAAATCGTCGCCGCGTCATCCGCGCTGTTGAAGTCATCCGGACAACTGGCAAACCTCTTGCCGCGTCCCGGGCCGATTGGGAGAACAAGCAAGACGCAAAAGGCCCTGCGCTGATTCTCTGCGTACGCTCATCCGGCGATTTGCGTCACCGCATTGATTCCCGTGTGGACTTCATGTTCCAGCGTGGCCTAGTGGACGAGACGCGAGAACTGCTCAAACACGGCCTCTCCGAAAACCGGACCGCCATGCAGGCCATTGGCTATCGCCAGGTTGTAGACCATCTCCGCGGCGAACGCAATTTGGCTGAAACGATCGAACTCGTAAAAATCCGCACGCGCCAGTTCGCCAAACGCCAACTCACTTGGTTTCGCCGTCACGCCCAATGCAAAAAGGTCGAATTGAAGCCGGAAGAAACGGTGAAAGAAATTTTAGAGCGATTGTCTTTGTGAGCGTTTCGATATCGCGCTTGCGTTTTGGAGCGCGGTGGCAACCCCGAAAGCCTTCGGGGGACACCGCTTTCGAATGAGGTTTGCACTCCCAAACGGAAACGCCCGCCGTCCGTCAAATGGCTTTCGAAAGCGGTGTCACAGCCACCGCACTCCAAGACCATTCGGTTTTTGAGTGTCTCATAAAACTTAGGTCTGATTTGGCTTGCCGGCGCGCGTTTTTCCTCGAAATTGCCGCGCCAGCGTTAGTGTTCTGAAAGTGGAAGCTGACTCAAACGGCAATTCCGATTATATAACTCAATGAATAAAGATATATATACTGTTTCCGAGGCGCAGGCCCGCCTGCCTGGCCTTTGCCGGACGGGGCGGCGGTTTGTGATTTCCCGGCGCGACAAGCCCGTTTACGTGGCGATGCCCCTGGAAGACTATGACGCTATCCTCGAAACAATGGAATTGCTGAGTAATCCAGTCGCGATGAAAACATTGAGGGCGGCCAAAAGAGGCAAGCTTGCCTACAAGGAATTGGACCTGGCCGATGAGAATTTCGGCTTCTAAACAGGTCCAGGGCTGGCTAGTCGCGCTGTCTCCGGAAACCAAAAGGCGCGTCCGTACCGGCTTGCGCGAATTGGAAAAGCGTCGCGGAGACATTAAAGCCTTGAGCGGAGAGTTGGCGGGTTTCTGCCGGTCACGGATCGGGGGACTAAGGATCGTTTATTCACAGAATCCCGGCCAAATCATCCGGCTCGAATATGCGGACAGTCGCGATGTCGTTTATGAGACATTCCTGAAGATTTTGGAGGCGCGGAAGACGACCTGACGCATTACCCTATCACCGATATATTTTTGCGAATTTCATCTGCGTTAATCTGCGGATTCCTAACCTCTGCGCGTTATGACTTCCACCTCCGCCTTGTTCTTCGCAACATTCTTGGCCGGCAAAACGCCGCGCCAAAAAACATTCGGATAAATCACTGCGCCGCGCCCCACAATGCTGCCCGGGTTCAGCACCGCGTTGCAGCCGACATCGGCCCCGTCACCCAGCAGCGCTCCAAACTTGCGCAGGCCGGTGTCCATTTTTTTGCCGTCCGCAATCACGGTGATGTTGCCTGGGAAAAGTTTGATGTTTGAGATTTTCACTCCCGCCCCCAGGTGCGCCTTATGGCCGAGAATCGAATCGCCGAGATAATTGAAGTGCGGCGCGCCGGCCTTATTGAACAGAAGCGAATTTTTGATTTCCGTTGAATTGCCTACAACGCAGCCGTCGCCGATGATCACGTTTTCGCGAAGGTAGGCGTTGTGTCGAATATGGCAATTGCGCCCAATAATCGCCGGCCCTTTAATCATCACCCCGTCCTCGACTACCGTGCCTTCGCCGATGAAAACCTTTTCCCCAATGAACGCCACGCCCTCGCATTTATTGCGAAGTTCCGGTTTTAAATTCGCGGCAATATAGCTCTCAATCTTTTTCAGCGCTTCCCAGGCAAACTCGCACCCGTCAAAAATCCCGGCGTGCGCCGTCTGCGCGAGATCAAACAAATCCGCTGCTTTGAACATGCCCGAAACTTAAGCCAAAGGCGCCCTTCGGAAAAGCCAAATGCGGTAAGATTGACAGGCCAGGAGAGCACGCTAAAGCGTGGACACCGAACAAGGCCGCCTACCGCCGCAATTCGGCCTGGATGGCGGTGAGCTCGGCACGGGGTTCGTCGTCGACGTGGTTCGGTTGGCCGGCGCGGCGATACCAATAGCGGCTGTTGGATATATCGCCTTCCATCTTGTGCAGCACGGCGTGAATCCACGAGGCGGTGGCGTCGTCTTCGTGCTGCTGGACGAGTTGATGCGCGGCGTCCCAATCGCCGGCCAGCGCCAATTCCACAGCGCGGAGGAGTTCGGTGTTGCGTTTGCTCATGGTTCCAGTTTGCTAATCAGCGCCGCCAAACTCCAGCGCTAGGATAAATAATCCCGTTACGAGTGCGGCGCCGATGGCGATGATTTCCACCGTCCCCGCAAGGCTTAAAATCGTTAGCCGGACGCGTTGGTTTTTGCATGGCGGTAATGAGAGGATCGGCATGATGGAAATAGCGGTGAACCACAAGCCTTGTTTTTGGGTGGCATCGAACAGGCGCCCAATGATCTGGCCATTTCGTGTCAGGAAGATGCATTTAGTCTGTCCGCCGCCGATGTCCATGAGCATTACATCGCCGGGACGCGCGCGATTGCAGAACCAGCCGGGAAAGGGCCGGGTTTGTCTGCCGTCGGGTCCGGGATATTCCGGGGCGTGAAATTCGAGGTAGTTGGCTTCTCCCGACGGACCGGTGGTTTTGCCGGTGATAATCCATGGTGTTGTCGGGTGCTGCTGAAATTCCGGCATGAGGATTTTCCAGGCAAAGAGAATTCCCATGATGGCATGGTCCGGCTGTAGTCTATGCCGACCGCGGTTGGGTGGAACAACAGCAAGGCAGCTCGAATGCTGCACTTTCCGATTACGGCAAAGCCATCGAACTTACACCCGACAATTCTGACGTCTATTCCTACCACGCCTACCTCGAGCAAACGATGGGCAAAACGAACGCCGCGCTTGCTGACTACGACAGGTTAATCGAACTCGATCCGCATTCCGCGGATGGATACCTCAACCGCAGCAGTATTGAGGGGACCAGGGGCGACCTGGACCGCTCTGAGGCTGATTGCGGCCAAATCGCCAGGCTGGACCCCAAAATGTCGGGGCAAGCCGCGCAAGGATTCCGTGATTTGGGCGATAGCCGATTTCAACGCTTTCAATACACCAACGCCCTTACTGACTTTCGCAAAGCCTGTGAACTCGACCCATCTGACGATTACGCTTATATAGGCGTCTGGCTTTGCAGCTCTTCGTTGGGCAATTTGGAGGGTGCGACCAAGGAACTGAAAGCATCCCTGACCGGCCGTGACGCAAAAAATTCCAGTGAGTGGCCATCGGAAGTCGAGCGGTTTCTGGTTGGGTCGGTAACGGAGCAGGAACTCTTAAGCGCAGCCAGGAATACGGACGTCCAGAAGGATAAGGGCCAACATTTTGATGCGTATTATTATATCGGATCCAAACGGCTTCTCGCCGGAGAAAAGGCAGGGGCGACCGCGTATTTTGAAAAATGCCTTTCAACCGGCATGACGGACTTTTGGGAATATCGTCTCGCGACTGCGGAGCTCCAGACGCTCAAAACGAATAGAGTGGCGCCATAACGAAATCGCCAGATATATTTTTGATTTCTAAATCTGCGAAAATCTGCGTCATCCGCGGATAGGAATCCGGCTCCCGAAAAAGGCAATTGACACGCTAACGGATTAAAAAGTATGTTTCATACATTCGTTTGAAAACGTCTGTTCGGCCAAGGGTTGGGGTATCCTCCTTCGAGACCAAAATAACTATCTATGAAAAGGCTCTTTTCTAAACTACGAATTCACCTGTCTGGCATCGCTTTTCTTGCGTTGCAGGCGACCGGCTGCCATCGGGGTGCCCAGGCGGGAGCCGGATATTCAATGCCGCCGCCCCTGGTGAACGTCATCACCCTGAAGACTCAGGACCTGCCTATCACGACGCAATTGCCCGGTCGGGTTGACGCAGAACAGGTTGCCAACGTCAACGCCCGAGTAGATGGCGTCGTTTTGAGCCGCGAATTTGAACAGGGTGCGGAAGTCACCTACGGCCAGGTGCTTTACCAAATTGACCCGGCCCCTTACCAGGCGCAGCTTGACAGCGCCACAGCGAAC
Source organism: Verrucomicrobiia bacterium (assembly GCA_035933915.1). Lineage (GTDB taxonomy): Bacteria > Verrucomicrobiota > Verrucomicrobiia > Limisphaerales > UBA11358 > UBA11358. Next base: position 82,009 of record DASYYL010000043.1, read on the forward strand.
CTGATTCAGGCGCAAGCCCTGATGGACCGTTACAAGCCGCTGGTGAGCATCAACGCGGTGAGCCGGCAAAACTATGACAATGCCGTATCCGCCGCCGCCCAGGCCAAAGCCGCCAAAGAAATCGCGGCCATCAACGTGGGTTATTGCACCGTAACAGCGCCGATTTCCGGACGCATCGGGCCGGCGCTCGTCACCGAAGGCACATTGGTCTCCCAGACCGCCGCCACACCCATGGCGGTCATCCAGCAGATGGACCCGATTTATTTCGATTTCACCCAGGCGAGCGTGGATGTCTTGAAACTGCGCGCGCAAATGGAAGCCGGCCAATTGCAAAGTCCGTCCAACGAGATAAAAGTGACGCTGCAGTTGCCCGACGGCTCAACGTATCCACACGAGGGCAAAGTTTTGTTTCAGGACGTTTCGGTGGACCCCAGCAGCGGCATGGTCACGTTGCGCGCGGAGTTCCCCAATCCCGACCGCGTCCTATTGCCGGGAATGTTTGCCATCGGCACGGTAGATGAAGGCGTCGCGACCAACACAATCCTGGTTCCGCAACGCGCGGTCGTGATCGGCGCGACTGGCGGCGCTTCGGTCATGCTCGTCACCTCCAAGAATTCTGTAGTGCCACAGCCGATACAATTGGGCGCGGCAACCGGGACAGATTGGATTGTGCAATCGGGATTGAAATCCGGTGACCGCGTGGTCGTGGATGGGCTTTTGAAGGCGTATCCGGGAACGACTGTCAACCCGGTGGACGTCGGCTCGTCGAACGCTCCGGCCGCAAACCAATAATCTGGGAAAGCCGCCATGCCCAAATTTTTCATAGATCGCCCCGTTTTCGCCTGGGTAATTTCCCTGTTCATCATGCTGGCCGGGGCCATGGCTATTGTCCACTTACCGATCGCCGAATATCCCAGTGTCGCGCCGCCCTCCATTTCCATTACAGCACAGTACCAGGGCGCTTCGGCTGAGACGGTACAAAACACGGTCACGGCGGTCATTGAGGAGCAGATGAGCGGGCTCGACCATCTGCTGTACATGTCCTCGACCAGCAGCTCAAGCGGCCAATCGCAGGTTCAATTGTATTTCGAACCGGGCACTGACCCGGACATTGCGCAGGTGAACGTGCAAAATAAGCTGCAACTGGCCATCCCGAGCCTGCCGGCCACCGTGCAGCAACAAGGCCTAATTGTCGCCAAATCCACCCGCAACTTCCTGATGTTTTTCACCTTGTCCTGCACCAACGGCAGTCTCGATGCCATAGCGCTGGGAAATTATATCCAATCCACGTTGTATGACCCGGTGAGCCGCGTGAGCGGTGTGGGTGAAGCGGACTTGTTTGGCTCGCAATACGCCATGCGCATCTGGCTGGACCCGAACAAGCTCAAGGACTATTCCATCTCGTCCGCGCAAGTGATTGGCGCCGTCCAGGCGCAAAACAGCGAGGTGCCGGTGGGACAATTGGGCATGTTGCCCGCGGTCAACGGCCAGGAAATCAATATCACATTGCAGGGCCAAAGCACCCTCACGACACCGGCCCAATTCGGAAACATCGTGTTGCGCGTGAACCCAAACGGCTCGCGCGTTTATTTGCGCGACGTGTCGCGGATTGAATTAGCCGGACAAAATTACACTTTTGGTGTCCGGGCCAATGGCCGGCCCTGTGCCGCCGTCGGCGTCCACCTCGAACCGGGCGCCAACGCGCTCAAGACCGCCGACGCCGTGCGCGCCAAGGTGGCGCAACTTTCCAGGTTCTTCCCGCGGGGCGTCGTCGTGACTTGGCCCTACGATACGACCGAGTTTATTCGCGCCTCCATCAATGAAGTCGTCAAGACGCTGCTCGAGGCCATCGTGATGGTCTTTTTAATCCTTTATTTCTTCCTGCAAAATCTCCGGACCGCCTTCATTCCGACGATTGTCGTGCCAGTCGCGTTGCTCGGCTCGTTTTCGATCATGAATCTGCTGGGTTTTTCGATCAATCTTTTGACGCTGTTCGGCCTTGTCCTGGCCATCGGCATCCTGGTGGACGACGCCATTGTGGTGACGGAAAACGTGGAACGCATCATGAACGAGGAGGGCTTGTCTCCCCGCGACGCCACGCGCAAGGCCATGGAACAAATCACCGGCGCGCTCATCGCCATTTCGCTCGTGCTGACGGCGGTCTTCATTCCCATGGCGTTCTTCGGAGGGTCAGTGGGCGCGATTTACAGGCAATTCTCGCTTTCGCTGGTTTCGTGCATGGGATTTTCCATTTTTCTGGCGATGTCGCTGACGCCTGCATTGTGCGCTTCGATGCTCAAGCCGGTCGAACGCGGTCATCATTTCCATAAACGCGGGTTTTGGGGATGGTTCAATCGTAAATTCGACGCCACAACTCATCGCTACGAAGGCTGGGTTGGCCGCGTTTTGAAACGGGCGCCGATTTATTTGTTGGTCTATTTGCTCATCGTAGGTGCGGTGGGGTGGCTGTTTATGAACCTGCCGTCAGCCTTTCTCCCGGCCGAAGACCAGGGATATTTTATTAACTTTATTCAGTTGCCCGTGGGCGCGACTCAGGAGCGTACGGTGGATGTGCTCAAGAAGATGGAGCATTACTTTTTCAGCCAGCCGCAGGTACAGGACGTCATTGACGTCGCCGGTTTCAGTTTCGCCGGACAGGGACAAAATTCGGCGCTGGCATTTGTCCATTTGAAACCCTGGAATGAACGTCCCGGCGTCGACAACGCGGTGCCCGCGATGATCCAACGCGCGTTTGGTGGACTGAGCAGCATTCCCGAAGCGATGGTGATTCCAATTAATCCGCCGCCGATTCCCGAACTGGGCATCGTGGCGGGCTTCGACATGGAACTGGAAGACCAGGGCGGGCTCGGTCACGACAAACTCATGGATGCCCGAAGGCAATTGATGGCCATGGCGGCGACCAATTCTGACATCTCGGGATTGCAAATGCAGGCGCTCGAAGATACGCCGGAGTTGAAGATTGACGTGGACCTGACCAAAGCCGCGGCAATGGGTGTTTCGCCAGCGGATTTAAACACGACGCTCACGACCTGCTTCGGCTCGTATTACATCAACAACTTCATCGATGGCAACCGCGTACAGCACGTCGTCGCGCAACTTGACGCGCCCTACCGGATGCTTCCCCAGGATCTGGACAAGGTTTACGTGCAGGCGGCCGGGACGAACATGGCGCCGCTCTCTGAATTTGTGAACACGCATTGGATTTACGCGTCGCCGTCGCTGCAACACTTCAACGGTTTTCCGGCCCTGGAAATGGTCGGCTCGGCCCCGGCGGGAAAGAGCATCGGCCAGGCGATGGACGCGATGGCGGCCCTAGTCAAAAAATTGCCC
>DASYYL010000049.1:0-2404 GCA_035933915.1 Verrucomicrobiia bacterium
GTCACTGGCCGGTCCCTGAACCATTCGCCCAATATTCCCAAAGCGACCCGATCTTTCGGATCGTTGAAAGTCGGAACAATAACCGACGAGTTACAAATATAAAAGTTGGCATAGCTGGCGGGCAGACGGACACCATCAAAATAAAGGGGCGATGGCATTGGCAATTCCACCACTTCCGGTTTTGATCCGTCTTCCAATCGCAAGTCCCCGATCCGCTCCCAATTCTCCTCCAGCGGACAAAAATTGACGTCCCGCTGGTTCCTTTCGCGGACCAGCACGACCGTTTTGGAATTCACAAAACGGCAAACGTCGTCCACGTGGCCGTGCGTATCGTCGCCAGCCGGCCCCTTTGCTAGCCAAAAAATGTTGCTCACGCCGAGATAGTTTCTCAAAGCAGACTCGATTTCCCGTTTGCCCAGTCCGGGATTGCGCACTTGGATGCGCGGGTGCAAGTAACATTGTTCCGTCGAAATCAGCGTTCCCGAACCGCTCAATTCAATCCCGCCGCCCTCGATGACAAATGGCCTGCCGGAATGTTCAGCCTGAAAAAGCCTTTTTCCAAGAAAGCGGGCGGCGGTTTCGGGGACTTTTGTGTCTTTGCTCCAGTTATCGTATTTCGCCCATCCATTGAAATGAAAATGCACAATAGCCAGTTCGGTTTTCGAGCCGGCGCCGCGGCGTCTGACAAAAACTGGGCCGGTGTCACGCGTCCAGCCTCGGTTGGTTGGGTGCAGGACGAATCTGATTTTTTTCAGGTCCACGCCCGCGCTTTTGAGGATTCGGCGGGCCATGCTTTCATCTTTCTGGTTGCGGATGAGCAAATAGATTGTCTCGCCGAGGACGATTTTTCGGATCATTTCGGCATAAATCCAGGGAATAGTTTCAAATTTTCCCGGCCAATCGTCGGCGTTGTGGGGCCATCCCAGCCACGTGCCCTCGTGCTTCTCCCATTCCGCCGGCATTGAATATCCCGTCTGGGCGAGTGTCGAAGTTGCGGCTGTTTTCTTTAACATAATGGCGCCGCAGAATAAAACGATCGCCCCAAATGTTCAATGACGCAAGTCAAGGCAATAAAAAAAATTTCAATAAGCTTAACTTTCTACTTGGAAGATGGATGAACTTGAGCGATAGTAAGATACGGCCTCTGGTTGACACGAAGTGACTACGCCGTCTATCGAATGATTTACAGGCAAAAAATTGATAGTTTAATCAGAAAAATGCCAATGGCTCTTTCATTGGGATTTTATCTTATAATTCTTTTGGCCGCTCCCGCCGTGGTTTTGGCCGTGGAGGCGCCTTCGGCGCCCGCTTTGAAGCTGTTGGCGCTCCCGCCCGGTGTCACGGCAGCGCAGATTCAACAGGCGCTCAATGTCTTGACCAATGGCGGCGAGGTGCTGTTGCCGCCGGGGCGGATAAAATTAAACCAGCCCCTCATACTGGAACATAATTATCAAAGCCTTTGCGGGGCCTCCAATCAAACCACCATTTTGTCGTTGATGAATGACGCCAATTGTCCGGTCATTATTATGGGAGAGCCGGTCAATCGTCCTATACAGCCAGTCCGGCATCTGTGCGTAAGGAATGTGTTCATTGACGGAAACCGCGCGCATCAGCAGCGCGAACTATGGCGCGAAAAAGGGGAAGGCTCGGAAATCCGCAACAATGGCATCACTGTCCAAAACGTCAGCGATTCGTTGATTGAGAACGTGACTGCGACTGAATGCCGCTCCGGAGGCCTGGTGACTACTCTGGGAGTCCGGCGGCTGACCGTGAGGAACTTCACTTCATTCAATAACGAATTCGATGGGTTGGCCTGTTATCTCACTATGGATTCAGTCTTTGAAAAACTCTATTTGCACGACAATCCGGGAGCCGGCATCTCACTGGACCTTGCCTTCGACCATAATTTTATTACCAATGCCGTTTTGGAGGGCAATGACCTTGGCATTTTCATGCGCGACAGCCGGAACAATCGTTTTAGCGACATTACTATCCGCAAGAACCGCGATTTTGGCGTTTTTATGGCCCAGGCCTTCGAGTCGCTTGATCGGGGACCGCAGCCTGAACCGGACACGGAATGCACGGACAATTCCTTTATCGGCCTGGTGGACCTTAAAAATGGCCGGGCGGCGTTCCGCGTGAATGACGCATCCTGCACCAATAATGTGATCACTGACGCGCAATGGGGCGGAAGCGTGCGTGAACTGGGCCCAGACGCCCGCGACCACCTGCCTGCGGGAATTCTTTCCACAGTGACGCCCAACCTGGTAACGGTCAAATAACCACCCTGAACCTCCCAATTGTTGGGCGCGAACAGGCCTCGGAAAACCCGCCAAACCGCTGGAAAATGGCAGGAAATTTGCTCTCTTTGGCGGGTGATTCGTTTTCAGGCAATAAATTCAAG
>DASYYL010000053.1:0-29303 GCA_035933915.1 Verrucomicrobiia bacterium
ACGTTCCCATGCATGTCCATGCCCCAGCGCCCGCAAATGTCGAACGTCGAAAAATCGTGCTTGATGAGTTCGTAGCCCCAGCCTCGGAAACGTCTGACGGTTCGTCGTATCAACGCGCGGACCTGGGGAACGGTCGGGTCCAGATACTTCGGGTCGCGCTGCAATCGCCAGCTTTGGGGTTGGTCTGCATTGGCAATGAGCGGCCTGAACCAGAGGCCGGGGCGCACCCCGAGTCGACGTTGCGCCCCAGCGAATTCAGGCATCGTCATTGTGCTGCTGAAGGCCGGGTTCACCTGGTTCCACAGGCCCGGACTCTCGCCGTGTTCGCCTTTCCATTGCCACCCGTCGTCCACGACGGCAAACGGACGATTGCGGTTTCCTCTGGACAGTTCGGCTACAAATTGAACATTCGCAAGAAATTTTTCCGCCGTGTCGTGACCATAGGTGCAATACCAGTCATTGAAGCCGTAAACCGGCTGTCGCGGCATCCGGGGGCGCGGGCACATCTGGCGGCAAATGGCGCGGTCCGCGGCGAATGGCGTTTCATTCGTTTCTCCCTCCCGGCATACCACGGTGCAAACCGGCAGCTTGCGTTTACCCAATTCAACGCCCATGCCTCCGCACCGAACGTCGGCATGAAGCGTGATGCCATTTGTTTCGACTGTCCAATAGCACATAGCCGATGGGCCGGTCTTTACGCCGAAACCGTCCGTGACACCTTTATGATGCGCCAGAAAATACCAGGGCATGATTCGACTTGGATTCAATGGTCTCCATTCCAAATCTCCGTAGGCGCGTTCCCAGGCGTCGCCCAGGTATAGAGCGTTTACGGGCATATCGGCGTGCCATCGGATTTCGAGGGATTTGACGGCAATGCCCGGGGCGGAGAGAACGATTTCGAGGCCGGTGGGACGTGGGCAGGTTGTGACGCGGACGGGATCGTTTGTCCAGGAATCGCCCGGTCCTTGTGCCAACGAAATAGTGTCTGTTTCAGTCGTGATGGTAACGCTATCGGGACTGCGGTCGAGGTTGTTGAAGTCATTTGCCGCCAATGCGACGCGCGAAACAGACAAGACAGACCATGCCAAAATTGCCGAAAGGAAAGTGGATATTTTTATCATTTATTTGATGGCGACGCTGTTGACAGAAAGTTAAGGAATTGTTTTGAAAGTACAATGGAAAATGCAGAGCCGTCTGATTAAAAGCATAAAGGCCGGTAATCCAAGCACAGGTTGTCAGGTTGATCGGGCGCATGATGTCCTACGGGCGGCAGGTTTGGAAACCCGCGATACAGCAGACTTGGAAGTCTGCGCTACGGTTCACGGACACGTTGTGCGGTGAGAGACTTCTCATGGTTAAGCCGCGAAATCAGTTAGAGCCTCCTCACGTCGGCTGCTACGGGGATATAGGCGCGGCTATGCGTAAATCGTAAATCGTAAATTTCGACGATGAGGATGAGGATGATTCCCATTTCGCCCAATTCGAGGACGATTCCCCTAAGCCCGCTACCATGATATCGTCACGTTCGACGCGCCGGTACGTTGGATCCGCACGGCGAAGCCGCCTTTGGGCAGATTACTAATCGTGTAGCCGCCTGGCGCGAGGACGTCCATGCGGGCCAGGTCGTTTCCTCCGGCGCTTACATGCGCGGGGGCCTGATTGAGGCGCAAGACGTCAATGGCGTCGGGATCAAATGTCTGGTAGCTGATTGAGTTGGTCTGGTAATCCATTTTTTGGACGACGGACGAGGAGCGCAACAGATGGTTTTGTCCCAGTGGGGCGAGTTCGGGCATGGCGCCCATGGCCCAGAGAAAGTTGCGGATGTAATCGCTGTAACCGTCGTCGAACCAATAGGAATCCGCGTAATCGAGGCCGCAGCAGGCAATCCGGCCCTGGTCGTCGGCGAAATAGGTCGCGTAGTTGAGAGAGCGGAAGGCATCGTCGCGGGCCTGGGCGTCGCCGGTTTTTTCGTAATACATCGCGTTGATGGCGGCCCATCGCGAGGTGTCGCTGCCCAAGCCCGCGCGCGAGCAGCAGCCGCAAAAATCGGGCGGCTCGCCCTGTTCATCAATCGCCCACGCGCCGAAATACGGGCCACGCCCAAATTTTTGTCGCACCCAATCAATCATGTGGCCCACGTCGCCCGTCCAATGGGGGTCGAGCGCGGCCGGGTCCGGCGCTGAGAGAATGTAATAGGCGGTCATCGTGGGACATGCCTGATTTACGTTGTTGGTGTCTTTGGTCACGTCCTCGAAATATCCGCTCCAACGGTTGTTGTGCACGGGATAGCGCAGGATCCAGCTCCAGGCCACGCGGCGCACCCGGGTATACTCCTTCACATTTCCCTTGTTCAAGCGGATGAGTTCGGAAAAAAGACGCACCGGCGCCACAATCATGCCGCCGTAGTCTTCATCGTTGATGACCGATCCGTCCTGGGCGTTCACCCGGAAAGGCCAGGGAGTCTGCGTATCATCGCTAAAGCGGATGTGCGATGCCAGGGCATTGGCGCAATGCGTAGCAGCCGTCAGATATTTTTCGTCGCCGGTCAATTCATAAAAGAGACAGTAACCCATGCCCAATTCGCCGACTTTGTCCGTCTCAATGCCGCCGAAGAAAGCGGGCGGCATGCCGCGGATGCTCCGTCCGTAGTTGGGATCATTTTTATCGGTGGTGGCAAAGGGCACCATTGGCCAGTTCCAAAACCCAGGCGTCGTGCCGTGCGCCAATTGATGGTCCAGCATCGAACGGACGACGGCGACCGCTTTATCGTCGCCCGAATACGGATACCAGGCCACTACCGAATCGACGAATTGAGCGAACGTGCTGGCGGGATTGCCCTGCCAGTTGACGCCCTGGAGCGTTTTGGCGTCGTACACGGCGTTGATGAGGTAAATCTTGAGGTGAGTCTTCGGATCGTCCGGCACTTTGGTCTCGAGAAAATCCCAGGCCAAATGCAGCACTTTGTCATAGCCGAGATTTTGTTCCGGCTGATACCAGGCGAGCAGCCGGTTCTGTGAATCCACAGTTAGCGGATGCCAGGGGAGTTCGGAGTTCACGTAATCGGCGGCGGATGCGGTGGATTCGAGGACGAGAACAAGGACGAGGACGACTCCAGTCGCGATCATGGACCCAGAACGCATAATGTATGGCCAACTGTATCGGTGACGTGGCAGAATGAAAAATCAAAAATGAAAGGTTAAGGAGAATGGAGATTCGCCCATCGTCGGAAAAAAGGAGCAAATTTGTTCGAATATTGGCCAGTTATCTTGTGGCGGGCATTTGCCTGTTCTGGGTATTTCACGACATTCATCCCCGGCCGCTTGTGGCCGCGATGGCCAATATCCGCTGGTGGCTTTGGGTTTTGTGCGTGGGACTCCAATTCCTCGCCTATCTTTGCGTGGCCTACGAATGGCAATGGCTGCTGCGGCCGATCGGACGGCTTCCGCTGATGCGCGCCGCGCAGGCGGTTTTTGCGGGACGCTTTGCCAACGATGTTCTGCCCCTGCAAATGGGCTATTTGGTCCGATGCCTTCTCGCGGCGCGTTGGATGAACGTCAGCATCATTTCCATTTTCCCTTCATTGATCGTCGAACGGCTTTGGGACGGCATTTGGCTGGCGGCCGGAATTGGCGTCGTTGCGCTGGTGTCGCCCCTGCCGCCGGATGTGCTTCGCGCGGGAAAGCTGTTTGGCGCAACGGTGTTGGCGGGTACTGCGGCAACCTTATTCGTGGTCCTGCGCAGGAGTCGAGCAGGCGGGGGCAGCGCGATTTCAATGGATGCCGGAACGAAGGGGCTTCATCGAATCCGGCTCGCGTTCGGGCGTCTTGCCGACGGCGCGCGTGAAATTATCCAGTCCGGTTTGCTGGCGCCGGTCCTGGGTTTGTCCCTCCTCAAGCTGGCGATCCAGGCGGCGGCATTTCTTGGTTTTCTCCGGGCGTATGATCTGCCGCTTTCGCTGCCGGCCGGCGTCGTAGTATTTCTGGCCGGCTACCTGGGAATTTGCGTTCCCAGCACGCCGGCAGGCACGGGGATGTTTCAATTGTTCGTCGTGGCCGGCCTGTCCGTCTTTGGAATCGATAAATCCGTTGCGGCAGGCTTTGCTCTCATCACGTTTGTCAGCATTACGATGCCATTGGCGGTTGCAGGCTTTTTTGCGCTGGCCCAAAGCAGTGTGAAGCTGAGCGAAATTAGAAAATAATTTCAGTTCCCTTTTTTCAATTCAAATTGCCAAAAAGATTTTGAAAATGGGTTCCGAAAAGCTGAAAGACCTATTTAGATTGTTGCAATGCCTGCGCCGCGTGAGGGCACGCGGCCTACAATTGATGAAGACCTTTGCTGCTGCCATTATCGCGTTGCTCGTCTCAAGCGCGCCGGCTAGCGTTTATAACGTGCTGGATTACGGAGCGAAACCGGACGGCGCGACGCTGGATACGGCGGCAATACAAAAAGCGCTGGACGATTGTGGTGATGCCGACGGGGGGACAGTCGAATTTCCGGCGGGTGTTTATTTGAGCCAGCCAATCGTGCTCCGGGCAAAGACGACGTTCAAACTGGACTCGGGAGCAACGCTTCTGGCCGCCACAAATCAAAGCGATTTTATGAAAACTCCGGGGGATTGGTTGAAGGCGCGGAGCAGCGCAGAATTTATTCCATTCATCAGCGGCGTGGATTTGACGAACATCATGTTCACTGGCGGAGGAACGATTGATGGCAGCGGTTTCGTGTGGTGGGGCGAAGCCGAGAAAGCCCGGCAACGCGTTCCCGGCTATACGCTGCCGCGGCCAAACCTGCTCGTGCTGCAGCGATGCAAAAACGTCACACTGGAAAACATCACCCTGCAAAACTCGCCGAAATCTCAGTTTGTCCCCGACGAATGCGAAGGCGTTGTGGTATCGAACGTCACGATCCTAGCGCCCGCACACGCCGCCAATACGGACGGCATTGATCCGAGTGATTCCAGGGACGTTTTAATCACCCGCTGCCGCATCGATACCGGGGACGACAACGTAGCCATTAAGGCAGGGCACAAGGCGGCGGACCGCGAGTTTGCGTGCGAAAACATCATGGTTTCGGACTGTCTGTTTTTGCACGGGCACGGGATGTCCATCGGCAGCGAAACTTTTGGAGGCGTCGGTAACGTAACCGTGACCAATTGCATTTTTGACAGGACGGAAAACGGGCTGCGCATCAAATCACAACGCGGCAAGGGCGGACTGGTGGAAAATATCGTTTTTACGGACATTCGCATGACGAAGGTGGACCCGGCGGTGACCTTTACGTGTTATTACATGGCGAACTCGGCGAAGGACCCCGTGCAAAAGGCCCTGCCTGAAGACGATCCGGCGCAAAAGATGACGGCGAGAACGCCGGTTTTTCGGAATATTTATATCAAAAACTTCACAGCCAGTTGCCAAAGTAGTGCCGGAGTCATTATGGGCCTGCCGGAGAGTGTGATCTCCAACGTGGTTTTTGAAAACGTGAACATTTCGGCCGTCACGGGAATGAAAATCGAGAACGCAAAGGGAATTCGTTGGATAAATTCACGAATCACGCCCGCGGAAGGCGAGCCGTTTATTTTGAAAAATGCGGATTTGGAAAAGCGGTGAGCGGCAGGGACGCTTGCCGCCCAACGAAACTGGCGGCGAGACGCCGCGAGAACTCGCCGGCGAAGACGCCCGCGCTACAGCGCCCCTTTTTCGGTTTGAACTATTTTGGCCTTCTCTCATACTCGCATTGGTCGTAATAACAGAGTGATGAAATCCGCCGTTGACATCGTCAATTTTTTCCTGATTTGGCTAACGCTCAGTCTGGCGATGGCCTGGCCATTTGAGCTTTTCCTTTTTTCATACATTGTCCTGGGCCCAGTGCACTATCTGACAGAAATCAACTGGCTGGACAAACAGCACTACTTTCTCCGCGCGCAGGACCGACGGGTCTTTGCCTGGGGCATGGCCGGTCTGGTTTTTCTCCTGACCGTCAGCCTGGTGATTAGCGAGTCCGCCAACTGGGAATGGACCCGGCCATTGCATGATGCAGTCTTCAATTCGTCCGCGGGAACCGTGAACTATTTTACGCACTGGAGCTGGGCCCTCCTGTTGCTGGCGTTTGTGAGCGCGGCGGCGTGCCTGTTCACCCACCGGTGGGACTTGCGCCTAATCATTATCAGCTTTTGCCTGCTGAGTTCATTCTTTTTTTACGCCGTGCCGGCGATGGCAATTCTATTTGGAGTCTTTCTCCCGACGATCTGCCACGTCTTTCTATTCACCATTCTGTTCATGGTTTATGGTTCATTGAAAGTCCGGAACATTTGGGGTTGGGTCAATATCGTTTCCATGTTCCTGGTCATTGCGGTCATCGCGATTTGCCCCCGGAACGTGGCATTCAACAGCGTCAGCCAGCCCGTCATTCAACTGATGCAGGACAGCGCCTTTATGCAGCTCAATTTCAGCATTTGCAAATGTCTGGGCATGACCAATGGCGGGCAGGTTGATTTTTATTCCGCTATTTTCTTCAAGGTCCAGACCTTCGTCGCCTTCGCGTACACGTACCATTACCTCAATTGGTTTTCAAAAACGTCCATCATCAAATGGCATCAGGCGCAAAAGAAAAAATTTGTGGTTTCCGCCATTCTCTGGGCCGTCTCCATCGCGCTCTATTTCGTCGATTTTCGGCTGGGTTTCGCCGCGATTTTTGCCTTGAGCATCCTGCACGTCTTTCTCGAATTTCCCCTGAACTTTGTCTCGATTCGCAGTATTTTCGCCGCGGTGACCGCTAAATTGAAGACCGCTTGAGCAGCCAAATTCATAAAGATGAAGTTGGCGTGGAGGGCGAGAGAGAAGAAGCGATGAAGCGGATTCAAAAGGTCCAAACCTCAACGTCCAAGCTCCAGAGAATGTTCAATATCCAAGCCTAAAGAACTTAAGCTTTGAGCCATAAAGTTTCTCTGGATGTTGGCGCCTGGAATTTGGATGGTTTTGAGCGGTTCAAGAAATACTGTAACCATCGGGGAAGACAAGGCGAAGCGGTCCTTTTGGGTTTTGGCGTCGTTTCGGCTCAGTCACAGGGTTTTCAAACATGCTCCTTCGCCGAAGCCTCGCCAAAACGCCAAAATTCCTCGCTCCGTAGGGCTCCATTATTTCTTGAAACGCTCCAGCAGAAGCGCGTTGACAATCCGGCCACTTAATACAAATATCTATACAATTACCTCGTACTATGTTGTCGTCATCTGCAACGGTTGAGAAGCAGCCCGCTGTCCCGGTCTTTCAAAGTGGTATTCTATTTGTAGTGGCCCTGGTGGCGATTCTGGGAGGCTTCCTCTTTGGTTATGACACCGTGGTCATTAACGGGGCCAACGAGTATCTCAAGACCCATTTTTCCCTTAATTCCGTCCAGCAAGGATGGGTTGGTTCCAGCGCCATTGCCGGGTGCATCCCCGGAGCGCTGGTGGCTGGATTTTTCAGCGATCGCTTCGGACGCAGAAAGGTCCTTTTCGTGTGTGCCGTGCTTTATGCCTTGTCCGGAATATTATCGGCCGTGCCGCGGACCTTTGTTGGGTTTCTTTTGGCGCGTTTTATCAGCGGGCTGAGCATCGGCGTTTCTTCAATGATTTGTCCTGTCTATATCGCCGAAATGGCGCCGCCACTCTGGCGCGGCCGCCTGGGTTCGTTGTTTCAATTGGGCATCGTCAGCGGCATTTTCATTTCTCTTTTTATCAACGCGTTCATCCAACGAATGGGCGACGACGTCTGGAACGCCGGAATCGGCTGGCGCTGGATGCTTGGCTCGGAAATTGTGCCGGCGGTATTTTTACTGGCGGTTTTGTTTCCGGCCCGGGAAAGCCCGCGCTGGCTGATACAAGTGAATCGTGAAGACGCGGCCCGCGGCACCCTGGAGAGCATCGGCGGCGCAACCTATGCCGGAAGCGAGATCGCCGCGGTTTGCGATGTTCTAAAGCAGGAAGAAAGCAGCATGATCGAGCTGTTGTCCCACGCGCGCTTTCGCCGTCCCCTTATCATTGCCGTCCTGCTTATGGCTTTTTCTCAATTCAGCGGCATTAATGCCATCATGTATTATTCGACGGAAATATTCACAACGGCGCACGTTGGAGTGAAGGACGCGTTTGCGGCCTCGACTGTGATTGGACTGGTAAATTTACTGTTTACGTTTGTTGCCATCGCGCTGGTCGACAAGGCAGGACGACGGCCGCTTCTATTGATCGGGCTGACAGCACAGGTCATCGCTTTGGGATGCGCAGGCTGGATGTTTCACACGAACGCAAACGGAATCGGCCTGCTGGTGGCCATTGTCGCATTCATTGCCGCTTTTGCGATGGCGTTGGGACCTATCCCCTGGATTCTGTGCTCGGAAATTTTTCCCATGAGAACACGCGGGCGCGCGATGTCCGTGGCCACCTTTGTCATTTGGGGCTCCTGCTACATTGTCGCCGCGACGTTCCCCGTGCTGAACAGCAGTCCGCATGTTGGACCGGCGCTGACTTTTTGGATTTATGGGATATGCAGCGCGCTGGCATTCGTTTTTGTTTTTATCATGGTGCCGGAGACCAAGGGCCGCACCCTTGAAGAGATTGAAACGCGGTTGATGGGGCAGATTGACTCGTTGAAAAGTTAAAAGGTTAAAACGTTGAAACGTGGTCCTGGTGCGTGGTGGGTCAAGTCTATGGGACGATGCCCGAGTCTTCTTGACGCATGAATAAAAGTAAGTTGACAGGCTGGGGCATTTGTTTATACATTTGAAAATAAATTATGTTGTCTCTGGACCATCATAGTCCCGTCCCGCTCCGGGCGCAGGTCGAAGCGCTGCTACGCGAGTTGATCCGGCAACCGCAGTATCAAAACGGCACGTTGCTGCCGGATGAAGTCGCCCTGGCGGCGCAATTGGGCGTCAGTCGCGGAACGGTCCGTTCGGGAATCAGCAAGCTTGTGTTTGAAGGCCTGCTGGACCGCAAAGCGGGGGTGGGCACACGCGTTTCCAACCGGAACGTCGAATCAGGCATTCAGGAATGGCATAGTTTTACGCGCGAAATGGCTTCCAAAGGCATCACGGTTGAGAATTTCCGCGTGGCTTATCATCAATTGGAAGGAAGCAAAGACGCCTTGCAGGCGTTGCAATTGGACGCGTCACGAATGTTGTGGCGGCTCGACCGCGTCCGCGGCTGGGCCGGCCGGCCGGTTTTGCACACGATGTCCTGGTTTCATCCGCGACTGGGGCTCAAGGGAACCGAGGACACGAGTCTGCCGCTTTATGAGATGATTGAAAAAACCAGCGGCGTGCGCCCGCACCACGCGCGTGAAGATTTTCTGGCCGTGAGCGCGGATGCGCAAATGGCCAGGCAATTGGAAGTTGAGAAGGGCGCGCCGCTGTTGCTGCGCCGGCACACGGTCTTTGATGCCGGCAACCGGCCGTTCGAATGCGCCGAGGTCCGGTACGTGAGTTCCCGTTTCGCCCTTACGCTGGACGTTCGCCGCAAAGACTAAACACTCGTCGTTGCCCCCCAAGAGGAATCCTTTGGAAAGGAAATCCCATTACGATAAATTTCCTGTGATTGCCGTGCCAAACGGCGCGAACGCTTGCGTGGCGGGAGTCGAAAATTGCGTCGCGCGAATGCGCGAGGCCGTTTCCGCCCGCCATGCCGCCAAAACCGTTTTGGTTATCGAGTGTTATCCCGGGGTGGATACGACGACACTCCTGCGCCAGCTTCAGCCGTCCCTCAAACCGGCGCTCTCACTCAACGCAGCCGACGCCTTGTTGCCGCCGGATCGGATTGACGCGCTGGTAGCGCCATTTCTTGGCGGCGACGACCCGGTGTTTGGATTTCTCTGCGACCTCACGTTGCCGCAGTTTTTTGATTCCAGACGGTTGGAGCTTTTGCGCGGGCAAATTGCGTCCGTCAAGGAGGGATTAATTCTGGTAGTTGGCTGCGGCGCGCGGCTGGTTGCGGACGGAGACATCCTGGTTTATGCCGATCTGGCGCGCTGGGAAGCCCAAAACCGATTTCGCCGCAATGAAGCAAGCAACCTCGGGGTCGAAAACCGCACACTTGCCGCGCACCTTCACTACAAACGCGCGTTCTTTGTGGACTGGCGGGTGGCTGACCGCTGGAAACGGCCCCTGATCGCAAAATGGGATTTTGTGCTGGATACGCACAATCACAACGAACCGAGGCTGGCCGACGGCGAAGCCGTGCGCCGCGCGCTACGCCACGCCGTGACGCGGCCGTTTCGGGTGGTCCCATTCTTCGATCCGGCGCCCTGGGGCGGCCAGTGGATGAAGGAAAATTGCGATTTGCCGCGAGATAAACCTAATTACGGATGGTGCTTTGACTGTGTGCCGGAGGAAAACAGCCTGCTTTTGGAGTTTGGAAATATCCGGCTGGAAATTCCGTCGATCAATCTGGTTTTTGATCAACCACGGGCATTGCTGGGCGAGGCGGTGCAGGCGCGCTTTGGAGATGAATTCCCGATTCGCTTTGATTTTCTGGATACCATGGGCGGCGGAAATCTTTCGTTTCAGGTCCATCCATTGACCGAATATATCCGCCGCCATTTCGGAATGAGTTATACCCAGGACGAAAGCTACTACATGCTCGACGCCGGGCCGGACGCTTCGGTTTATCTGGGACTTCGGGAAGATACGGACCCCGCCGCGATGCGGCACGACCTGGAGCATGCCCAAAACGGCGGGCCGCCGTTTGCGGCGCTCGATTATGCGAATCAATTCCCTGCCCGAAAACACGACCATTTTCTAATTCCGGCCGGGACGGTGCATTGTTCCGGCGCCAACTCCATGGTGTTGGAAATCAGCGCCACGCCTTACATTTTTACCTTCAAAATGTGGGACTGGTCGCGGCTGGGGTTGGACGGCCGTCCCCGCCCGATTAACCTGGAACACGGTTTCAAGAACATTCAATGGGACCGGACGACGAATTGGGTAAAACAGAATTTGATCAACCACATTGAGCCGCTGAGTAGCGGCGACGGCTGGCGCGAGGAAAAAACCGGCCTGCATCCTTTCGAATTCATCGAAACGCGGCGGCATTGGTTCACAAAATCCGTGCCGCATGACACCCGGGGCACCGTGAATGTCCTCAACCTGGTCGAAGGCCAGGAAGCCGTCGTCGAGAGTCCGGACAAAGCCTTTGAACCCTTCCCCATTCACTATGCGGAAACGTTCATCGTCCCCGCAAAAGTCGGCGCTTACTCCATCCGGCCATTGGATTCGGGAAAAACGTCGGCAACGTTAAAGGCGTTTGTGAGAAATGCGTAACTTCTGGACCGAGGGAGCCGCAGAGCACGCAATAGAACGCAAAGATTCGTCCGCTAATTTCACGAATTCGCGCAAATTCAATTTCCGCAGGAGACAAGGTCACGAGGCTGATTGTGCGCCGAATCTGCCTGATAGAGATAGAATCGGTCCTTTTTGAATCCCGCCAGGTCGAAAATGCCATGATAGGAACTGCGCGCCGAATTCGCTATGCAGATTGACACCCTGGATGCGTATGCGCAGGCCATTCACAAACAGCCCGTCCGGCTTGAAGTTCAATTTTGCGAATGCCAAAAGTTGTCTCATATTCGTCAACGACTTTTCCATTTTGCGAGAGCGTCGTGACTGCAAGGTAACGGTTTGGCTTCCGCGCGGGCGGAGGTCCCCAGAGTTTTGGATTAGAGATGATTGTGCCGCTTTCGGCAAATGTTATCGCTTCGGACGGCTTAGCGACTGGCCAAACGGTTTTGCGGCGCAACCGTGGCAGCGCCTGTGGCGACGACCTGGAAGGGCGCCTTCAACCGGATGTCATCGGATCCGCCGCCGATCAGAAGTTGATATTTCCCCGGTTCGACGACGTATTGTTTCGTCGAAGTGTCCCAATACCGAAACCGTTCCACCGGGATGTCCATCGTCATATGGGCTGTGTCGCCGCTAGCCAGATGAATGCGAGTGAAACCGCAAAGCGCCTCAACCGGCTGCGGCACGATGGATTTGACGTGACGAAAATAGATTTGCGCGACTTCATCGCCGTCGCGGTCGCCGGAATTTTGCAGGTCAAAGGATACTTTCAGCGTGTCACTGCCGGTCACTGTGGATTGGTCCACCGTAACGTTCCTATATCGAAACCTGGTATAGCTTAACCCGTGGCCGAAAGCATACAATGGCCTCCCTTTGAAATAACGGTAAGTCCGATTGGCCATAGAATAGTCTTCGAAGTCCGGCAAGTCAGCCGTGGACCTGTAAAAGGTCACGGGCAATCGGCCTGCGGGATTCACGTCGCCAAATAAAACTTCACCCACGGCGCGTCCGCCCTGTTCGCCGGGATACCAAGCCTGCACGATGGCCGGGAGATGCCGGTCTTCCCACGGCATGGCGATCGCGCTGCCGCTGCAATTGACAAACACGACCGGTTTGCCCGTGGCACGGAGGGCCTTAAGCAAATCCGTCTGCACGGACGGCAACTCAATTTGTGTGCGGTCGCCTCCATAAAAGCCGATGTAGCCATTAGCCTTCTTCGATTCCTCGCCCTCAAGCAGGGCGTCGATGCCGCCTACGTAAATAACCACGTCCGCGGCTTTGGCATCGGCAATCGCCCGGGCCGTCATGTCAGGCGTCGGCGCGTTTGAATTATCTTTGGCCAGCGCCAGCGGACACCCCGGCGAATACGTGACCTGAATATTGGCACCCGCGACTGCTTTAATGCCGTCCAAAATTGTCACCGGGCGCGCGGGCGTTCCATTGTAATTGCCAACCAGCACGGGAACGGAATCCGCATTTTCGCCGATGACAGCTATCCGCTTAACGCTGTCTCGGTCCAGCGGAAGCAGACCTTTGTTTTTCAAGAGCACAATGGATTCCTCCGCTGCTTTGAGCGCCAACGCTTCATGCTCAGGCGTATCGTTCTGGTCAATCCCGAGGTTGGACCAGGGAACGTCCTGGGGCGGGTCAAAGAGCCCGAGGCGATAGCGCGTCTTCAGGGCGTAATAGAGAGCGTTATCTATTTGCGGCTCAGTAATGAGTCCTTCCTGGACCGCTTTGAGCAGCGCGTTGTAGGACCCGCCACAACAGATATCGCAGCCGGCTTTCACCGCGGCGGCCGCGCCCGCAGGCAGCGAATCGGCAAAATGATGCCCTGAATAAATATCGTGGACGGCGTCGCAATCGGAAACGATGTAGCCGTCAAAGCCCCATTTGTCGCGAAGCAGGTCGCTCAACAAAAAATGATTGGCGCAACAGGGCACGCCATCGAGCGCGCTATAGGCGCCCATCACACCGCCGACGTGGCCCTGGCGGACGGCCATTTCGAACTGCGGCAAATAGGTTTCGTAAAGATCGCGTTCGGGCGGTGTGGCGTTGAACTCATGCCGCAAGGGCTCCGGGCCGCTGTGAACGGCGTAGTGTTTGGCGCAGCCCATGGCTTTAATGTATTTGGGATCATTGCCCTGCAAGCCGTCAATGAAGGCCACGGCGAATGAGCCGGTGAGGAAAGGATCTTCCCCGTAAGTTTCCTGGCCGCGGCCCCAGCGCGGGTCGCGAAAAATGTTCACGTTCGGCGACCAAAAAGTGAGGCAATAAAAGCGTTTGCTGTCGCCGTTATGCTGGTTCGCGTAATCATTGAATTTCGCGCGCGCTTCGGTGGAAATCACGTCGCCTACACGGTGAATCAATGGCGTGTCCCATGTGGCGGCATTTCCAATGGCTTGCGGGAACACCGTGGCCACGCCCGCAAAGCCGACCCCGTGAAGCGCCTCGCTCCAAAAATCGTAGGCCGGGATTCCAAGGCGCGGTATGCCCGGGGTCGTATTGCGGATTTGCTCAACCTTCTCCGCCAGCGACATGCGGCTCATGAGATCATGAATTCGGTCATCCATTGGCTTTGATGGGTCTTTCCAAATGACGGGGGCGGTAACCACAGGCGGCTTGTTTGCGGCGGCGGTCAGCGGGTCGGCCAGGTCCGACGCATTCATTGAAACCAAGGCATTGCCCGAAGCATCCAGGATTTCCAGCGTGTTGAATTTCGCCCGGTCTTTGACCGCGCTAAACGTGAGCTTCACGGGACCGTGCGTGGCATCCGGCCCGTGCTCCACCCGGGCCGAGATAGTGCAGACTTTGTTTGGACTTCCCGCGGCGGCGACAATGTCAAAATTTTTGGCCAGCGTCGCGCCGTCACAGGTCACATTAAACACGCGTTCGCCGGATTGCCTAAAGTAGGTTTCCGCCTCGCCAATGATGACCGTTAGTTTCCCGGCCGGCAGGCGCGAAATCGCAATTGTGAAATTCTCTCCGTTCACCTCCTCATGAAATGCCGCCGCATCTTCCGGTGTGGCGCCTTGAATCTGCAAATCGGCCGGGACTTTGTAGTGTTCGAATTGGCCGCCGGCCTGGACGAGATGATCGCAGCTCGCGCAGGTTTCCTCATCGGCGCGAACAGAGGCGGTCCAAATTAATATGGTAAAAGCAAGCAGGACCGGGGATAGGATGGCACGCATATGATTTTTGATTTTACAGGAACCGTCGTTGAGCCAACGTTTGCATCAGGGACTTATGTTTTTGCCGGCTGGCCGCATAGTCGGGCGCGAGCAGTTTATCCGGTTCAACTCTTTCAGCGGAATTTGTTTTTACGATATCGGCCGCCCACTCGGAAATGGATTTTGAAGTTTGAACCGAGGCCAGCGGCTGGATTGCCGCGCCCAGGGCGGCGCCTTCCGATTCGGCAAGGGTAACAACCGGACAATTGAAAATATTGGCGCAAATTTGACGCCAGACGGGGCTTTTGCTGCCGCCGCCGGTGAGCCGGATCTCGGAAGGCGCAATGCCAAGTTCCTTCATCCGTTCCAGTCCATAAGCCATTCCCAGGGTCACGCCTTCCATGACGGCACGCGCCATGAGCGCGGGTTTCATGTTGCGCGGATTCAGGCCGTGGAAAACGCCGCTGCCTCCCGGCAAATTCGGCGTGCGTTCGCCTTGAAGGTACGGAAGAAAAAGAAGTCCTTCAGCGCCGGGAGCCGCATCCGCAATGGCGGCATCCAACTGCGATAGCGACCAGCCAAACAGGTTTCGCACGGCCTCGGTTGCTACGGTCACGTTCATGGTACACAACAGCGGCAACCATGCGTCTGTGCTGTCACAAAAGCCAGCAATTTCGCCCTGGGGGTCCACAACGGGCTTATCGCTGTAAGCGTAAATAGTGCCCGAAGTGCCGAGGCTCGCTGTAACACGTCCGGCAACAACATTGGCCGTGCCAATCGCCCCCATCATGTTGTCACCCCCGCCCGCGCTGATAGCGACGCTGGACGACAATCCCCAGCGGTCCGCTAACTCCCGCTTCAATGCGCCCGCGGGTTTACGCGAGGAACCGGCCGCAGGCATTTTATTTGGCAGAGCCGGATCAATAAATTCGAGGATTTGCTGTTCCCACTCCCGCGTGCGGACGTTCAGCAGAGCAGTCCCGGAGGCGTCGCCGTATTCCATCCCGAATTGGCCTGTGAGATAGAAATTGAGATAATCATGAGGCAACAGAACGGTGGCCAATTTCCGGAAGTTCTCGGGTTCATGGCGTTTGAGCCATAGAATTTTTGGCGCTGTAAAACCGGGCAGCATGTCCAATCCAACACGCTCGATAAGAAAGTTCGAACCGCCGAAGTGTTGGCGGAATAAATCGCATTCCTCGACGGTGGACGTATCGCACCAGAGCTTGGCGGGACGAATCACCCGCGCCTCGCCGTCCAGCGGAACAAATCCATGCTGCTGCCCTGAGACGCCAATGCCCGCAACATCCTTTTTCCGTCCGACCAAATCCTGGAGGACTTTCTGGACTGTGGTGTCCAGCGCCGCAAGCCACGTCGCGGGGTTTTGTTCCATGTGGCCGGCGGGCAGGCCTGGCAGCACGTCGTATTGCACAGCGGCGGAAGCGACGATTTTTCCCGTATCGCCATCCAGCGCCACGGTTTTTGTGCTTTGCGTGCCGCAATCTATTCCCAGATAAATCATTTCACGTCAGTAAAGACATTCGGCCAGATACCCGGCCAGGGCGGTGTAGCGCTGCGTTGCTCGAAATTCAGCAATGCGTTTACGGTCAACCTGAAGGGCTTTGGCCCACAGCCGCTGCAAGTTGGCGGCGCTGGTGCGCAGAATGTCCGCGATGTCTTCCTGCCGATCGGTGCGCGGCGCCTTGACGTCAAAGGCCAGAATCCCGGGCCATTTCGCGTCCTGGAGGACGACGCACAACGCCAGGTCTTTCACCGGTTCGATGTAACCAAAGGGAAGGTCCTGGTCATATCGGGTCGTGTCCTGCGAGTTGAGGTGAATGTGAAACAATTTGCCCGCTTCCAGGCACAGTTCGACGTCCCACAAATAATCCAGGCCGGCCATCCGGCTATGCGCCGTTTCCGGGTTCACGCCGAAAAGCGGTTGCACCGCAGGATCCAACCGGCTGATGAGATACAGCACTTCCCCAACGTTGCTCAAGTACATGTTCGCGCGCGGTTCATTGGGTTTTGGCTCGAGAGCGAAGCGCGGGGATTTTTTGCCGTATTTTTCCAACGCGTATCGGCCGACAGCGTCGAAGCCTTCGACCATGCGGCGAAACGATTCCTGACCGTCCTTCGCAAGCACAAAATCAAATCCCTCGCGTCCGTTCCAAAACACCATGATTTCCGAGCCCAGCGCGACCGTGACATCTACCGCCTCTTTGGCGTTAAGCAAAGCCTGCTTGCGGACCGCCTTGTCATTGCTGGTCATCGCGCCGTCTTTGAAAATGGGATCGGCGAAAAACGACGGCGTATACATGCCCATCTTAAGGCCGTGCTGTTTCATCAATTCTTTGGCCCTGGGCACGTCGGCTGCGGGTATCTCGACATCGTGCGCCTCGATGTACGTGATGCCGGAATCGGCCAGCAAGGGGATACGCTCCAGGACCGGGACTTCAGGACGAGTTGGTCCGCCAAACGGGTCGCGGCCCGCGCCGAGGTTCCAGACGCCCGCGCCGATACCCTGCTTTCCTTTTTTAGACGAAATGACAATTTTGCTCATGTGTTTAAATTTTTTGGCCATTCGATGGCAAACGTTTGCCGCATCGGCTTTGGCCAACACGAATTTGCCTGAAGTATTTGGACTTGTGAACTGTAAGTTTAAGGGACAGCGGCAGGCGGGTCTTGCAGGGAATCACACCGGTAAAAAGTGCATGTGTGGATTGTAAAATGAAAGTGAATCTAATAGCTTTAATCCATGACTCACGCCCGGCATTTTCCACGCAAGCCGCGTCATTTCGCCGAGTTATTCGAAGAGTATGGCAGTGGCAGCATCGCGCGGCTGCCGGTGCATCAAAACGGAGGGTTCGAAGTCCATTATATCTCCAAGGGCCATCTGCATTGGGAAATCGAGGGCCGGCCATTTTTAGTCGCTCCGCGCTCGGTCTTTTTCACGTTTCCGTGGGAGAGACACGGAAGCTGCGTGGATTTTGAGCCGGGTCATCTTTTTCACTTCGTGGTTTATCGCCTGAAACACGACGGCAGCGGCGGGGCACTAAACCTGCGACTGGCTGATGGATTTGGGCTATCGGAATCCGAACAAGCCGACGTTTTTGGCGCGCTCTCAGCCGCCGGGAGCCGGTGTTTCACCGCGAGCACAGATTTTGCCTGGGCGATGACGCGGTTAACAGGTGAGTTGGCAAGGCCGGGAATCCTGGCCCGCACAAGCGTTGTTGCACTGTCCCGGACCGTGCTTTGTGAATTGGTCAGGAGCATCCACCTCGCTAAAATCCAATATACCGAGAATTCCGCGAGCCAGCGACGGGTCCTGGATTTTGTGGAAGAACTTCGCGCGCGATGCTCCGAACCCTGGACGCTGGACTCCATGGCGGCGGCGTGCCGCCTCAAGCGCACACAGTTTGAAACGTTAACCCGAGAATTGACGGGAGACGCTCCTTCATTTCTGCTGAATCGATTTCGCGTCCGCCAATCGCAATTGTCCCTGAAGAACAACGACAAGAGCGTTACTGACGTCGCTTTTGAAGCGGGCTTTGGCTCAAGCCAGTATTTTGCGCGGGTCTTCAAGGCGTTGGTCGGGATGACACCTTCGGAATACCGTCATCAGCGTGGAAATATGGCCCGCTACGATCGGCATTTTCTCCGGGCCCTCGCCAGGCTCAAAAGCCCGTCCGAATCGGGCGCCCCGAAATAGAATTCTCGGTCTATTTTTAGCTTTCGCGGACATCAGACCGATTGCCGATCCAATACTCGCCATCGAAAAGGCACAATAACTTGTCACCTTTTGCACTCCGGCGGACACTATTAGTTAAGGGATTTCTTGAAACATTTTTCGCTGAAAATTGTTTCTATTTAATGGAAGACGCATGAGGTCAGGAAGACAAAGCCGTTTGCACAGCCCCTGCCGCGCGCGGCCAGGGAACTGCGAACGCGCATTTACCCTCGTCGAATTGCTCGTCGTCATCGCCATCATTGCCATCCTTGCAGCGATACTGTTACCGGTGCTCTCTCGCGCCAGGGAACGGGCGCAACAGACCCAATGCATCAACAACGGCCATCAGATGATGGTGGCCATGGCTGTGTACGGGAGTGAAAACAATGACTTTTTTCCGCCCAACCCCGACGATGGCAACACGGACCCCGGCTACAATTGGTGTTCCGGCCAGGCTGGCATCGGCCAGCCGCAGGAATTTGACCCGGACGTCCTGCAAAATCCGCAGCTTTCCCTGCTCATCGGCGACTTGGGTGGAAACGTGAAATTGTTTCGATGCCCGGCTGACACGCGACAGGGCCGGTATGACGGAACCAACGCCGCCCTCATTGGCCACATTGTGCCGTCCGCGCGGACCTTTTCCATGAACCAGGCGGTTGGCACGGTGGATAACTGTTACGATCAAGCGGAACACGGTGGGTCCCCCTCTTCCACTCATTGCGGCGTGCCCGACCTGGCCGTCAATGCCATGTGGCTCAACGGTAGTCATTCCAACTTCAGAAATGATCCCTACGCCACCTATGGCAAGTTTTCGGCGGTTCTCAGGCCCGGACCATCCATAGTATGGGTGCTCGTGGATGAAAACGCAGCCGGTTTAAATGACGCCGCGTTCGCCTTCGAAATGCTCGAACCGGGCTGGCTCGACGCGCCCGGTTCCTATCACAATGGTGGCTGCGGGTTTGCCTTTGTGGACGGACATTCGGAAGTCCACAAATGGTTGGTAAAGCCCGAGCCCCAGGGCGACGCAAATCATACTGACTGGAGCTGGATGCAACAACGGACGTCCGCACTGGTTGGAAACCAGCCGTAGCATCGGGAACTTCAGAGCCAACTCAATAATCCGTCATGGATGTTGACATTGGCTTGAAGAGGCAAATGGCGCGAAGAAGGGCCGATCATGATGTGATACGGGCCAGCTTCAACGGCCCACTTGTGGCGCCTGTCGTTCCAGCAGGACATCGCCTGCTTGTCCAACTCAAAATGAACGTGGCGCGTTTCCCCTGGCTGCAGCAAGATTTTCGCAAAGCGTTTTAATTGTTCAGGTGGCTGTGGCATACGGGTCGTCGCAGGCAGGCCCACATAAAGTTGGGCCACTTCTTCGCCGGCCCGTTTGCCCGTATTGGTGACGTCAAAGTCAACACTCACGGTAAAGGGGTCGGTATTCTTCACGTTGCCCGGCGTTATGGACAAATTACTAAATCCAAAAGTCGTGTATGAAAGCCCATAACCAAACGGGAACAACGGCTGGATGTGCTCCGCGTCGTAGTGCCGGTATCCTACAAAGATGCCTTCTGAATAATCCACCTCACCATTCATACCCGGGTATTGCTGCGTCGTATTGGCCGGCAAATCAGCCAACTGTTTCGGAAATGTCATGGGCAGTTTGCCGGATGGATTCACGTCGCCAAATAGCACAGCCGCCACGGCGTTGCCATCTTCTTCACCTGGATACCATGCTTCCAATATCGCCGGAACTTTGTCCACCCAGGGCATCAGGACCGCCGAGCCGCTTTTAAGCACAACCACCGTGTGCGGATTCGCCGCCGCCACAGCCTCAATCAATTCGTCCTGGTTTCCGTGCAGGGTTATCGGATGATCTTTCCCCTCAGTTTCAGAATCGCCAACCATGAGAATCGCCAAATCCGACGAGGCGGCCAACGAAACGGCTTTCGGAATATCTGAGCCGTCGGCAATCCGAACCCTGGCCATTGAGCCCGCGCGCTTTTCGATGCCTTGTTCCGGGCTCACTGAGTAAAGCGGCCTGACATGTGAACTGCCCTGGCCGCCGGTCATCGCCTCGATGGCATAGGGCCCAATGAGAGCGATGTTATAAACCTTGTTGGCGTCCAGGGGCAACGTATCGTGATCGTTCTTCAACAGCACCATGCCCTCTTCCGCAATCTTCAGCGCCTTTTGGCCGTCCTCGTATTCCGGGATTGGTTTCAACCCGGCCGGTTGATCAAATAACCCGAATTGCATCATCGTCCGGAACCGCCGTACCAGTTTGTCGTCAATAACAGACAGCGGCACCTTGCCGGATTGCACTGCCGCTGCGAGCGCGTCCCCGAAATACTTGCCCGTGGGCATCTCAAGATCCAGGCCCGCCATAGCGGACGGCGCGGTGCTATGCACCGCTCCAAAATCTGACGTGATGAATCCTTGAAATCCCCATTGTTTCTTCAGGATTTTATTCTCCAGAATGTCGTTCTGGCAGCAATACTGGCCGTTGACTTTTGGATACGCCGACATGACTGACGCCACATGCCCCTCTTTAACGGACGCCTCGAATGCGGGCAAATAAATTTCGCGCAAGGCGCGTTCACCCACGATTTCGTTGATGGTAAAGCGCTCGGTTTCCTGGTTGTTGGCTGCATAGTGTTTGACGTTGGCAATTTCGCCCTGGCTTTGGATGCCCTGGATTTCGGCTACCGCCATTCGCCCGACCAAATATGGGTCTTCGCCAAAAGCTTCAAAAGTGCGGCCATTTTGCGGGACGCGCGCGATATTAATGTCCGGCCCTTCGAGCAGGTCGTCATTTAGGGCCTTTGCCTCCAAACCTATAATCACTCCGTAGTCGCGGGCAAGATCGGGGTCCCAGGTGGAGGCCAATAAGATCGGCGCCGGCAGCGCGGTAGCGGCCAATTGATGATGTTCGTCACCCGGACCAACCCCCGCCGGACCATTGGCAATGCGAAATCCGGGAATGCCCAACCGCGGTATCGGCGGCACGTACCGTTGATGCACCGGGTCGTGAATGCCGTGAAGTTCGGTAATTTTCTCCTGCAACGTCATCTGGTTGACAATCTGGCGCGCACGGGCGTCGAAATCGTTCGACTGCTGTTGAGCCAGGGAGATGGCAGTTCCCGCCGAGAAAAAAATCATACTTCCGACCGAAAAAGCCCGGACTGCAAGTGTAATAGCCATGGTGATAAATGAATTTAACCAGCCCGAAAATTCTAATTCAATTGTATTTATTGTAAAGGAAGTTCAGGCAGGGACAGCGCGCTGCGGTGTCCGCGCCGTTTAGCGGCGCAACGAATCTGGCCGGACGTAGAACCGTGAAATGCGCGCCCGCTTTAGGCGACGTGACATCGCACCTTTATTTCTCGTCCAGAAACGTCAGCTTCACTCCGTCTTTAGGCATCGAAAAGCTGTCGAGGAGGGACGGGCCGGAGGCAGGCGCCGGAGAAGGTTTCGCGCGTTCGGAGGATGGTTCGAGAGCCGAGCGCAACGCGCCTTCCACAAGCTGGGCGCAATGGATTTTCATGGGCGGCAACGGGCCAAGCTCGCCGGCCAACTCTTCGGTTTTTAATGCGAGCGCTTCATTTGCCGTTTTGCCGCGAATCAACTCCGTCGCAAGACTGGCGACGGCGATTGCCGTTTCGCAGCCAAACGATTGGAACGTGGCGCGGTCAATGACCTTTTTGCCGTTTTGCTCCTTGAACTTCACCCAAAGCCGCAACATCTCGCCGCAATCGGCATTGCCCACTGTGCCCACGGCGTCGGCATCGGCCAATTCGCCCATGTTTTGCGGATTGGCGAGCGCGGCTTTGATTCGCTGTTCTAAATTTGCATCCATTTTTTAATACCTCGGCACGCTGGGATCAATTTCCGCGGACCAGGCGTCGAGGCCGCCTTTGATGTTCTTCACGTACTTGAAACCTTGTTCGTGGAGAAATTCCACTACGTCCATGGAGCGCGCGCCGACTTTGCACAGAAAATAATACTGCGAGTTTGGATCCAATTCGGTAAAGCGGCGTTGAATCTCGCTCATGGGCAGCAGCGGCACACCGTTAATGTGGGCGATTTCATATTCAAACGGCTCCCGCACGTCGATGATCTTGATGCCCAGTGATGGGTCATCCAGCGCGCGCTTCATCTCCTGCACCGTCACTTGATTTGGATTTTCCGCCGGGTCCGGAGGTTGAATGCCGCAGAACATTTCGTAATCAATCAGTTCCTTGACGGTCGGATTCTCTCCACAAACGGGGCATTGCGGATCGCGCCGCAACTTCAATTCGCGGAACTTCATGTCCAGTGCGTTGAACAGAAGCAATCGGCCCACGAGCAAATTGCCCTTGCCCAGCGCCAGTTTCAAAATCTCCGTCGTTTGAATGCAACCGATGATTCCGGGCAACACCCCCAGCACCCCGCCTTCGGCACAGCTAGGCACCATGCCCGGCGGCGGCGGTTCGGGATACAGGCACCGGTAACAGGGTCCGCCCAGGTGCGGCGCGAACACGCTGGCCTGTCCCTCAAATCGGAAAATCGAACCATAGACATTTGGCTTCTTCAAAAGCACACAGGCGTCGTTGGTCAAATACCGCGTCGGGAAATTGTCCGTGCCGTCCACCACGATGTCGTAGGGGCGAATCAGGTCCAGCGCGTTTTCAGACGAAATGCGCGTATTATGAATGACGACTTCACAATTGGGATTGAGGCCGTGGATGGTTTCTTTGGCGGACAGGGCCTTGGGACGGCCAACGTCAGCGTCCGTGTGCAATATCTGTCGCTGCAAATTGGTAACGTCCACGACGTCAAAATCGACGATGCCGATTTTGCCGATGCCCGCGGCGGCCAGATACATAGCGATGGGCGAGCCCAGGCCTCCTGCGCCGATGCACAGGACGCTGGCAGCCTTGATACGTTTTTGTCCGCCAAGACCAACTTCGGGCAAAATCAAATGCCGCGAGTAACGCTTAATCTCATCGCTGTTCAATTCCATAATTTTAGTCTCAAAGGGAGATTATAGTAATGCAAACGCGCCGGAAATCAAGTGGCGTTGACGACTACAAGGGAAACAATCAAGCACCTAATTAATCGGAAAGAAGCGTGCAGTCCTGCGCTCCGTGGAGAACGCGAATGATCATCACAGTTTCTTGAAACGGCTGATAGAAGATCAGGTAATTGTGAAACTTTGGAACAACAAACCACCGGATTTTGGAGTTGCGGCGCGTTTGGGGGGTTGCGGCCCCTACTTTTTCTTCCCGTAAATCTCTTCCGGCCTTTGCAACCGTTCTTCCGTTACCTTGACCTCGCCGTTGTTCAGGGACCGGAAAAAGCAGGATTTATAACCTTCGTGGCAGGCTGCACCGGTTTGCTCGACTTGAATCAGCAGGACGTCGCCATCACAATCAAACGCGATGTCCTTGACCACCTGCACGTGGCCGCTTTCTTCGCCCTTCATCCAGAATTTTTGCCTTGAGCGGCTCCAGAAATGCGTTTTGCCGGTGGCCACCGTCTTCTCCAGTGACGCCCGGTTCATCCACGCAAACATCAAGACGCGCCCGGTCTTTTGTTCCTGAATGATGGCGGGAATCAATCCGTTCGCGTCAAACTTCAATTGATCGTAAAAACTCATATCACTATTTCAGCAAAAACCGGCGAGACGAACAAAGCAGAAATTGCCGAAGGCAGGGCATTTTTTGGTCACGGCGTTTTTTGGCCGGAAGAGGCCGGCGAGGCCTCGACATTGTTCGTTTCGTGCCATAACAAACTGCGTTGCAGGCGCCTTTTCAACTCGTCATAAGCCGAATTGGTGATGGCGTTCAACTGCGCCTCGGCCTCCGAGAAGCGGCCGGCCAATATTTTGACGCGTGCCAGGTGAACATAAACGCCTTCGCGTTCGAGATCATTCGTCGCGATGCTGAGCGCGTTCGTCCAGGCGAGCAGCGCATCATTCGTGCGCAAGGGCTTGATGCCGTAATAGCTTTCCGCATAGTCGGTCATCAGGACGAAATTGCTCGGGTCAAGCTTGATTGCCCTCTGATAAAGCGCCAGCGCCTTGTCGAAGACCTGTCCTTCGTTGATGCGGTAAAATTCCCGCGCATCCTTGCGAAACAAATAAACCGTAGTCGCCCAGTTCTCATAATAAACCGGCTCGGACGGGTTCAATTCGACGGCCTTCGCATAATCTACAAAGGCATTGGTGATAGGCCCGTTCTCGCCATAAAAGTTGGCCAAGTCATTCCAAACAGCAGGGTTTTTTGGGTCCAAATGGCAGGACTTTTCATACGCAACTCCGGCGCCGTTTTCGTCGCCGATGTCTCCGAGAAAACTGCCAAAGGCCAGGTACGCGGCGGCGTTCGTTGGGTATTGCCTGAGAAAGTTCTCGTACTCCCGGCGCGCGACATCCAGGCGCGCGCGAATCCGGCGGTTCAATACGGCCTTGGATTCTCCAGCGCCCTTTGCTGCAAACGCCGTGTTCTCCTGGATCCACGAGTCCACCTCATCCATCGCCGCGTCGTCATCCCGCATCACCTTCTCCAGCGCCACCAGCGCGGGGTTATTTGTGTTGGCAAATGAAACATCCGCGTCACTGATGTCGCTTTCGCGCGCGCCTAAATTGGTATCGGAATCGGCAGCAGCAGCGCATTGCGGCATGGCCGCCGCCAGCGCGACACAGATAAATCCCAATAAAATCGAATGCATCCGGCCAACCTAAGCGCAATGACACGTCAAGTCGAGGCAAACGCTGCAACGTTCTTGGACTACTTCTCCAGCGGCTTGCGGATCTTCTGTAATTCCTTCTGCCGCTCAGTTGTGGTCTCGGGGAATTCCAGCTTTAGGCTTTTCAGGGTATCCAAAACGATTTGCGAAATAATGAGCCGCGCGTTTTGCTTGTCGTCGGCCGGCACCACAAACCAGGGAGCGTGTTCCGTGCTGGTGGCGCTCAAACATTCCTGATAAGCGGTCATGTAATCCTTCCACAAGTCCCGTTCACGGATATCGGCCTCGCTCAGCTTCCAGTTTTTGTGAGGGTCTTCAATGCGGGCCAGAAACCTCTTTCGCTGCTCCTCTTTCGACAGGTGCAGAAAGAATTTCACTACCCGCGTGCCGTTGCGATGCAAATGCTTTTCCAGATTTAAGATAGACTCATACCGGCGCTTCCAAATTTTCTTCATGTCCAACAATTCTTCCGGAAGGTCCTCGGCTTCCAAAAGTTCCGGATGCACCCGCACAATGAGCGTTTCCTCATAGTAAGAGCGGTTAAAAATACCGATATGACCGCGCTCCGGCAGGCAAATCGCGGTGCGCCAAAGAAAATCGTGCGCCAACTCTTTCCTGCTCGGTTGCTTGAAGCTGAAAACATCGCAGCCCTGCGGGTTGATGCCGGACATGACGTGCTTGATCGCGCCATCCTTCCCCGCGGCATCCATTGCCTGAAAAATTAAAAGCAACGCGTACCTTCTCCCGGCATAGAGCAGGTTTTGCAGCTGGCTCATCTGCTCAATGTGCACCTCGAGGATTTCTTTATAGTCCTCTTTCGATTGATAGAACGGTTTGACCGCCGTCGGCCATTGCTTGAGTTTGACACCCTTGTTTTCGCCGACGCGAAACTTTTCGGTTTTGATTTTCATGGAACAGCGGGACGCAGCATCCCAACCTTCCGCGTGTTTTTCAACACCGGTTTGGCATCGACTGGAGAGCAGGGACAGCCGCGGCAGCGATAACTTGTCCCACGACTGCCCCCGCCAATTTGCGGTGTGATCAGGCGACTTTGCGCATCATATTGTGCCCGCCGAACGGGTTGGGCACGCGCATGCGACACTCAGGGTCGTCGCGCCATTCACCGTCCACCAGAAAGCGGTAATGATGTTCTCCCGGCGTCAAAGTCACTGAGGCATGCCATACGCCCCCGGCCTCTTTTTTGAGGCTGATCGGCTGTTCCTGCCAATGTGTGAAATCACCCACCAACTGCACGCTCACCGCTTCCGGCGCCCGGAACGAAAATCCTTGCGACCGCTCGCGACCCCCGTTCTGATCTACCCCGCCTTTTGAACTTGTCTTCTTTGCCATACAACATTTTCTCCTTTCAGTGTTAAATTGGTTTCAACATTTTACTGACAACCCACAAAACAAATTAGCTCAAACTTTCCCGAGCGCAAACGAAAGCCCAAAAAATGTAATGGAATTGTCCTGCACAGCGCAAAAAAGGAGCAGTCCTAATCAAAATACGGCTGCATTTGCCAAGAACGCCTTGAAAATTTTGAATTTTGAAAGTTCAGCTTTTAATTTCAAACCTCATTCTGAAAACCGATCTGTCGCAATGCTTCAAATAAGACCAGCGCAACGCAGTTGGACAGATTCAGCGATCGGGATTCCGAATTGAACATGGGAATGCGCAGCCAGCGGTGGCGGTGGGTTTCGAGCAGTGATTTAGGAAGGCCCGCCGTTTCGCGTCCGAAGATGAGGTAATCATCGGCGGTGAAATTCGCCTGCGTATAAATTTTGGGCCCGCCGGATTCGATCAACCACAAACGCGCGCCCGGCGGGAGTTGCGCTTCAAACGATTTCCAGTTCGGCCAGCGATGCCACTCCACATGTTGCCAATAGTCCATGCCGGCGCGTTTAAGCTGCGTGTCATCCAGTCTGAAACCGAACGGCTCAATCAGGTGCAGGACCGTCCGCGTGGCCGCACAGAGACGGGCGACATTGCCCGTATTCGGCGGAATTTCGGGTTCGAGAAGAACGACGTTCATTGACCTAATAAAATACTCTCCAAAGCACCAGCCCATGCGCCGGCGCAGTCATGCCGGCGACGCGACGATCCTTCTGCGCGAGCATCGTCCGGACGTCGCCGGCCGGAAACTTGCCCAGACCGGCTTGAACGATCGTGCCAACCATACCGCGGCACATTTTGTACAGGAAACCGTCGCCTTCAATCACGACCGTAATCTCCGGCCCGGATTTTTTTATCTCGCACTTTGAGATCGTGCGAACGGTTTTTTCCTTTTTATAACCCGGATTTGCGGCGAACGATCGGAAATCATGCTTGCCGATAAACAGTTTCGCCGCCGCGCGCATTTGTCGCACATCGAGCGCAACCGGGACCTGCCACGCCGTTCGGCGCAGCAGCGGATTCATAGCCGCATGGTTCCAGATCGAATAACGATATTGTTTGCCAATGGCATCGAAACGGGCGTGGAATTTTTCGGAAGCCCGGACGGCGGATAAAACGCGGATATCATCCGGAAGCCAGGCATTGATCGCGAGCGGCAGCTTGCGCACGGTCATTTTGAATTCATGCGCCGGAATTTCAAAATGAGCCGCCATGCCGAGCGCGTGGACGCCAGTATCCGTGCGACTGGAACCGTGCAGGGCGGGCTTGCCCGGGAACAGTTTTGCCAGCGCGTTCTCAACGACTTGCTGGACGCCAGTGCCCGTTTTTTGCGTCTGCCAACCTTCGTAATTGGCGCCGTCGTAGGCGATGATGAGTTTGAATTTCATCTAATTAGAAATATTCTCATCCTCACTTGCCGCGCCGAAGCCGGGCGAAGGCGGGTCGTCATCCTCAGTTCGTGCTCGTCCTCGTCCTCGAAATTCTTTGGGCGCCTCGCACGTCGCTTGCGTCCTGGAGTGCGGTGGCAACCCCGAACGCTTTCGGGGGACACCGCTTTCGAACAGCGTTGGATTTACGAGATAAAATTGCGCTTTCGACGTCATTCTGTTTTCTAAAGCGGTGTCACCGCCACCGCACTCCAGGACCATTCGGCAATAGGGATGGTTTTACGGCGAGCCCGCATCCAAATAACTCTGCAACAGTAACGCGGCAGCCATTTTATCCACCTTCTCTTTGCGTTTTTCGCGCCGGACGTTTCCTTGAATCATCATTTTGTTCGCCTGCAGGGTGGTCAACCGTTCATCCCGCATTTCGATGGGGACTGTAATAGCAGACCTGAGGGCGGCGGCGAAAGCCTCGGCTTTTTGGGCTGCGGGGCCGTAAGTGCCGTTCATGTTGCGCGGCAGGCCGATGAGCACCAGGTCCACTTCCTTTTCGATGAGCAATTGCTTGAGCCGGGTCAGAAAATCGGCGAAGGGTTCGGCGGGAATCCATTCGAGCGGCTGGGCGATGGTTTTGGTTTCATCGCTCACCGCCACGCCGACGCGTTTGGTTCCGGGATCAAGGGCGAGAATGCGCACGACAAAAATTAAAAATTAAAAATTAAAAATTAAAAAGGAAAAAGGAAAAAGGAAAAAGGAAATTCACTTCATTGTGTTGTGATTAACCTGTTCCCGGTTGGATTCTCTTCGATGCGGATGTCCTTGTATTCGTCGAACAGACCCTTGTTATGCATCTGCAAAGCGAATACGCCGGGTTTGCCGGCGTCCGGCGCATTGAAATCCAGGACCTCATAAGCCTTTGTGCCGGGCGGCTGAGCGACAGCCATCCGCGCGGTTCCATTTGTGTTCACCAGGATTTCGACCTCGCTCCATTGGTGCGCGTCGAACTTTGGATGCAGCAAGGTTTTGAATTCGCCCTTGCCGCCATTGTTATGGCCGGGCCGATAATCCCAGTGTCCGCCATTGGGTACCTGGAACTGAATACCGCCCAACGCATCGAGCGCATTGCCGTTCGCTGGTGGATCGCAATAGACCAAAACGCAGGCCTGATGGTCCTTGTTGCCGGAGACATGCCGCATGGTAAAAATGATCCGGTAATGAGTGTAGGATTTGTCGGTGTAAAGCACGCCCCGGCCCGCCCCGAGACTTGCCAGCGCGCCGTCCGTGACCGTCCAAACCGTTGCCTTGTCAGGCTGATTCGTGCCTTTGACGCTCGCATCCCAGCCGTCCAGCGTTTGGCCGTCAAAGATGGGCGTCATTTTACCGATCTTGTCGAGAGTCGCTTGCGACACACGAGTTGGCGGCGGAAATGACGGGATATTCGGGACAGATTGCGACATCACATTGGCCGAAAGGAGGATTCCGATCAAAAACAGGCAATTTGGTTTCATAGTTGAAAGTTTCTCCCGCTTTCGCAGGACGAAAGGCGAATGGTTTTATATATTTTATTTGTATTTTTTAAGCAAGCTTTTGCATCG
>DASYYL010000244.1:0-77714 GCA_035933915.1 Verrucomicrobiia bacterium
CAAGGCGGCGAAGGGCACCGTTGACAGCCCGCTTGGAGCCGTACCGGGGAAAACCCGCCGTACGGAATCTTAGAGGGAGCAGAGGAAACGGCATGAATGAACTGATGGCCATTTGCCACGACGCCCGAAAGGGCAGCTACATCGGAAGCCATTGTTCTAATAACACCGCGCCCCTGCTCTACTCGACCTAAAGTCCTCCCAGCAATCCCGCAAACTCATTCAACGCCTTGCCTTCCGCATCCGAGACGATGCAGTAGTGAAACCCATCAGCCTCGAAATTGATAATGGAATAGCCGCGATCATTCTCAAGCACCGGCGCGGTGGCCTTTGCGTTCGCCGACGGCCACACAAATACATTGATGAAATGCTTTTTGTACTGATAGACCAGCGCGGCCACAGTCCGGCCATCCAGATAATCCAGCCGCCCGCCAATGAGCGGATAATCTTGCGCGGCGAAATCCTTCACCGGCGGGGCAAAATCCAGTTTGCCGGCGAACCAGGGTTTGACCGTGTGCTGATCGGTCGACGCAACGTCCATGAGATGATTTGCCTGAAGCGAGCGGACATGGCTGGCCACGGCTTCATCCACCAGTTGATTGCCCCCGGAAATTTCAAATCGCGAAACAATGGTCAGAATGGCAAATGCCGTCGCGCCGCCGGCCAGCAATCGCCAAATCCATAATTGCATCATTCCGGCGGGCTGCGCGTCCTCGCGATCACGAGCCGGCCCGTCAGCGTCAGCGCGAGCGAGTTTGCGAATTTCCTTCCGTAGCGACTCCGGCGCGCGGTGGGTCAAATCATTTTGCCTTAACGCATCGCGCAGGAATTGGATCGAATTCCTTTCCGCTGCGCATTCGGGGCACCCTTTCAAATGCTGCTCCACCTCCAGACTGCGGACCAAATCCAATTCGTCGTCGGCCCAGGCGTGAATCAATTTCCGGATGTCAGCACAGTTCATAATCCCCCTTTCCGGGCAAATTGGTTTTGCAATTGCCGCCGCGCGCGGGCCAGGCGCGACATGACGGTGCCGACCGGCACGCCCGCGACTTCGGCGATTTCTTTGTACGAACATCCTTCAAGCTCGCGCAGCACCAGTGCTTCGCGAAATTCCAGCGGCAGCGCTGCGAGCGCGGCGCGCAGGACACCTGTATCGGCGCCGTGAATTGAATTGGCGGCGCGATTCGTATCTTCAACTTCTGCGAGTTCATCGTCGTCAATGGAAACCACCGCTTTCGGCCGATTTTTCTTCAGCCAGGTAAAGGCCGTATTGCGCACAATCGTGAGCAGCCAGGCCCGCGCGTTTTCCCCGCGACAATTCCCGGCAAATCGGAACGCTCGCACGCAGGCATCCTGCACAATGTCCGCGGCGTCGTGGTCGTTGCCCGCCAGCCAGCGCGCCAGATTGTAAGCGGCGTCCAGATGCGGCATCACGATCCGCTCGAATTGTGATTCAGTCGCGCTCAAGTGTGGTTTTCATCTATCTAA
Source organism: Verrucomicrobiia bacterium (assembly GCA_035933915.1). Classification (GTDB taxonomy): domain Bacteria; phylum Verrucomicrobiota; class Verrucomicrobiia; order Limisphaerales; family UBA11358; genus UBA11358. Next base: position 1,486 of record DASYYL010000244.1, read on the forward strand.
AGACCGCGCAATAAACAATTTTATTCCCGCTGGAATAAACATTTCTGCCGCAGGTCTGTACGGATGATACACAAATCAATGACATGAATATGAAAGAAAAATTCATCCTGAACGATAACAACAAGGACGGACTCGACCGGCGCGGCTTTTTGGAATGCATGGCCTGGGCGGGAACCGGGATGCTCTGGAGCGTCAGCGGCGGATTGCTCGCCTCGGCGTTACTCCCATCACGCTCCGGCGCGGCGGATGCGGGCATGCAAAAATCCAGCTTCAGCTTCGTGCAAATCAGCGATTCGCACATCGGCTTCAATAAACCCGGAATAAACACCAATGTCGCCGGAACCTTGAAAGAAGCGATCGCGCGCATCAATGCCCTGCCCGAACAACCGGATTTTATTTTGCATACCGGCGATTTGACGCACCTGGCCGACGCGGATGAGTTCGACACACTCGACCAATTGCTCAAAAGCGTAAAGACGCGGCAAATCTTCTATGTTCCCGGCGAACATGACGTCACCGGCGACAATGGGAAACTATATCTCGAACGCTTCGGCAAAAATTCCAAAGGCAGTGGCTGGCTAAGTTTTGACCATAATGGCGTCCATTTCGTCGGCCTCGTCAACGTCATGGATATCCAGCAAAACGGACTCGGCGCGCTCGGCCCGGACCAACTCGACTGGCTCGAAGCGGATTTGAAAGATCGCTCCAGCGAAACACCCATCGTCGTCTTCGCGCATATTCCGCTGTGGTCGGTCTACCCCAAGTGGGGCTGGGGCACGGACGACGGTGCGCAGGCGTTGAGCTTCCTCAAGCGCTTCGGTTCCGTCACGGTTTTGAACGGGCACATCCATCAAACACTGAAAAAGGTCGAAGGCCGCGTGACCTTTCATACCGCCATGTCCACGGCATTTCCGCAACCGGAACCGGGCAAGGCGCCCAAGCCCGGTCCGATGAAGGTCGAGGCCGGAAAATTGCGCGATTATCTTGGCGTCACCGATGTGAATTTTACCGAAGGCAAAACCTCCCTGGCTGTTGTGGATTCCACACTGGCGTGATTTCTGGCAGGGCGTCGCTCCCGCGACGCCATTTGCAGTTGCGGATTTTGTGAAAAGCTCCATGAACCGAACTGTACCCGGAGCGCGGCCGTGTGGGGGCAAAGGGGGCACCAGCCGCAGCGCTTCCGAAAGTTGTGGCGAGTTGCGGCTGGTCCCGCCGCGGGACACAACCGCGCTCCGAAACCAATTTATGAAAAAACTCATTTGCGCCGCCGCGATTTTAGCGGCTGCCTCGATTACAAACGCCCAAATGTTGACCAACGCGCCGGTCGTCAGCGTCAAAGTCGGCCGGGCGTTGTTTCTAAAAAACTGTGCCCATTGTCACGGGGCCGACGCCCACGGCGACGACGGGCCGGATTTGCACGATCTGGATTGGACGGACAAAGAAATCTCCGACCGGATTCGCAAAGGCAAGAAAGGACAAATGACGTCCTTCGCTGGAAAACTTAAAACCACCGAAATCGAAAGCATCGTTGCCTATTTGCGTACATTGAAATAGGTCTACTCCTCGTTTGCACCCACTATTTTATTAAATTCCCCGATAAAAGCACGCAATTCACCCCACTTTCCGCCCTCGTTTACTGATTTACTTCCTTTACACAAAAAATGTGCCGCCCAGCAGAGCCGCGACTGTAAGGAAGCAGTCGCACCACGGCTTTTTGAATTTTGATTTTTGAATTGCGATTGGTCACCGCATTAGTGAAGATTTGGATTTCCTATATCCGGAAAGCCGTTTGCCGCGACAACGGCTGGATGTATTACGCAGGGCGGCAGCGGAGTCTGCTTTCGATTTTCAGCCCAACGACGATGAAGCTGCCGTGATGGAATTTCTTCACGATGGCCTGGATTTACACAATTATCAGCAGAATTTTATAGTAGATGAAGCAGTCAAGGTTTCGTTTTTCGCCCCGGATGGACCGATGCGGAGCATTTTTTCATCCCGGCCCGGCAATTTTAAAGTTCGTGTTGCCTCGCTCGGCGAAATATTCAAAGCCAAATCTCTTGTGTCCGCAATGCGTTCCAAGACGCGCGACTGGCTCGACCTTTACTTGCTGATGCGTGACCATGGATTTTCTATCCAGGATTACAAAACCGCATTTGATGAAGCGGGGGTGCCCGCGCAATGCGATATTGGCCTGGCGCGCCTGTGCAGTGGCGTACCGCAACGCGATGACGAAGGCTTCGAACATTTGCTCGCGACACCCCGTCACTCGACGAGATACGGAAGTTTTTCATTGAACAGCGAAACAGCCTCGAAATCGGGAGTGCAGCAACTGCTAAAGAAAAAGGCCAAAGCCCGAAAGTCAAATGACCACTGCCGTTTACACTCCCCTGTTTTTGCAATTGCTCCAATAACCACGCGGGTTTTTCGCATATTCTCTTTGCCGTTTACTCGTTTACTTCCATATGCACAAAAAAAATGAAACGGGCCCTTCTGGCCCTATCGCGAACGATTAGAATGGTGCTTGAAAGTTGGATTTTCTCTGGTGCTTGGATGTTGAATCCTTGGTGCTTTTCAACATGCTTGGAAGTAATCTGTTGGTGAGTCAGAGCGAACTGACGTTCGCTGCTACGGTGACGAATTTATTTGCTGGATCATTTCCAAAGCGGCGGAATGCAATTTGGGATCTGCGGTCGGCACAAGCAGAGGTTGAATGGTGCGGCGGGCGGCGTCGGGGTCGCGGGCGCGGAGTTGGGCCTGGGCGAGGGTGTAAAGGTAGGAAGGGTTTTCGGGTTCGAGTTGGATGGCGGCGTTGAGCTGTTGTTCGGCGAAGGCGATGTTATCACCCTGGACCATTTGGAAGAACCCGAGGAGCTCGTGGGCGGGGGCGAAGTCGGGCATAAGGGATATGGACTTGTTGAGTTCGTCGCGTATCTCACCGGCCAGGTCGCCGGAAATTGGGCCGAACATGTCGCCTCGGGCAGTTTGATGATATTTTTCCTGGGCGTAGATGTAGTAAGTTAGAAAACTGGTCGAACCAAGTTGGAGGGCGTGTTGAAGTTCGTTTATGGCCGTGGCGGAATCGTCACGTTGGGCGGCGAGAAGGCCCAGGCCTTCGTACGGCAACGGGCTGGCGGGCGCGAGTTTCCCGGCTTTTTCGAACCAGGCCTGGGCATCGCCTGGTCGGTTAATCCGCAACATTTCATCACCGAACCGAAACAAAACTTCGACGGGCGTGGCGGCCCGGGTGTTCACGTTGAGAGGGGCGGACAGGTCCTGGGAGACTCTGAGTACGATGGGATGATAGTTGCCAGCCCGGGCATAGCGGCGCAGTTCAACTTCCATGGCGGAGAGCGACACGCCGAGGGCATTGGTGAAAGCCTGCTCGGCGGTCTGGCCTTCGCCAAGAAGTTCGGTGTATCGCGGGAATCGCGAGCGAAGGATTTGGTTATCGCCGGTCATGAGATAATCCGTTAAGAGCCAGGATTCGGCGTAGAACATTCCCTGGCGGCTGGCTTCATTGTATTGGGGTGAATCACGAACGACTTCAAACAGTTCGTGCAACGGCATGAGTTGCTCACCAGCGAGCGTTTGCAGGTGGCGATCAATGGCGCGCGCGATTTCGACGTGGTTGCCAGTGGTCATAAATGTGGAGTAAACCTCGGCCATGCCTTCCTTGAGCCAGAGCGGCCAGATTTCGTCGTTGTGACGAAAGAGGAGGTGGGCGTATTCGTGAAAGATGACGTCCATGTTTGGAGAATCGGCGTTTGGCAGGGAGAGAACGATGAGGTTCTCGTCGCTGCCGCGCGTGAAGAAGCCGGCGATATTTCCGGGCTGGCCCTGGTAAAGCGGCAGGAAGGGGATCATGCTTTCGTGATCAGGAAAGGCCAGGACAACAATGGGCGGCGATGCGGTGGCATTTTTTCCGGCGAGCATGGCGTAGGCGCGCTGAAATTGTTCGAGACGACCCGCCAGGCGATACGTGTCGGTCCGGTCGCCGCAACTAAAGACGTTGAAATGGGCGCTGGTCACAACGAACCAGGGGCGTTGCGCGAGCGGCGTGGGCGGGGTGGGCGGAGCGTCGTCGTCAGTTTGAGCGACGGCCAAACCGGCGAAGAGGATGGCAAAGGCGAAAACGAGACGGCGCATTTGTATAATCTAAATGCGGATGATGCGCGGGGCAAGGGTGGGGCGCTTTGGCGCCGGATTAACGGATTGGTGGATTGTTGGCGGCCAAAGAACACCTAAAATGTTGCGCCTCTGTTACGGGTTTGTTGCATATTTGTTACGGTTTAAGTCGTTGATAATCAACGCTGTAACGGATGTTAAGGACTTTCAGACCATAGATGCAAATACATAAGTGGTTTGTTGATTAGAGCGCGCTCACGCGACGCTGCTACGCACAAGCTGGACTTGGGCAATTGGGACCTATTGGACGGATGAGATGTTGCGCGATTTTTAATTTTTCATTCAGACACGGTATCCTTATCATTTTCACGTAAGGACGAATTTCTATTCAACATCATCAACTGAATTTCAATACCATGCAGCCCGTTCTCGATTATCTGAAACAAAACCAGCCGCGGTTTCTCTCGGAGTTGTGCGAATTTTTACGATTTCCGAGTGTCTCGGCGCAGTCCCGGCATGCGGGCGATTTGCGCGCGTGCGCGGACTGGCTGATGCGGCATTGCCTGCAAATCGGCCTGACCGCGAAGATTTGCCCGACGGATGGGCATCCGATTGTCTTGGCACGGACACCCCTAGCCGAGTCAAACGGGAACGGCAAACGCCGTCCGCACTTCCTTGTGTACGGCCATTACGACGTGCAGCCGCCGGAGCCGCTGGATTTATGGAAATCTCCTCCGTTTGAGCCGCGCATCGAGGGCCGTTCGTTGTTTGCTCGGGGTTCGACGGACAATAAAGGCCAAATTTTTGCGCATCTCAAGGCGGTGGAAGCATACCTGAAAACCGGAACGCCGTTGCCGTGCGATTTGACGTTTCTCATCGAAGGTGAAGAGGAAGTGGGCGGGAAAAACCTGGAGGAATTTCTGAAGACGCACCTCAAGGAATTGCAGTGCGACGCAGTGGTGGTGTCGGACACGGGCATGCCGGACAAAAAACATCCGGCGCTGACTTATGGGCTGCGCGGGATTATCGCGTTTGAAATTGTGCTGCGCGGGCCGGCGCGTGATTTGCACTCGGGAATTTTTGGCGGGGCGATTGAAAACCCGGCGATGGCGCTGGCCCGTTTGCTTGCCAGGATGCACGACAAAAACGGGCGCGTCGCGGTGCCTCATTTTTACGACGACGTCCTGCCGCTCTCGGCGTATGAACGGAAACAGTTCAAGCGGCTGCCATTGCGCGATAAAGAGCTGCAAAAATTATTGGGAGTGAAAAAGCTGTTCGGCGAAAAGGGTTATACGGCAACGGAACAGCGTAGCGCGCGACCGACGTTTGAAATCAACGGCCTGACGAGCGGTTATCAGGGCGAGGGGAGCAAAACGATTGTGCCGGCATGGGCCCGGGCAAAGATCACCTGCCGTCTCGTGCCCAATCAGAAACCCGCGAAGATTCGCAAATACGTGACCGATTACATCAAAAAGATTTGTCCGCCGACCGTCCGGCTTGAGCTGGAAGCGGGCCACGGCGCGGAGGCTTATTACGTTTCGCCCACGGGCGCGCACGCTCAGGCGGCGCTACGTGCGCTACGCAGCGCCTTTGGCTGCGAACCGGTGCTGTTGCGTGAGGGTGGTTCGATCCCGATCGTCAACGAGTTCAAAAAGACCCTGGGGTCGGACACGTTGTTGCTCGGCCTGGGTTTGCCGGAAGATAACGCGCATTCGCCAAACGAAAAATATGATTTGGACAATTTTGAGAACGGCCAGCGCATGAGCGCGCTTCTATGGCAGGAATTGGTGTAAAGATTTTCATGCTGATTGCCGGCGAGCCGAGCGGGGATTTGCTGGCGTCGGAACTGGTTTTGGCGCTGCGCGAACGTTGGCCGGATGCAAAGTTTTTTGGCGCCGGCGGGCAGAAAATGGCGGAGGCAGGAGTGGAATTGGCCTTTGACATGAAGGACCACGCCATCGTCGGGATTCCCACACCCGGAAAGATACTCGCGTTGCGCTATGTCGCCAATGAACTGCGCTCGCTGGCCATCGAACGAAGGCCGGATGCGGTGATCGGAGTGGATTACGGAGGATTCAATCTGCGTTTCGGCCACGCGATAAAAAGTTATGTGCGAGCAAATCCGAACGGGACCTGGAAGCCGAAGCTGGTACAATTTGTTTCGCCCCAGGTTTGGGCGTCTAGACCAGGCCGGGCGAAATTATTGGAGTCGGATTACGATTTGTTATTGAGCATTTTCCCGTTTGAAAAGGAGTGGTACGCGCTGCGCGCGCCGAAGCTGCAGGTGGAGTTCGTGGGCCATCCGATGATGGATCGACTTAGTCCGGAGCCCGCAGTCCGGAGTCCATCCCACTTCGCTAACGCCACGGAGGACAGGCAGTCCGGAGTCCAGAGTCTTAGGTCAGAAGCGAAGATTGTGTTGCTGCCGGGGAGCAGGAAGAGTGAATTAAAGCAGCATTTGCCGGTGATGCTGGGCGCCCTGAATTTCATTCAGGAAAAATTACCCTCAGCGACCGCAAAGATGGTCCTGCCGAATGAGGAGTTAAAACAAATCGCGTCATCCGCAGGCTCTAACATCGAAATCCGGGTCGGCAATCTGCACGAGGCATTGGCAAGCGCGGACCTGGCCATTACCAAGACAGGAACGGTGACGATGGAATGCGCGTATTTTGGCGTGCCGGCGGTGACGATGTACAAGAAGACTTTTCTTGGCCTGGCCATCGCCCTGGGCATCGTCACCGTGAAATCGCTGACCATGCCAAACCTGATGGCGGGCGACACAGTGTATCCGGAATTTATCCAGGCGGCAGCCACATCGGAAAACGTCGCGCGCGCGGCTATGGAGTTGCTGCAAAATGAGTCGCGCCGCGAGAAAATCAAATCACAACTCGGAAAGATTATTGCTTCGCTGGGTGAACCGGGAGCCAGCCGCCGGGCGGCAGGGGCGATTTCGAGTTTGATTACATGAATCGCGCGTTCACCGCATGGTCTTGGAGTGCGGCGGCAAGCGGAGCGCGACGCCGCTTTCGGACGATATTCGACACGGGAAACGGAAAAAGACGGCCGGCCTGCAAAAGCGCTCCAAAGCGGTGTCACGGCCACCGCACTCCACGACGCAAGCGTGATTCGACGATCATTTGAAATTCCTATGAAAGACCTGACGCCGCGCTGGATGGTGGTAAAAGCAGTTTTATTTTTAATCATCGGCATTCTGGCGGTGGTTTCGATTCTTTTGGAATATCCCGATTGGCGAATGGCGGTAATGCTGGCTCTGGCGATTTGGAGCTTTTGCCGTCTTTATTATTTCGCGTTTTATGTCATCGAAAAGTATGTAGACCCGGCGTACAAATTTCAGGGTTGATGTCTTTTTTGAAATACTGGTTTGGGCGGCGGCGGCCTTAACGTCGGCAGGCGAGGACGAGGACGACAAAGAGAACGAAAGACATCAGAAGTTCGATAAAACGCCGTTAGAAATTGTCAATCTGCCTTTGCGGCGATAAGCTCCGCATTTGTGTTAAACACCCAACAACTCGGCGCGCTAAAGGCCACGAATTGCGAGGTGGCTGTGGACAATCTCACGCGCCAGCTTTACGCGACGGACGCGTCGCCGTATCAAATTGTGCCATTGGCGGTGGCGTTTCCGAAGAGCGCGCGGCAGGCCAGCGCCATCATTCAGGCCGCGGCGCAGGCAGGCGTTTCGGTAATCCCGCGCGGGGCCGGTACGGGACTTTCCGGCGGAGCCATCGGCGAAGGGCTGGTAGTTGATTTTGCGCGCTACAATCGCGATATCGGCAGGCTGGATCTGGAACGGCGAACAGTGCGCGTTGGGCCAGGCGTGGTGTTGGACCAACTCAATGCATTTTTGCGTCCGCACGGATTTCGTTTTGGACCGGACGTGGCGCCGAGTTCGCGCGCAACGCTCGGCGGCATGATTGCAAATGATTCGTCCGGCGCGCACACGCCCGTTTACGGCACGACCGGCATGCATGTGTCGAGCCTGGATATTGTCATGGCCGATGGGAAGATGGTGGAGGTGCTCGAAAACAGCGATTCATTGCCCCGGCAACGGGGTCTGATTGAAAGCATTGTATCGTTCAACGAGCTGGCCATCGCGGAACATTTTCCGCCGGGACTTTTGAAGCGCTGGCCGGGCTACGCCCTGGCGCGCATGGCGGAAAACCCGTCCAACCTGTTGCGCATCCTCTCAGGCAGCGAAGGCACCCTGGCGGCCATTACATCGGCGGAATTGAAGATTGTGCCCCTGCCGGATGAGCGCGGCGTGGGCCTGTTCTTTTTTGATTCGGTGGCCGAAGCGATGCAGGCGACGGAGGAATTGCTCGATTTAAAACCGGCGGCGATTGAGCACATTGACCGCCCGCTGTTTGATCAGACGCGGGGCCATCCGGAGTTTCAGGCGGCGCGCGAGTTGATGGAACTGGACGCCAAACCGTGCGAAGCGATCCTAATCGTCGAGTTTTTTGAAGGCGCCAAAGAAGGGTTATTACAATTGCAGAAGAAGAATTTGGGGCTGAGAACGCTGATACTGGAATCGCAGGCCCAGGCGAACCTGGTTTGGGAAGTCCGCAAGGCCGGTCTCTCGCTGCTGACGAGCCGCAAAGGGGACGCCAAGCCGGCCTGTTTTATCGAGGACGCGGCGGTGCGCCCGCGGGATCTGCCGGCTTACGTGAAGGCCCTCGAGGATTTAATGCGGCGCGTGGACGTGAGCGCATCGTATTACGGGCACGCGGCGTCGGGCCTGCTGCACGTTCGACCGGTGCTGGATTTGCACAATGCCGAGGACTTGCAAAAATACCGTCAAATTGCCGATGAAGTATCGGCGCTGGTGTTGCAGTTTAAAGGTTCCCTGGCGGGCGAGCACGGCGTGGGCATTGCGCGCACGGAATTCCTGAAACAGCAGGTGGGCGAAGAAATTCACGGGCTGATGCGCGAAATCAAACGCTCGTTTGATCCGAATAACGTTTTTAATCCCGGCAAAATAATCTCCGACGGGCGCTTTGAAATTGACAAGGATTTGCGGATGGGCGCGGGCTATAAGTTGAACCTGCCGTTTGAGCCGCGGCTGGCATTTGCCGCGCGGGACGAATCGTTCGTCGCCAATTTGGAACAGTGCAACGGCAGCGGGACGTGCCTGAAGATAACGCCAACGATGTGCCCGACGTATCTGGCGACCGGCGAAGAAATCATGTCGACGCGCGGGCGGGCCAACGTCATTCGCGCGGCGCTGGAACGGCGAGAAATTCCGGACCCGCTGCGGTCGACGGAACTGGATGCGGCGCTGAGCAACTGCCTATCCTGCCGCGCCTGTTCCACTGAATGTCCGTCCAACGTAAACATGCCGCTGCTGAAAGCGGAGATGCTTCACGCGCGGATTCGCCGCGACGGATTGACGTTGCGTGACCGGATGTTGAGCAACGTGGACGGCCTGGGACGCGCAGGCTGCGTCCTGCCCGGACCGGCCAATTTAGTGATGAACTCGGGCCTCTTTCGAGCGACGGTTGGAAAGATTTTAGGATTTGCTCCGCAGCGCACGCTGCCGCCGTTCGCTAAAAAACGGTTTGACCGTTGGTTTGCTGGGCACCGGGACCGTCCAACGCCAACCCGTGGGCGAGTGGTCCTCTGGGACGACACGTTTGTGCGCTATTACGAACCGAACATCGGCATGGCGGCGGTTGCGGTGCTGGAGGCAGCGGGATTTGAAGTAGTGTTGCCGGTACAGCGCAAGTGCTGCGGCCGGCCCGCGTTCAGCCAGGGGAACCTGGACGAAGCGGAAGGGCTGGGACGGCACAATCTGGGTGTCTTGGCGGTGACCGGCGACGCCCCGGTTCTTTTCCTCGAACCGTCGTGTTATTCGATGTTTGCGGAGGATTATCATGAATTAAAGCTGCCGGGGGCCGGATTGATTTCGCCACGATGCTTTTTGTTCGAGGAGTTCATGGACAATCTATTGGCGAACGAGCCGAACGCGCTGTCATTTGACAGTGAAGAGGAGCGAATTGCCATTCACGCGCATTGCCACGCCAAATCCATGACGAAAGGCCCTTGCATGAAAAGCCTCGCAAGCCGCTTGCCCAACCGCACCGTGAACCTGCTGGACACCGGCTGCTGTGGCATGGCCGGCGCATTTGGAATGCTCGAATCAAAATATGAATTATCCATGAAAGTAGCTCGGCCATTGAGCGACATGCTAAAGGGCCTGCCTTTCAGGACAATTGTTGTGGCGTCTGGAACAAGCTGCCGCCATCAAATCCAGCATCTTGCGCCGGTCAAACTTCGGCATATGGCGGAGGTGCTGGCGGAGGCGATGAGGCGATGAGGCGATGAAACGCGTTTGCGAAGGCGCAGTAAATGTTGAGGATGAGGACGACGACGGGGATGAGAATGAATTCTAAAGATTTGGGTTAGATTCATTTAAGTCGCTCATCACTGCAATCCAGTTGCACAATGACAGTAAATCTGCTTTTCTATTGGTAGTTCGGGAATGAAATTCAGCATGCAGCAAATGGCTTCGGTCGAGTCCGAAATCCTTAAGCAGGTGCGGGCGCATCCGGGCATTTCCCGCGTTTCACTGGCACGCAAACTGCAAATCGCCCCTTCCACGGTCGGAAACTACACGGCGCGCCTGATTTCCGAAGGATTTATCATTGAGGACCCCGACAAGCTGGATTTTGAAATGGGCCGCCCGCCCACCGCGCTGCGATTGAATCCCGACGGCGGACAATTTATTGGAGTGGATTTTGAAGCTCGCAATATCATGGCCATGGCTGTGGATTTTTCGGACCGCCCGCTGAAGCAGGCGCACAAAGACATCGACCAAACGGATTCTGTGCAGTCGATCATTGAAAAAATTGAGATGGCAATCGAGCAGGTGCTGCCGGACACGCCTGGGCGGCTGCTGGCAATTGGAGTCGGCGTGCCCGGGTTGGTCAATCCGGGCAAGGGCATCGCGGTGCACTACAAATACATCAGCGATTGGCAGAATGTGCCCCTGGCGGCGCCGCTGGCTAAAAAATTTGGCGTTCCGGTTTATTTGGAAAACAACGCGCGATCCATGGCGCTGGCTGAGCTGTGGTTCGGCCAGGGCCGCGGGCAACGCGACTGGCTGTGTATCGGAATACGCAGCGGCATTGGCGCCGGAATCGTGGCGAGCGGGCACCTGCAACGAGGTGCCAATAATCGCGCCGGCGAGATTGGCCGGTGGGTCTGTCCAAAGTTTCCCAAGGCCGCGGCGTTCTTTTCAAACAACGGCGAAACGCCAGCCAAAAAGATGGAGCTTCAGGAAGTGGCGTCGGTCCGGGCGATTTTAGGCGCACTGGAACGGGCGCGGCACGCAGGCAAGAAAACGTTGCTATCGCGGCGGGAGGGTGCGCTGAATTTTCAGGACGTACTCGACGCGGCCAAACAGCGGGACCACCTGACACTGGAGATTATCGGAGTGGCGGCGGAGACGCTGGGTTGGGCCGTCAGCGAATTGTCATTCGCGCTGAATCCGTCGCGGGTAATCCTGGCGGGACCGCTGACGTTGCTCGGGGAAATCATGCTGCAACCGTTGCAGGAAAACGCGCAGGATTTATTGCAGGAATCGGGAGCGGATGTGCCGGCGATTGTTAATTCGACGATGGGCGAATACAGCGGCGCGCTGGGGGCCGCGGCGCTGGCGGTGCATGAATGGAAACCGAGAGCGGTCTGATAATTTACAATTTGCGATTTGGAGCGCCAAATCACGGAACGATCTTCTTCACATCCACGATTCGCACCTCGAGTACGGGCTCGTCCAGCCAAAAACCGATCAGCCATTTTCCAAGCCGTTTCACCTGTAATTCCCGCCCCGACGTGGTTTTCTGGCGCCATTCACCCAATTGGTATGGCGAGTCGGCCAATGCCTGAAAGATTCGTAGCGCTTCACGCTTACGCTTATTGCATTCAGTAAAAAGGTGCAAAACTGAATCATCGCAACGAAGACATGCTTCCGAATCATCGTCCCTTTTTAAGCAACTCTTCGTGATTGCGGACAAAATCTTTAGAGGGGATTTTATTTCCCGCATCCATGCCGGACATGCGGCGGTCCATTTCATCCTGATATTCCGGGGAGTCGGCTCGATTGAGGTGGGCAATGAGCGCGGCAATTTCAAGCCGCTCTTCAGCAGTCATCTCTGCTATGGTTTCTTTCACTTCAACCATGCACATAGTAAGAAAATAAATCCAAATGGCTTGAAGTTCAGTTGGAATTGCGGCCTACTTCTTCAACAACCCGCCGAACAATTCGATGGGGAGCGGCAAAAAGGTTGTCGTGTTATGTTCGCTGGCCATTTCCCGCATGGTTTGGAGATACCGTAATTGCAGCGCCATAGGTTCCTTGCTAATGACGGCGGCGGCCTGGGCCATTTTTTCGGCGGCCTGAAATTCGCCTTCGGCGTTGGTAATTTTGGCGCGGCGCTCGCGTTCGGCCTCGGCCTGCTTGGCCATCGCCCGCTTCATGCTGTCGGGCAGCGACACATCCTTGATTTCCACGGCGGTAACTTTGATGCCCCAGGGCTCGGTCTGGTGGTCAATGATATCCTGCAATTTCAGGTTAATGGCGTCGCGCTGGGACAACAGATCGTCCAGCGACGCCTGGCCCAGAACGCTGCGCAAGGTAGTTTGCGCGATCAGCGACGTGGCTTTCCAGAAATTTTCCACTTTCACGACGGCATCGGTGGGATTGACGACGCGAAAATAAACGACGGCGTCCACGGTCGCGGGCACGTTGTCTTTGGTCATGATTTCCTGTTTAGCGACGTCAATGGTGACCACCCGGAGGTCCATTTTGACCATGCGATCCACGATAGGAAAAAGAAAAATGACGCCGGGTCCTTTTGCCGCCTGCAGTTTGCCCAGGCGAAAGACGACCCCGCGCTCGTATTCGCGAAGGACCCGGATGGCCTGCGGCAAAATGATGATGAATACGAAAAAGGCGATAATGATAACGGCCAGCAGGAAACCGCCGCCAATAAGATGTCCAATGTTCTGATCCATATTTTTTTGATTAGGTCATTTTTGGTTTTACTTTCAAAGTCAATCCTTCAAGGCCGGTGACTTCGACGTTTTGGCCGGCTTCAACGGGAATTTCGCTTACGGCGTTCCAAAGTTCGCCTTCGATAAACACCTTGCCGCCGGCATTGTCAATACGTGACCGGGCGGGGACGGTCTTGCCAAGCATGGTTTCCGAGCCGGCGCGAATCGGAAGATATTGTGCGCGGATGCCTTTACTGACAAAAAAGATAAAGAAGGCAGCCGTAACGATTGTGGCCGCGAACACCCAACTCAAGGGCAAAGTGTAACCGGATGGCTCGTTTTTGAACAGCATCATGGCGCCGACAAAAAATGAGATAATTCCGCCACCGGTCAGAACGCCGTGCGTGGGCGCGAAAATGTCTATGATAAACAGCGCCACAGCCAGCAGAATGAGAGCGATTCCTGCGATATTCAGAGGCAGCGTGGACGACATATACAGAAGCAGGATGATGGCGAAAGCACCGGCCACACCGGGAAAGATGGCGCCAGGATGGCTTAACTCGGCGATGATGCCGTAAATGGCGACCAGCATGAGCAGCATCATGACTTCCGGCTCCCAAAATAACTGGAAAACCTGCTCGGACAGAACCATTGGAATCTCCGCGACCGTCGCGCCGGCGGTTTTCAGGACTTTTCCATCCGCGGAGCGGCCGTTCAGTTTTCCGAGCAGGTCCGGTATGTTGGTCGCAATCAGGTCTATGACGTTGGTTCTGAGCGCTTCCTCGGATGTAATGGCCGAGCTGTCCCGGACGGATGACTCGGCCCATTTCACATTGCGATGGCGTTTTTCGGCAATGCTCTGGATGACCTTGGCATACATATTCCCGACTTTCTGCATCATGATGCTGTTAGTTGTCTCGTCTTCGTTGCCCATGTCGACTGGATGGGCAGCGCCGATTTGGGTGTGGGGCGCCATGGCGGCGACGTCTGCCGCGAGGGTTATATAGCAACCGGCGCTGCCGGCCATTGCGCCTTCCGGAGCGACGTAGACCACGGTTGGCACCGGCGAGGCGTAGAATGTGTCGATGATGTCATTCATGGAATTGGCCAGGCCGCCCGGCGTGTCCAATTCGATAATGAGACATTGATCATCCTGAGACGCAGCGACATCGAGGGCGCGAGAGACGTAGTTGGCGGTAGCGGGACCGATGGGGCCGTGGATGCGGATGAGCCCGACCTGCGCGGCTTGAAGGGCCGCGGCACAAAAAACCAGCGCGATGGAAATCCAACGCTTCATATTTTGGCCTTAGCTAAGAATGAAACAAAGAAGGAGGTGGCGCAACCGGATTAATGGATAATTGGATAGAGGGATTTTTGGCGAAACATGCGCGCGGCGGGGCGAATTAGTCCAACCGGACACACGACTCCATTTCACGAATCGCGAAGGACACGTGGTCCACCTGGAGTCGGAGGTGCCGGACGGAGTCCTCCTCAATGAAGAGCATTTCCTCCTGTAATCGGAGCTTGCCACGCAATCGGACGCCTCCGGTCAGCCAGACTTCGACATCATGGTTGAGGGGGAGGCACAGGCGGCGGGCCAGTTCGAGAGCTGACAGCTTGCGTCCAGCCAGCCAGCGCGAGTAGCCGCCGTCCCGGCCGGCAGCAGCGTCAAAATTGAATTCGCCTTGCATAGTCATTAACTCTGTGGGCAAAATAATTGAAGGCCGAAGGATAAAGCAAGAGCCCGCTAGCCCGCTGTTCTCATCCAAATCCACTTGCAGTGGCGCGCAATAAATGTATAATTTCCTTTCTGCTGGTTTCATCCGTTCACCGTGGGTTGGTAGCTCAGTCGGTAGAGCAGTGCCCTTTTAAGGCATTGGTCCAGGGTTCGAGTCCCTGCCAACCCACCATTTCGAAGTTGGAGCATGGAAGATAGACGATGGAGGATGGTTTCCCGATGCCTTCGTATCGGATATTCATCCAATGTGCGCATTTTGACCAGTCATGCTACTTTTGTGGCGAGTTTCCCAGTTAACGGCCAACAGATTATTCGTCTAATTGCCAACGCCACTGTTTTATGCGCAAACGTTGCATTCTGTTTCTGCTCGCGGTGGCGCCGCTGTCACCCGTCGGGGGCCGGGCATTGACGAACAATATCGCTTTGACGCCTCCCATGGGCTGGAACGACTGGAACGCCTACCATTGCGGAATCAGCGAAAACGCGGTGACGAACAATGCGACTATCATGGCCGCCAATGGTCTGAAAGCCGCCGGCTACCAATACGTGGACATTGATGACGGTTGGGCCTCTTCGCGGAATTCCAACGGCGTCATCCAGGCCTACACAAATTTTCCAGACGGGATTCCATGGGTGGCCAATTACGTTCATTCGCAGGGACTCAAGCTTGGCGTTTATACGGACGATGGAACGAACACTTGTTCCACCTGCATTTCTCAGATTTACAATCCAGTGGGAAAAGACCCCGGCAGTTTCAATTTTGAGTACGTGGACGCCTTTACCTACGCGGAATTTGGCGCTGATTATCTCAAGGACGACAACTGCAACGCGTTCGGCGAGAGCGGGCAGGCGGTTTATGGCCGAATGAGCGACGGCTTGATGAAGAGCGGCCGGCCGATTGTGCTCTGTCTTTGCGGCAGCCAGAACGGCAACTCTAAGATGTATCAATCGTGGTCGCCGGACGTGGGAAATTATTGGCGAACGACCGGCGACATCGGCAGCACATTTGCCAGCATGATTTCGCACATTGATCCAAACAGTATGACGGCCTTCGTGGCCGGGCCGGGGCGCTGGAATGACCCGGACATGCTGGAGATCGGCAACGGCGAATTTGCGACGAATTTGGCGGCAGCCCAAACACATTTCACAATGTGGTGCGAGATGGCCGCGCCGCTCATCATGGGCAACAACCTGACAACAATGTCGGCGCAAACCCTGCAAATTCTGACGAACACCGAGGCCATCGCGGTGGACCAGGATCCAGCCGGGGAACAAGGCGTTTTCGTTGGCGGCGTAAAGGATATCGCAGAGGTTTGGAGCAAACCAATGGGTTACGATTTCACGACACGTGCCGTGGTGTTGCTTAATCGAAGTACGAACAATTCTGCCGCCATTACCTGCAATTTTACCAATCTCGCCTTCCAGGCTGGCACGACGGCAACGGTGCGCGATTTGTGGGCGCATCAGGATTTGGGCACCTTCACAAACAGTTTCACTGCCACGGTACCGCCCTATAGCTCAATGTTTCTAAAAATTGCCGGAACACCGGTCCCGCCGCCGGCGCCGGGTACAAATTATTTGAGCGACGAGGAGCCGGTTTACGCCTACACGGGCTGGGGAACGATCGTGCCGGATAAAAGCATCGGCGGAACGAACATCACCCTTGGCGGCGTAAGTTATGCGCATGGCATTGGCGTCAATTCGTTCGCCGGTCTGGAATACAATCTCGGCGGCGTTTGTTCGCGGTTCCAGGCGACCATTGGCATTGACGATGAAGTCGGAGCAAAAGGCACGGTGATTTTCGATGTGTTCGCCGATGGGGCGCGGATTTTCAAGAGCGGGGTGGTAGCCGGAGGTTCCCCTGCGCAATACATCAATCTGGACGTGACCGGCGTGCGGCGCTTAACGCTGGGTGTAGATGATGCCGATGATGGCAACAGCTACGACCATGCTGACTGGGCGAATGCGCTCGTTATCGCCACCAACACGCCCCAGGTACCCGAAACGCCAACCAGCCTGACGGCCAGCCCGGGCAATGCGATTCTGTTGAATTGGACCCCTGCCCTCGCCGCCACCACGTATAACGTGAAGCGCGCCACCGTCAGCGGCGGGCCGTACACCATCATCACGAACGTTCCCATCGCTACATTCACCGATAGCAACGTCCTCAGCGGCATGACTTATTACTACGTCGTTTCAGCCGTCAGCAGCCTTGGCGAAGGCTCGAATTCGGCGGAGGCGAGCACGGCAGCGTGCAACGTGCCGCCGCCGTCGGCCAACGTCGTCGCGGTTGGGACCAATTCTCTGGTGACAATTTCGTGGAACGCCTCCGCCGGCGCGACAAGCTACAACGTTTTTCGCTTCACCGCCAACACGCCACCCGTGTTGATCGGATCGAGCCTCACAACCACCAATTTCACGGACTCGCCGGTGGGTACGGCTGTGACAAATTATTACCTTGTGACTGCCGCCAACGCTTGCAACCAAAGTGGTTGGTCGGCGTTTGCGGGCGCCGTGACACCACCCGGGGCGCCGACGGGATTGATCGCGACGCCCGGGAACAATGAAGTGGAGCTCAATTGGACCGCGCCGCCGGGCGGGGCGGCCTTCAATGTGAAACGCTCAACCACGAACGGCGGCCCTTACATGTCTATTGCCGGCAATGTGACGGGAAGCGGCTACCTTGATTTTTCCGTGGCAAACGGCGTGACCTATTATTACGTCGTCTCAGCGGTCGACACTGGCGGCGAAGGGCCGAGCTCGGTTCAGGTGAGTGCCACGCCGGTAGCGCCTGTGACGGCTTATTGGACGAACACCGAAACGACGGCGACGCAAAACTGGGATCTCAGCGCAAATTGGACAAATGCGCCGGCCTTTCCAAACGGCGCCGGTGAATTGGCCGTCATTTCAGCGAACATCGCCGCGCCGCAAACCATCAATCTTAATCAACCCGTTACGATCGGCTCGCTGCAAATTGGCGCGGCCAACGGCGCGGCCAGCTTCAGTCTCGCCGCCAATGGAGGTTCGCTGCAGCTGAGCGCGCCCGGAACGATGACCCTGACGGAGCTTCCGTCCTCCCGTGGCGATGTACTGGCCACGCCGGTTTCCATCGCAACTAATCTAGTCATCATCAATGACTCGGAGAATCCGCTCACGCTGGCCGGCCCGCTTACAAGTTCCGGCGGCATTGTGACGCTCGGCAGCGGTGCATTGCAGGTGGGCGACGGGACGACCAATGGAAGTCTGGGTTCGGTGAATGTCACCGACAGCGGTACATTGATTTTCAACCGCAACGACAGCGTAACGATGTCCGGAGTCGTTTCAGGGGCCGGTGCGGTCGCACAAAATGGGACAGGCGTTCTAACGTTGAGCGCCTCAAATATCTTCACCGGCGGCCTGACGGTTCAGCATGGCGCCGTGCAGGCGGGCAATCCTTCGGCGTTGGGCCTGTTGGGAGGGACAGTTGTAATCACCAACAACGGGACTCTCGACGTGAATGGTTTTACCGCAACCAACGTGGCGGTTACGGTTTCCGGCTGGGGAATGAACGGCAACGGAGCCATTATCAGCAGCGGTTCTTCCAGCCAGCTTCATGCAATTCAGAGCGTCACACTGGCCGGCGACACGGCCTTTGGCGGTCCCGGGAACTGGCTGGCGAGCGGCAATCCCGGCCGTTGGGACATTCGCAATTCCGGCACGACGCTGACTATGAACGGCGGAAAGCCGTTCAACCTCTACAAAGTTGGAAGCAACCAGATGTCCTTCGTCAGTGTGACGATTGATACCAATCTGGCCAATGTGGATATCCGGCAGGGCATGATGGGCTTTGAGGCTGGTTCAACTTCGATGGGCAATCCGGCCAGCAATTTGATCGTGCGCGCCGGGGCGACGCTGGAGTTTTACCAGTCGAGCGCCCCCAGGAACAGTTATACCAAGCAGTTCGTGCTCTACGGCGATGGCGCGACGCCTTCGATCACCAATTGGCCCGGCGGCGGCAATTCGACGATCTTTGGTCAAATGACTTTGAACGGCACATGCGTCATCGGGGTCAGCGGCACATCGTTCACGAACAACTGCACGATCGTCGGCAGCGGCAATCTTGTAAAAACCGGAGTGCAACCGTTGACATTGGGCGGCTTAAACACATATACCGGCACGACGACGTTGGATGGGGGCAAAACGATCCTGCAGGGCAACGGCTCCATCACCGGCAGCACGGCCATCACCGTAAACGCCGGGGCAATGCTCGACGCGAGCGGCCGCATGGACGCAATTTTGACCCTCGCCAGCGGCCAGACACTGACCGGTAATGGCGCCGTGAACGGGAACGCCATCGTCTCCAACGGCGCGACGCTCGAACCCGGGGGCGGCTTGACTGCATTGGCATTCAGCAACAACCTCACGATAAACGGCGGCAGCAGGACAGTGATCGAAATCAATAAGTCCGTTTCGCCGACCAACGATTCGGCACAAGTAGCGGGAACTTTGACTTACGGCGGGACTCTCGTAGTAACCAACCTCGGCGGGATTCCGTTTGCCGCGGGCGACAGCTTCAAATTGTTCAGCGCTGCGAATTATTTGGGCGCATTCTCCGGCCTGGCGCCGGCCATTCCGGCGGTGAACCTGGCGTGGGACACAAACAGCCTGAGCAACGGCGTCTTAAGCGTGGTCGTCCTGCCCACGACGCCACCGCAGTTCAGCGGCGTCACCGCCGCTGGAGACAGCCTCATTTTTAGCGGCAGTAACGGAGTGCAGAACTGGACATATTATGTTCTCTCCTCGACAAATCTGGAACTGCCGTTTTACGACTGGACCACGGTTTCAACCAATTCGTTTGATGCAACCGGCAATTTCCATTTTACCAATCCCGCCAACCCCGGGATGCCGCAAACGTTTTATTTACTGAAGCTGCAATGAACACCCTCGCTTACAATTTGCCCTTGGTGCTGGGCAGGAGGCCGGCGACGCGAGGGTCGTGCTGGCGGGCGGCATCCACGGCGCGAGCGAAGGCCTTGAACAGCGCTTCGACGATGTGATGCGGCTCGTCACCGTACAGGAGTTCCAGGTGCAGGTTGCAGCGGGCTTCATTGGCAAACGCCTGAAAAAATTCGCGCGCCAGACCGAAACGGAACGCGCTCGATGCGTCCTGGTTTTTCTCCGCCGCGGAAATTCTTTTGTGGGAAATCTGGTCCAATCCCCGCCATGCCAGATACGGGCGGCCGCTGAAATCCACGACACACCGGGCCAGGCATTCATCCATGGGCACGTATGCCTCGCCCGTAAATGGATTTTTGGGATGGAATCCAGAACCATAACGGCGAATCCCGCGCTTATCCCCGAGCGCGGTGGCAAAGGCCTGGCCAAGTGCGATGCCACAATCTTCGACTGTATGGTGCGCGTCCACTTCCAGGTCGCCGTCGCATTTGAGTTGCAGGTCCACGACCGCGTGTTTGGCGAAGAGGGTCAGCATGTGGTCGAAGAACGGCACGCCGGTTTTGACCTGCGCCTTTCCTTTGCCGTCCAGGTTGAGTCGGAGCGAAATTTGCGTTTCGGCCGTGATTCGGGAGACGCTGGCCCGTCGGGTTCTCATTCGGTAATTAAACCAAAGCAGGGCGGGAAAGACAAATTCTGAATGTCGTGGCAGCGCCACATGGTACGCCAAAGCACGGACACTAAACCGTTACTACGGAGCCGTTACAGGTGCCCTTGCTTCAATTGATCGATCATTTTTTGAAGAGCGTCCGAATCAGGCGATGCCAGTTTCGCCTGTTCGAGATGCGCAATGGCGGCTTCCCTGTTCCCAAGACTTCCTTCGAGTTGGGCCAGATGCACTTCAAGTTGTTCGAAAACAAAGCGGTCGTCGAAAGTCGAATTCTCGTATTTGAGCCGCTCGGCAATCGGAACTTTTGGCTTCTCCAATGCCCAGCTTCGGACCCCTGCTTCGTAGATGCTTCGTGCCCTGGCAGGGTTATGGAAATCCTCAAAATAGATTCGTCCCAGTTCGAAGAGCAGTTGCGGATTACCGGGGTTCTCCCGCAGGCCCCCGCGCAATACGTGTTCCGCTTCGGACGCCTGATTCAGGTCGGTCCGCAACCAAAAGGAGATTACCAGGTAGGTCCTGATGTCCTGCGGATTCATTTGTGTGGCCAGATCGAGCCACGGCAATATTTCACGCACTTGTGAACTATTGCTCAGATCGTCCGCCGGACCGCCCTGGTCCAGGTGCGTGTGGCGGTTGGGGATGAATCGGCGGGAAAATGCGTCGAGCCAATCCCGCGGCGGCCCCATAAACGCAGTTTCCTCGCCCTCATTATGGCTGGCGACTGCACCGGTGTCCTCTGCCATGTGCGGCGTTTTAAACGCCTCGTTGTTGTCGAAAATAGTCGGGTAATAGCCGCTATGATAATAGGCATCCGCTCTGGTAAAGGCAGCATTGGCGAAAATCCGGCTGCTGTCGCCGAATATCCGGATAAAGAAATTATTCGATTCGTGCCGGGCAATTTCCATCGCCTGAAACCGCGGTTGCACATCCGCTCCCAGGCCAAAGCACAAGACAAACAGCGCAATCAAAAGCAGCCAAAGTGTCCGTGAAGAATTCATTCGACAATTAGTTGACCGCCTTGCGCCGGAATATCAAACAGGCAGCAATGAGAAAAAAGAGCACGTAAGCCAGCAGATACAGGGCGAGCAGCCCGACAGACGGCCAATCGACGGGTGGCCAATCATGTATGATCCGATCTCGCAGGCCGAAGGGTATTTCTAATGGGGGAAGCGCATAATATATGGCATAGACGAGGGAACGCCCCGGCTCTTGCATTCTGACGGCAAATAGGTCCAGGTATCTTCCGATGCACAGGATGGCTGCGACGATCGAAAAACAGATGGTTGAATTGGACGAGGGCGCGGCAAAGACCAGCGATCCCAACAGGGACATGGCGACGATGACCCCCAGCGCCATCCAATGCAGGAAAGCCGCCTGTGCATAATTCAGAAGGGGCCAATGGTGTTCCCGGCTGGCCGTCAGCGCGCCAAAGAATATGTAAAAACAAAGCAGTGCCAGGCCGCAAACGACCCAGCAGCCCAGGAATTTGCCAAAAATCAATTGTGTGCGCGAAAGCGGCTTGGCCAATAATGGCAGGAGTGTACGCTGCTCTTTTTCGGCGGGAATCTGCCGCGCAGTCGTCGTAATCGCGATAATCAGCGAAGAAACCCAGATCAGCAAAAGGCAGAGGTCTTTGACGTAACGGATGATATCCGTGTCGTTGAAGACGCTGATTGAGCCCATGATGAGGCAAATGATGATTGTCAGGACGAACAAGACGTAGAAGTCCTTCCGGCGGTACAATTCCTTGACCACGATTCCGGCGACGGCAAAGACGTTTCTCATTTTAATTTTGATAGCCGATGACGTTCAAAAACGCTTTTTCGAGGTTGGCATGGCCCTTCATGACCTGCTCGACGCTTCCGGCCGCCTTCAAATCACCGGAGGCAATGATCGCCACGCGATCGCAAACCGTTTCGACCTCGCCCATTTCATGGGATGAAAAGAAAACAGTTTTACCCTCGTTTTTGAGGCGTTGAATAATATCGCGAACTTTCATCCGGCCCAGCGGATCCAGGCCGCTGGTCGGTTCGTCCAGGATAAGCAGATCGGGGTCGTTGATCAGCGCCTGGGCCAGGCCAATGCGCTGCTGCATTCCTTTCGAATAGGTCTTGATCAGCCGTTTGCGGGCCGACTCCAATTCAACCAATTTGAGAGTCTCGTCAATGCGACGCTCTCTTTCCGGCCCGGGGAGCCCGAAAATTTTTGCGTAAAAGCGAAGCAATTCCTCGGCGGTTAGAAACTTGTAATAGTAAGTCAATTCAGGCAGGTAGCCAATGCGGCGGCGGGCGATGGGCTGGCGCACGTCTATGCCAAACAGCGAAGCGGCGCCGCTCGTGGGCTGGACAAACCCCAAAAGCACATTCATCGTCGTGGTCTTGCCCGCGCCATTGGGCCCCAGAAAACCAAAAACTTCGCCGGACGACACCTCCAAGTCCAGTCCGTTGAGAGCGACTTTGGATTTTTGCCCAAATTCCCGGGTCTTATATTCCACGCGCAATTTTTCAGTTTTCAATATGACACTCATGCCTGTACTGTTCTTTTAATGAAACGACCGTTGAATGTCAACGCGAAGGCAGAAACAATGCCAATTTGACAAAAAAAAGCCCGGCTTGTTCACGTTTTCGCAAACAGGCCGGGTTGAGACTGAGATTTAACGCGCTGATTGGCTCAGCGAACCGTCAATCATTGATAGATATAAATGTGCGGCAAACTCGAAAGAGTGCTTAACGAGCAACTCACTTGAGGCGCCGCACTGACGTTATATATGGTGTATGTTCCTCCAGTGGGACAGACCGGGATTGAACTGTTGGCATTCAACACAATGTATGGCGTTAAGTCCGAAGTGGCTGGCGCGGCGGCGCCTGCGGTCTGGCCCGTTTCCAGGGCCCATTGATCCACGGCAGAGGTCAACTGCCGCAGGTTATTGATGCAGGTGTTCTGCTGCGAGGTGGCGCGCGACCGAATGAAGTTCGGAATGGCGATAGCGCACAGCAGGCCAATAATGGCCACAACAATCATTATTTCCACCAGAGTAAACCCCAAGCGTTGTTGGACGGGTGTTTTCATAGTTTTTCCCGATTCCAAAATGATTGCCGGCGAATTGCCAGGTCCACAGGCCCGAATTGACTTCGAGCCTGTGGCCCATAGGCAATTAGACCAGCTATATTAGGGCGAGATGTGCGGCTGGGCGCTAAGCGAGCTCAAGGAGCAAGTCACTTGAGGTATCGCGCCCACGTTGCCCACGGTGTACGTGCCGCCCGCCGGGCAGGGCGGAATGCTGCTGGCCGAATTGAGCTGGATGTACGGAGACAGGTCCGGGCCGAAGGTGCTGATGCCGCCAGCACAAGCCGTTGACTGCGAAACCTGGCCGGTTTCCAACGCCCATTCATTAACCGCCGCGCTGATCTGCCGCATGTTGTTGATGCAGGCGTTCTGTTGCGAGGTGGCACGGGCTTTCACAAAGTTGGGAATTGCGATCGCGGCCAGCAAACCAATGATGGCCACAACAATCATAATTTCCACCAGGGTGAAACCCGCTTTGCGGGACTGTTTCATTCTTTTCATAGTTCAACTACTCTTTCTAACTATAGGCGGAGTGAACATGCAACAGGCGGATTATTATGATGACGTTTGCGTTCACTGAATTGCCTGTCGCGGCCGCCACAGCATGAATTGTTGCCGACAATCCATGTGACACTACAGCTAGCACGTCTGGTGCCATGATTTTATACACTTTTATGCACCTATAAAGGAAAAACCAGCCGAGGCAAAAAGTTTCGGCCTGGGTGGAAGAGCGCTAAAAAAACAAATAGGCCCGAAGCCGAAGCTTCGGGCCTGTGAGAAAGCACCCTGGATTAAGGCGATTTGTGCGGCTCAGCCGAGAGCGAGCTCAAGGAGCAGGTCACTTGAGGAATCGCACCCACTGCAGCCACAGTGTACGTGCCGCCTGCCGGGCAGGGCGGAATGCTGCTGGCCGAATTGAGCTGGATGTACGGAGACAGGTCCGGGCCGAAGGTGCTGACGCCGCCAGCACAAGCCGTTGACTGCGAAACCTGGCCGGTTTCCAACGCCCATTCATTAACCGCCGCGCTGATCTGCCGCATGTTGTTGATGCAGGCGTTCTGTTGCGAGGTGGCACGGGCTTTCACAAAGTTAGGAATCGCGATCGCGGCCAGCAAACCAATGATGGCCACAACAATCATAATTTCCACCAGGGTGAAACCCGCTTTGCGGGACTGTTTCATTTTCTTCATACTTTCTTGTTACCTTTTTACTGAGTGCGGTAGAACTTTGCCACGGGCGGGTTTATAACGATTACATTTTTGTTCACTTAATTGCCCGCGGCAACCGCGATGTCGCCAACAAAGCAACGGCCATGCCAGAGGTTAAAGCCAATGTTTTCCCGTGCTCGCTAACCGGCTCTAGGGGTTTCCCCGTCCGTTTGTGTCCATTTGTGTCTACTTTCCCGGTACAGTGTATCGTTTTGAGACACTGTTTCCTGATATGCTTTTCAACATCTTTCGCTCAAATCGTATTTGACAAGCCCGGCAATATGGATAGGCTGAAAAGCGAACTGACTGCGAAAATTCCCCTGCCGTTTTGAGGAAGGTTCTTCAAACGCTCGGTTAACATACCATTTTGAACTTTTCCGGTCGAAGGTCGTCCAATGCAATTGACGGCCCCAAATGTGAGGAAATCAATTTCCAACCAGTTTGAATAATTACTTTTATGCCACGAGTCGCCAGAAAACCAAAAGCCAAACCCGCGGAAGAAATTCCCGCTGAAGCGCCGCCACCGGCGCCCGCCCCGCCGCCTGAAGCCGCGCTACAGCCACCGTCCAAACCCATCGAGCCGACCACGACGGAAGAAGAACCAAAACTGGACGGCGAACGCACGCCGCACCGCGATAAAATCGCATCTTCCCTCAACATCGCCAAGCTCCAGGCCATGAGCATGACCGAACTCAACGCGATGGCCCGCGAATTGAGCGTCGAAAATTTCGGCACCATGCGCAAGCATGAGGTCATTTTCCATATCCTCCAAAAAAACGCCGAGCGCGCAGGAGTGCTCTTCTCCGAGGGCGTGCTCGAAGTGTTGCCGGAAGGCTTCGGATTCCTCCGTTCCCAAAGCTTTAATTATTTGCCCTGTCCGGAGGACATCTACATCTCTCCCTCGCAAATCCGCCGTTTTGATCTGCAAACCGGTAACCTCATCGCGGGCCAAATCCGTCCGCCCAAGGAAAAAGAAAAATTCTTCGCGCTGCTCAAAGTCGAAGCCGTAGATGGTGAAGACCCGGACAAGGCAAAAGAAAAGACCCATTTTGACAATCTCACGCCGCTGTTCCCGAACAAGCGGTTCCTTCTGGAAACGATGACAGAAGAACTCAACACAAGAGTCCTGGACCTGGTCTGCCCCATCGGCAAGGGCACGCGCGGACTAATTGTCGCGCCGCCGCGCACCGGCAAAACGGTCTTGATGCAGAAGATTGCCAACGCCATTTTGAAAAACAATCCGGAGTCGTACCTGTTTATTTTGCTCATTGACGAGCGGCCTGAAGAAGTCACCGATATGGAACGCACCTGCCGGGGCGCGGAGGTGATTTCATCGACGTTTGACGAGCCGCCCGAACGGCACGTGCAAGTGGCCGAAATGGTCATCGAAAAAGCCCGCCGCATGGTCGAGCACAAGCGCGACGTGGTGATTTTGCTCGATTCCATCACGCGCCTGGCCCGCGCCTATAACACCATCCAGCCGCACTCCGGCAAAATCCTGTCCGGCGGCGTGGATGCCAACGCGCTGCACAAGCCCAAGCGCTTCTTTGGCGCCGCGCGAAACGTCGAGGAAGGCGGCTCGCTCACGATCATGGCTACCGCGCTCGTAGACACCGGCTCGCGAATGGATGAAGTCATCTTTGAAGAATTTAAAGGCACGGGAAACATGGAAGTCCATTTGGATCGGGCACTGGTGGACCGCCGCATTTTCCCCTCCGTCAACATCGAGCGCTCCGGCACACGCAAGGAAGAATTGCTGTATCATCCGGACGAATACAACCGCGTCGTCATTCTGCGGCGCGCCCTCACGGGTGTGCCGCCGGTCGAGGCGATGGAACTCATGTTGAACAAACTGAAGAAAAACAAAAGTAACATCGAGTTCCTGCTCAACATGGCGGTGGGTTGATTCGTATTTTAAATGTTCATTGGCAGGCTGATTAAAATCTTCGCGTCACTCCGGCTCACCGTCGTTTTGCTCGCGTTCGCCATCGTCCTGGTGTTTGTCGGGACGCTTGCCCAGGTGGATGAAGGACTTTATTACGTTCAATCGCATTACTTTAAGGCGCCGATCATCCTGGGGCTGGACCTGTTTGGCAGAAAAATTCCGATGATCCTGCCGGGAGGTTCCCTGATTGGGACTTTGCTGCTCGTGAATCTCCTGGCCGCCCACATTTACCGGTTTCAATTCTCAGTTAAAAAAATCGGCATCCAGTTTGTCCACGCCGGAGTCATTCTCTTGCTGGTGGGCCAGCTGGCGACGCAGATATTTGCGAACGAATCGCAAATCAGCTTCGCCGAGGGACAAACCCGGTCTTACTCTGAAAGCGCCAACCAATATGAATTGGCGTTTACCAGCGCCAGCGGTCCGCATAGCGAGCAGGTTGTCGCTTTTCCCTCGGATTTACTCGCGGCCGGCGATGAACTTCAGGACCCAAATCTGCCGTTCAAGATTCGGGTGAAACTGTTTTGGAAAAATTCCGATACGCAGTTTCGGGCGCCGATGATACAGAACGGCCCGCCCTTAACCAGCAACGGCATAGCCCTTAACTTCGATTTTTGGCCGACAAACGAGGTCAAAACAACCGACGATAAAGACGCGCCCACCGCTCAAATCGAATTGATTGGACCAGGCGGCTCCCTGGGCGATTGGATCGTTTCGGATTGGGCCGATGACGACGCAAAGATTGAGCAGATACGGGAAGGCTACACGCCGGCCATGGGTACGGACATGGCCAATAAAATCGTCGCCGACCTGACGCAACCGCAATTTGTTTATATCAACGGCAAGAAGTTCACGTTTGGGCTGCGGCCGGAGCAGGTCCGGTTCCCATTTTCGCTGACCTTGCTCAAAGCGACCCACACAGTCTATGAAGGCACGGACATCCCCAAAGATTTCCGCAGCCGCGTGCTGTTGAAAAATGCTCAAACGGGAGAAAATCGGGAGATCGAAATTTCCATGAACAATCCCTTGCGGTATGCGGGGTTGACATTTTACCAGCAGGAGATGACAGCGGGAGAAACAACGGAGCAGGCCGGGCTCGCGCCGTGGTCCCTGCTGCAGGTTGTCCATAACCCGGGCTGGTTGACGCCTTACATTGCCTGTGGCATGGTCGCTGCCGGACTTGTGATTCAATTTATGTTCCATCTCACCGGTTTTATCGCCGGCAAAAAATGAAACGCGACGCGTCATTGACTCGATTGCTGCCTCCGGTTTTGACACTGGTCATGGCGGTGTGGTTCCTGGGCCAGATGGCGCCGCCGCGTGATGCGGACTTTGCCTTCTCGAAGTTTGCGCGACTGCCCGTCGTGTTCAATGGCCGTTTGAAGCCCATGGATTCGCTCGCGCGCAATTCGCTCCTGCAAATCAATGAAATGCAAACGCTCGACCTCGAGCCATGGAAATCGCCTTTGGAAAAACATCAAACGACCAATGCCATCCAATGGTTGGCCAATGTAATGATGAATCCGCAGGTGGCGGACAATTGGCCGGTGTTTCGCGTGGACAATCCCGAGTTGATCGCGTTTTTGAAATTGCCTGATCGAGATACCGCTCAACAACAGGACGGCGAACATTATTCCTGGAATCAAATCGCCCCCTCGCTCGACGCGTTTGACAAAGAAAATGAGCGCGTGGGACAAATCGAGTCCGCCGCCCGCAACGCCTACGAACGCGACGTGGTGAAGGTCCACGAGCGAATGGAACTGTATGCGCAGCTTGCCAACACCGTCCAGCCGCACGACTCACAAAACTGGAAACAGGAAATGGCTGATTACCAAACCCTGATTGCCCCAGGCGTCGCGGCCGTCCGCGCCCAACAGGGCGGGAAAAAATATGACCAGGAAGCTTTCAACGCGTTCCTTGCGGAATTGCAGCGATTCGATTACATGTCCCGGCTTGAGCCCCCTTTGATTGTGCCGCCGGCGCACACGCCGGGTGACTGGAAAAACGTCGCCACAGTGATGCTGGAAGCCGCCAAAGGCGGAGCCGTTTCACCCGCTGTTGATCAATATGCCGTGATGGCCGCGGCGTTGCAAAAAAATGACGCCGCCGGATTCAATTCCGCGCTCGCGAACCTGCGCTCTTCGCTGGCGCCGGCATTTCCACGCGCGTTGGCAAAAAGCCGGGCCGAGGTTTTTTTCAACCAGATGCAGCCGTTTTATAACGCGATGGTCATCTATGTGCTTGCCGGCCTGCTGGCGATATTTTCATGGTTTAACCGTGCGGAATCGTTGCGGCGTTCGGCTGTCTGGCTGATTGTCCTGGCATTCTTTATTCACACGACCGGACTGATTTATCGAATCGCCTTGCAGGGTCGCCCGCCGGTTACAAATCTGTATTCATCGGCCATCTTCATCGGCTGGGGCGCGTGTTTGCTGGGCATGATCCTGGAAAAATTTCACCGAAACGGAATCGGCGCGGTGGTTTCGGCGGGTATGGGCTTCATTACCCTCATTATCGCGCAAAACCTCGCGCTGGATGGCGATACTATGGAAATGATGCGGGCGGTGTTGGACACCAATTTCTGGCTGGCCACGCATGTCGTCGCCGTCACGACAGGTTACGCGAGCACGTTTGTGGCGGGTTTTCTGGCCTTGATTTACATCGTGCGCGGTGTTTTCACCAGCACGTTGGATCAGGCCACGGCCAAATCGCTGGCGCGGATGATTTACGGAATCGTGTGTTTCGCAACGCTGTTCAGTTTTGTCGGCACCGTCCTGGGCGGCATTTGGGCTGACCAATCCTGGGGCCGGTTTTGGGGCTGGGACCCCAAGGAAAACGGCGCCCTCATTATCGTGCTTTGGAACGCGCTGATTCTGCACCTGCGCTGGGGTGGGATGATTCGCGAACGCGGTCTGGTGAATTGCGCGGTCTTCGGCAACGTCGTCACGAGCTGGTCCTGGTTTGGAGTCAATATGCTCGGCATCGGCCTGCACAGCTATGGTTTCACCGAAGGCGCATTCTTATGGCTGGCGCTCTTCGTTTGCAGCCAGATCGGGTTTATTGCCATTGGACTGTTGCCGGCGCGGATATGGAGGAGTTTCGCCGTCACCGCCCAATCAGATGCACGTGCTGAGCCTTCACCTGTGCGGTGACGCGGTCGCCGGGAGCTAGTTTCATTTCTTCACAGGATTGCCGGGTCAACAGGGCCGTCAGCGGAAAACCGCAATCCAATTCCATCCGCATCAGCGGTCCGTCCTGACCCAACACACGGATAGTGCCCGATAAATGATTGCGAGCGCTGTTCGAAACTCCCGCGCCTTTGAGGATCACGACGTTTTCCGCCCGGATGCAGGCATAAACGTCACGCGCGCCGGCCGGAAGATTTTGATCGACGCCGGACAGCGTCACCTGGCCAACGGCAACCGTGGCCAAACCGTTTTCGATTTTTTGAATTTGCCCTTTCAAAACCGTTTCAACCGCAAGCACGCCGGCAACGGCAGGACTGGCCGGACGATTGAACAAATCATTCACGGGACCGCTTTGCGCCACCTTGCCATTGACCAGGACTACCATTTCATCCGCCAGCGCCAGTGTTTCAAAGCGGTCATGCGTGACATACAACATTGGCACGCGGAATTCGTCCCGGACACGTGCCAGATACGGAATAATCCGCGTCCGCAGAGGAATGTCGAGGCTCGCCAACGGTTCATCCAGCAGCAGAAGCCGCGGCGATGACAGCAGCGCGCGCGCGATTGCCACACGCTGCTTTTCCCCGCCTGAAAGGTCGGTAACCCGGCGTTGAATGAGTTGCTGAATCTCAAGCACTTCAACGACGCGGTCCAGGGTCAATGCTGGATTCGCCCCGTTACCGGATTTTTGGCCGTAGAGAAGATTCTGTCGCACGGGAAGATGCGGAAACAACGCCAGGTCTTGCGGCACATAACCGATCCCACGATGCCGGGGCGGCACGAACACGCGGCGCGCGGTGTCAGTCAGCACCTGGTCGTCCATTTGAATGAATGCCGATTGTGCCCGCCGCAATCCGGCCACAAGGTCCAGCAACGTCGTTTTTCCCGCGCCGGACGGCCCAAAAACCACAGTGAGCCGTCCGCGAATTTCTACGTCCACTTCCAGCGTAAACGACGCCAGCGCTACGGAAATTTTCTTGAGCAAGAGGGCCATTTCAGGATTTTTTGCGACGTATGACCCATTCGCCGGCCCAGACGGCCATAAAGGCGAGCACCACAGATATACCCAGCAAGCGATAGGCCTCGGTATCCTGGAAATCCTGGACCGATTCGAAGATAGCCAGTGAAATTGTGGTGGTCTTGCCCGCAATGTTTCCCGCCACCATGACTGTCGCGCCGAATTCTCCCAACGCGCGCGCATAGGCCAGCAGCATTCCGCTTACGATGCCGCGTAGCGCCAGTGGCACGGAAATCGTGAAGAAGACCCGCAGATTTCCCGCGCCCAAAGTGCGCGCAATTTCCTCCAGCCGTGGATTGACGCCCTCGAAAGCCACTCGCATCGAACGGACCATCAGCGGAAAAGACATCACCGCCAGCGCCATCAACACCGCCCGCCACGTAAATATAATTCGAAAGCCCAGATATTTGTGAATGAACCCGCCAATGCCGCTATTTCCGAAACATGACAAGAGAATCAGACCAGTCGCGACCGGCGGCATGACCAGCGGCAACGTGATGACCGTCTCGAAAAGCGTTTTACCCGGCCAATTATGTCGCGCCAGCAACCATGCCGCCGCTAAACCGAACGGCAGAATAACTATCGTGCTCAACGCAGCGATCCATGCGGTAAACCAGATGATCTTCCATTCTTCAGCGCTCATTAATTATTTGCCGACGGCGAACCCAAGCCGTTCAAACACCCGCGCCGCATCGTCGGAATTCAGATATTCAAGAAATCGTTTCGCTTCATCCGGATGTTCCGACGCTTTCACAAGGGCCATAGGATAACGAATGTCCGGGCCGTCCGCGCGCGGAACTTCATACACGATTCTCACGCTTTTGGAAATGGCGGCGTCTGTTTTATAAACCACCCCGGCATCCACATTGCCCGATGCCACGGCAGCTAGCGCGGCTCGCACGTTTTCCGCCGCCACTACCTTCGGCTTGACGACATCCCAATCCCCGACTTTTTCAAGCCATTCTTTCGCATAAACGCCTGCGGGGACCGCCTGGGGATCTGCCAACGCAATCTGCTTTACGCCGTCCGCGGCCAGGTCCGCAGCCGAATGGATTTGCAAATCGCTTCCTTTCGGAGCGACGACGACCAGGGTGTTTCCCAAACGGTCCGTGCGCGTCGCCGTGTCAATCAATCCCCGTTCCGCCAGGCGGTCCATTTGCGTCTCATCGGCGGAAAAGAAAATATCCGCCGGCGCGCCTTCTTCAATCTGGCGCGCCAGGATGCTCGATGCTTCGAAGTTAAAAGTGACCCCGTGGCCCGTTTGCTTTTGATAATCAGTCGCAATTTGTTTGAGGCTGTCAGTCAGGCTTGCCGCCGCGAAAACAGTGACATCCGCGGCCCGCGCTGTGACCGTCGCCGCCACAATGCATGTCATCGCGACGATTTGAAAGAATTGTTTCATTGTGCAAAGGCGTCTTTAGTTGTCATCGTCATCCTCAGAACTTATTTAGGGGGTTGAATGTAAGAGCTGATTTGCATACCGTCCAGTGATTTTCTTTTAGTTTATATTTGACAAAATATATCGAGTTCGGTCAACTCTCCAAATTTCCGCGCCGGGCGCGCGGCAGGCAATCATCAAATCAATACTAAATTATGAAAAGAAAGGTTAATTACCGTCCGTCTTCCCCTGTCTGTTTTGACATTCATTCTACCGCCGGCTTTATTTGTCGCACGGCCATGGTTATGGCGACGATGCTCGCAACGTTCGCGGTTGCGCCCTGCCGGGCCGGTTACTCCGAAATGACTGATTCCGGAAATCCCGTTGCTGATTATTTTGCCAACTGGTTTCCACGCGTCACTCAAATTCAGTCCGAACAACCGCGTTGGATCACGCCCCTGGTCACGGTGACGCCACGCCTGGAGCAGGAGTACCGCTATGACCAGTCCTGGACCACGATGAATTCGCGGGGCTATCCCCAGGTGGACAACTACGGCGCCACGAAAGGCGTGGAACTGATCCCTTTTGATCCTGTGGAACTCATCATCGGCATTCCCGGCTACGAAACGGAAAACCATCCGCACCGATGGGGATGGGCGGATGAGACGTTTCTGGTCAAGTATCGTATCCTTTCCGGAAACGAAGAAAACGGAGATTACATTCTCACGGCGTTCATGGGCTTGTCCGTCCCCAGCGGCAGTGACGATTTTTCGTCTCATCATTTTGGCTTTACGCCAACCATCGCCGGCGGCAAAGGCTGGGGCAATTTTGACGTTCAAACCACGCTGGGATTCTCGATACCCGACAACGGCTTCGTCCGAACCGGCGGTGGCAACTCTCTGGCTTGGAATACCGCGTTTCAATATCGAGTTTGCAAATACTTTTGGCCTGAAGTGGAAGCCAACTACACCTGGTACGCCACCGGCGCTCGTGAAGGGCTCAACCAATTGATGATTACGCCAGGCATAGTAATTGGACGCATTCCCATCGCGGGCCGCGTAGGGCTTACCCTCGGGGTAGGCTGCCAATTTCCCATCACGGACCAGGAGGTGATTCACCGCAATGTAATCCTGTCCGGGCGGATTCCTTTCTGATTTTGTTGCGCCCCGCTGTTTTTTTTGCGAAAATTCAGCGTCGGCGCGATGCGATTCTATCCCAAACATTATTGCGGTGTCTTTGGCATTTATGGCCATCCCAACGCCGCGGAACTGGCTTATTACGGGCTTTATGCCCTCCAACACCGCGGGCAGGAAAGCGCCGGCATTGTCACCAGCGACGGACGGAACTTCCGCGCCCACCGCGGCATGGGCCTGGTCCCGCAGGTGTTTAACGGCGATATCCTGCACCAACTCGTCGGAAACATTGGCATCGGCCATACCCGTTATTCCACGACCGGCGCCTCACAATTGAAAAACGCCCAACCCCTCACGGTGGATTGCGCCCGCGGCCAGATCGCCATCGCCCATAACGGAAACCTGACCAACGCGGCGCGATTGCGCGAGGAACTCGAAGGCCGCGGCTCCATTTTTCAAACGACGGTTGATAGCGAAATCATTCTACACCTGCTCGCGCAACCGGACACCAACGGCAGCAAAAACCCCTTTGTCCATGCGCTTCGCCAACTCGAAGGCGCCTTTTCGCTGGTCATGATGACCGAGAAAGAGCTGATTGGCGCGCGCGACCCGTTCGGCTTCCGCCCGCTCTGCCTCGGTAAACTGGGCGATGCCTGGGTGCTTTCGAGCGAGACCTGCGCGCTGGACCTGATTCACGCCAAATTTATTCGCGATGTCGAACCCGGCGAACTGGTCATCATTAACAACCACGGGCTTCAGAGCATTCAGGCTTTTCCCGAGCAGCAGCGTCGCGCCTTTTGCATTTTTGAGTACGTCTATTTCGCCCGCCCGGATAGCAACATTTCGAATCGGAACGTTTACAAAGTCCGCGTGGAAATGGGACGCCAACTGGCCCGCGAATTTCCCATCCGGGCCGACGTGGTCATTCCGGTGCCGGACAGCGGCAATTGCGCTGCGCTCGGCTATTCTCTCGAAACGAGCATCCCGTACGAAATGGCATTCGTCCGCAATCACTATGTTGGCCGCAGCTTTTTGCAGCCGTCACAGCTCATCCGCGATTTTAACGTGCGCGTCAAACTGAACCTCATCACGGATTTAGTGAAAGACAAGCGCGTGATTGTCGTGGACGATTCCATCGTGCGCGGCACTACATGCAAAGCCCGCGTGAATAATCTCAAGGAAGCCGGCGCCCGGGAAGTCCACGTATTGGTCAGTTGCCCGCCGCACATGAACCCGTGCGTCTATGGAATTGATTTTCCCGACCGCAGTAAATTGATGGCTGCCAACCATTCGCTCGAGGAAATCCGGAAATATCTAAACGCCGATTCCCTGAATTACCTCTCGCAGGAGGGCCTGGTCGCCGCTACCGGCCTGCCGAAGAGTTCCTTTTGCATGGCGTGTTACGACGGCAATTATCCCGTGCCGTACGATCCGGCGGTCGATAAGTTCATCATCGAGCGCCGCAACGGCCGCATGGCCAGCCTCACCGAGACCATGGCCCAGGAACGCGCGCAAATCAAACTTTTGTAACATTCGGCGCTCGATGTTGATTTTTCATTGTTCAATGTTTCGGATTTCATGCCAACGCTGAAACATCGAACGCCTGAACCCGGTGACTGCCGCTCGACCTCCGGGCTATAGAAACCGTCCGCTTGCTGTTCCCTCTCCGCTCCCATCCGGCGCGCCGTACTTCCACGCGAAGGCGGGTCGGATGGGAGGGGAGAGGGTCAGGGTCAGGGTGAGGTGAGGGCCCATGGGGATCGACGCAATCTTAATATCTAAAAGCCCTTCTAATTTTCTCATTTGCCAATCGGCGGTTTTAGTTATACTCGCGGCGTGAAAGCGGCTATTTTTCACGGGAAGGGAAACATTCGCATTGAAGAGGTTACGCCACCAGTCCTCAAACCGGGTGAGGTGCGCGTTCAAATCGCAGTCGCCTTGACCTGCGGCACAGACCTGAAAGTCGTCAAACGCGGCTACCACGCCAAAATGCTCACACCGCCGTCGCCGTTCGGACACGAACTGGCGGGAACCATTTGCGAAATTGAACATTCCGCCGCTGGACATTCCACCTGGAAAATCGGCGATCCCGTGGTGGTAGCCAATTCAGCGCCGTGCGGCTCCTGTCTCTTTTGCCGGCGCCACCAGGAAAATCTGTGCGACGATCTCCAGTTTTTGAATGGCGCCTACGCAGAGACCATCGCCGTGCCTGAGCGGTTCGTGAAGAAAAACATGCTGCGACTCAAATCCGGAACCGCCTTCGAAGACGCGGCCCTGGCCGAACCGCTGGCCTGCGTAGTCCAGGGTATCGAAGATCTAAATTTGAAGTCCGGACAAAACGTCCTGGTTCTGGGCGCCGGGCCGATTGGCCTGATGTTCGTCGCGCTCGCCAAACATCTCGGTTGCCACGTCAGCGTCGCCGGCCGCGGCGCAAACCGCCTGCGCGCGGCACAGCGACTCGGAGCGGAGCGCGTCTTTGACGTTGGCAAGGAGGGAAATATCGTCCAAACCGTTACCGGCCATGCGCAGTCACTGCCGCTTTTCGATGTCGTGATCGAAGCCATCGGCAAGCCGGAAACGTGGGAAGCAGCGGTCAAGCTCGTTCGCAAGGGCGGCGCAATAAACTTTTTCGGCGGCTGCCCCGGCGGCACGACGGTATCCCTGGACACACACACCATTCATTATTCCAGTCTGAAGCTGCTCGCCAGTTTTCATCACACTCCCAGGACCTTTCGGCGCGCGCTGGAATTCATCGAAGCAGGAGTCGTCCGCGCGCGGGATTTTGTGGACGGAGAATGGCCGCTCACGAAACTGCCCGAACTATTCCAACAAATGGCGCTGGGAAACCACGCAGTCAAAACGCTGGTCCGCGTGCGCCCGCAAGCCGCTGCCGGCAGCCGGTAGTGGGCTCGTTTGGCGAGATTTCCCCAAAAGCCGGTTCGCGCAATGAGTCATTGAATCTGGCGACGGCAGTTTGGTTTCCGAATTAAATGCCACGTCCGGCTGCTGTTCCCTCTCCGCTCCCATTCCGAGGGGAGGCGAGAGGGTCAGGGTGAGGTGAGGGCTCCGGTTTTGGCTCCCCCTACTTCCCGATGAAATCTTCCACCACCGAGTGGAGCTTTTTCAGGTCCGGCAAGTTGATATACATCATGTGCCCGGCATCAAACTGGGCATAAACAATATTCGTGCGATAGCTGGCGTCCAATGACATGTGGTCTATGGCATAGTGCATCGTGTCAATCGGGCAAACCAAATCGCACCGGCCTCCCAACACCAGCACACGCATATATGGATTTTGATTCATCGTTGCCGCGAGTCTTTGGGCGGCGCTTGGATAATTATTCGGGGCGCCATAATTCCACGGCTGCACACCCGCAATGGTTTCGTAGGGCAAATCATCCTTGAACTTCAATTCATCCCGCACATAAGCGTTCATCGTCGCTGAAAAAGGCCCATTCACCGCCGCATCCGAAGGATCGAAATCCGGATATTCGGAAGCCGGATCATCATCACGACCGGTAAGCCGCGAATCGTACGCTCCCAAAATCAGCCCCTGATCGTGGAGCAATTGCTTGCGAAAGATGCCCGGATCAATGCGCAGATTGTTATCAATAATGACATTGGTCGTCAAACCGGTCAGCCGCGACAGTTCCGCTACTACCCGCTCGCGCTCGGCGCTCGAAATTGCATCGCCCTGTTGCAATGCCGCCGCGTATTCGCCCCGGGCAAACTGGCGGCATTCGACGAGCGCCGCGTCCAGGTCATTTTGCAGGTCCGTCGGCAGTTTTTTGTGAAAATGCGCCGCCGCGGTGTAGGCCGGCAAATACAGCGGATACGGAATGTCATTGCCCGGATCATCGGCAATGGTTTGAAAATTCAACACTCCTGAAACCAGGATCACGCCGTTTAGATACATTCCATAGCGGTCGCGCAAATGGTCCGCCAGGCCCGCCGCGCGGAAAACCCCGTAGCTTTCACCGCACAGAAATTTTGGCGAAAGCCAGCGATCATGCCTCGTGGTCCAAAGCCGGATAAACTCTCCCACCGAATCCAAATCGGCGGAATCGCCGAAAAAATCCTCTGGTTTTTGCCCTTTTACCGCGCGGCTGAATCCGGTCGCAACCGGATCGATAAAAACCAGGTCGCTCGCATTCAGGATGGAATATTTATTGTCTTCCATTTGAAACGGCGGCGGAGGCAGAGTCCCGTTCTCATTCATCTTCACCCGGCGCGGCCCGAGCGCTCCGAGATGAAGCCAAATCGACGAAGATCCCGGGCCGCCATTGAAACAATACGTCACGGGACGAGTTGACTTGTCATAATCTCCCAGGCGCGAATACGCCACGTAAAATACCGAAGCGACCGTGTTGCCGTCCTTTTTGAGCACCGGCAGCATCCCCGTTTCCGCCTGGTATTTGACCCGTTCCCCGCCAATGGTCACCGTATTGGTCGTCAACACCGGCGCATTCGTCGCTTCCGGGATGATCACCGGAATATCCGCAGGAGCGGCGACGGCGTTGGTATCTTTGTCACTCGACCCGGACTTGGAATCGGCAACGGCAAATCCCGCCGCAAGGACCACGACAATAATTAGGAGAACCTTTTTCATTTTTGTTTTGCAGAGAATGCCGTCTGTTCGAATGGAACGCAAACGGAAATCGGTTTGGTGTCCACGCTTTAGCGTGCTCAGGTGCTGGCTTACTGGTTGGGCAAATCAAAGGCAAATCGAAACGCCGACCGATCAAAATGATCCAGAGAAGCCCCAGGGCCTAACTTCCAATTTTGCGGGCTTTGTGCTTGAACATTCTGAACCCCGGATCCTTTCGGGGCTGGAGCCTGGTTGTTGGAATTTCACATTGTTCGCCACCTATCCTAACGCCGACACAACCGCATCCCCCATCTCCCGCGTCCCAACCCTCCTCGCCCCGGTTTCATTAGGATTAAAAATATCTCCAGTGCGATTGCCGGCTCCAATGGCCTTGCTCACGGCACTTTCAATTGCCGCCGCCGCGTCATTCAACCCTAAACTATGCCGAAGCATCAGCGCCGACGACAGGATCTGCGCGATGGGATTGGCCAGGTTCTTTCCGGCAATGTCGGGCGCGGTGCCGCCCGCCGGCTCGTAAAATCCAAACACCTTGTCGCCGCTGGACGCGCCCAGGCTCGCGCTGGGCAACATACCCAGCGACCCGCCCAAAGCCGCCGCTTCATCGCTCAAAATGTCGCCAAACATGTT
The DNA here is from genome assembly GCA_035933915.1 of Verrucomicrobiia bacterium. Lineage (GTDB taxonomy): Bacteria > Verrucomicrobiota > Verrucomicrobiia > Limisphaerales > UBA11358 > UBA11358. The sequence continues at coordinate 40,132 of DASYYL010000244.1, forward strand.
CTCGCACAACATTACGTCGAACTGCGTTGGCCGCAGGACCAGTTGCATGGCGCCGTTATCCACGAATTGATGCTCCAGTTGCACGTCCGGATATTGCTTGCCGGTTCGCGTGACGACGTCCCGCCACAGGACGCCGTTTTCCAGAACGTTCGCCTTGTCAATGCTCGTCACCTTTTTGCGCCGCAACTGCGCCGCGCGGAACGCGACGTGCGCGATGCGCTCGATTTCCGGCGTGGTATAGACCATCGTGTCAATCGCGCGAAAATTTCCGCCCCCAATGTCCTCGGTCTTCTTGGGCTGGCCGAAATACATGCCGCCGGTCAATTCACGCACCACCAGAATATCAATGCCGTCGCCCTGCCGCTCCTTTGCCAGCGGACAGGCATGGGCCAGTGCTTTCGGCAGCTTGACCGGCCGCAAATTGGCGAACAGCCCGAACTCTTTGCGGATGCGCAGCAGCGCCGCGCGTTCGGGACGTTCTTCCTTGGGAATCGTCGGGTCCCGGTCCGGCAAACCTACGGAACCAAAGAGAATGGCATCCGAATTTTTGCAAAGCGCCAGCGTCGCATCCGGCAACGCCTGGCCAGCCGCATCAATCCCGGCCCATCCGACCGGAGCTTCAGTAATATTGCAGGTAAAATTAAATTTCTTTTCGGCCGCGCGCAGGACCTTGATCGCCTCGCGCATGACTTCAGGCCCGATTCCATCGCCAGCCAGCGACGCTACTTTAAGTGTTTTCATTTTGAACCGCCGATTCTAATAAATGGACGGAGGAAAATGAAGGACGAAGAAGGCGGCCGCAATTCGATGTTCGGCGTTCGGCGTTCGATGTTTCGCTCCACATTCCACATTCCACTATGGCCCGAATTGCCGCTTGTCACCTCATCCCTGTCGGGCTACCTTCCATTCGCTATGGACAATACATTTTCTACACCGGGCGGACCGCCGCCACCGCCAGTGGCGCCGCCTCCGGTCATCACCCCGCCACCGCCGCCCCGCCCGGCCAAAAGCCATGGTTGGATGATCTTTTCCATTATCCTCATCGTCCTCCTGTGCCTGAGCGTGTTTGTCATTTTCGTCATGGGCGCCTCGCGCGCCGTCGGTTTCACCAGACAATTTCAGCCCCCCTCAGGCCGCGACGTCGGCCCGCAACTCGAGGAAGTAACTCTCAAGGACAACGATTCGAGCGCCAAGATCGCGGTCATCACCGTGGATGGTATTATTACCAGTCATCAGGCTGACGAAGCGGGAAACAACATGGTCGAGGTCATCAAAGCGCAACTTGATGAGGCAAAGAAAGACGACAAGGTGAAAGCCGCCATTTTGAAAGTAGATTCCCCGGGCGGAGAAGTCATGGCGTCCGATGAAATTTATCGCGCGATTAAAAAGTTCCAGTCGGGCACCGACGGTAAACCTGTGATTTGCTCGATGGGCAGCCTGGCTGCCTCCGGCGGATACTATATCTCCTCGCCCTGCCGATGGATTGTGGCCGATGAGTTGACGCTAACCGGCAGCATTGGCGTTATCATGGAGACAATCAATTATCGTGGCCTGATGGACAAAATCGGCGTGGAACCATATGTGTTCAAGAGCGGCAAATACAAGGACATGCTCAGCGGGATGCGTGAGACCAACGAAATTCCAGCCGGCGAGCATGCCATGGTGCAGGGCCTCATTGACCAAACCTTTGGCAAATTCAAACAGGTGGTCGCCGACGGTCGGGACGCCGCGCATGAGAAGAACAAGGACGAAGGTCAGCCCCTGGCTCCCGATTGGAAGGATTATGCCGATGGCCGCGTGGTTTCCGGCGACCAGGCTCTACAGCTTGGGCTGGTTGACGAACTCGGCGGTTTCGACGACGCCGTGGACCGTGCCAAAAAAATTGCGGGTATTAAAAACGCCAATCTAATCGAATATCGCGAGACGTATGACATTTCAAATTTCCTGCGCCTGTTCGGCCAAAGCGGAGCCACGCATGTCGGCTCGGTAAAAGTCGACCTTGGATTCGAATTGCCCAGGCTGCAAATGGGCGAACCCTACTTTCTGTACATGCCGACCGCCGACTGATGTCTGGAATCATTATCATCCTCATGGTCGTCGTCATCCTCATCCTCAAGCAATTGAGGCATACGAGTTTCGGATTGTACCCGGTCCGCCACCCTTTGCGGAACGATTCAACGTTTCAGCGTTTCAACGTTTCAACGTCGCGAAGCCCGTGAATGGCGTCACCGTCATTGGGCATCCGTTGGTCCAACACAACCTCGCTCAATTGCGGGAAAAGGAAACGCGCCCGCGGGAATTTCGCCGGCTGCTCGGTGAAATGGCATCGCTCATGATTTATGAAGCGACCCGTAATTTCGCCGTCAAAAAGATTTCCGTTCAAACGCCGCTGGCCCGGGCGAAGGGCCTTCAGTTGGAACGCGAGATCGTCCTGGTGCCGGTCCTTCGGGCGGGGCTGGGAATGCTGGATGCAATTTTACAGTTGATTCCGGACGCCCGAGTAGGCTTTATTGGGTTGAAGCGAGAGGAAACAACATTGCAGGCGCAGTTTTACCACAAGAGTTTTCCGAAAAATCTGGCCGACGTCGAAGTCGTCCTGATTGATCCCATGCTCGCGACCGGGGGCAGCGCGGTGGCCGCCCTGGATCTGTTGACCGAACAGGGCGCCAAAAACGTTCGCCTCGTCAATTTAGTCGCCGCGCCCCAGGGCATTCGCGCCGTGCGCAGAAAATACTCCCGTGTCCCGATCTTTACCGCTGCCATTGACGAAACATTAAACGAACGCGGATTTATTGTCCCGGGTCTGGGTGACGCGGGCGACAGGTTGTTTGGAACATAATATGCTCGTGCTCCGGCAAATAAATTAGCACCTGCGCTGACCGGAGAATATTTGTTAAAGCACTGAACCGTTTACGATGTCCGAGACGCTCCTCATCGTCGCCGACAGCGAGCATGACGCCAACATGCTCTACGCGACCGGCCTGTTTGTGCCGGACCCATTTATCTATCTGCACTTCGCCCGCCGCCCGCTGCTGGTGATGAGCGACCTGGAAATTGACCGCGCGCGCGCCGGCGCCCCCCACTGCCGCGTGGCCTCGTTGACCGAAATCCAGCGCAAACTGCGCCGCGACGGCGTCAAGCAGCCCCGGTACGCCCACATCATCCGGCATATCATGCGCGAGAAGAAAATCCGCCGCGCGCTGGTGCCCGAGGATTTTCCGCTGGGCCTGGCGCGCGAGCTAAAGAAACTGGGCATAAAAATTAAGCCCAGCCCGAATTTCTTTCCGCGCCGCGAATTTAAAACGGCGGACGAAATTAAAAAGATCTCGGCGGCGCTGGTCATGGCCGAGGTAGGCATGGCGGAAGGAACGCAGGCCCTGCGACATTCAAAAATGGATAAACGACGGCAATTGATTTATCGCGGCGCGCCTCTGACATCCGAGCGGCTGCGGGCGATCATTGACTGCGCGATTTTGCAGGCCAGCGGCCTGGCGGCAAATACCATCGTGGCCGGCGGCAAGCAGGGATGCGATCCTCACGAACGCGGCTTTGGACCGTTGCGGGCCAACGAACCGATCATTATCGATATCTTTCCGCGCTCCCAAAAGACGGGCTATTTCGGCGACATCACACGCACCGTTGTGCGCGGGCAGGCGAGCGACGCTGTCCGCAAACTTTACGACACGGTTTTGCAGGGACAAAAAATCGCGTTTGATAAAATGCGGGCGAAAGTCAAAACATCCGAAATCCATAAAGCCGTGCAGGATTTTTTTGTGAAACAGGGATACAAAACAGGCCGCCGCGACGGCCACATGGAAGGCTTTTTCCACGGCACAGGCCACGGCCTGGGCCTGGAAATCCACGAAGCCCCGCGCGTGGGCGCCACGTCCACGGGTCAGCTCAAACCCGGCCACGTCGTAACCGTCGAACCCGGACTCTACTATCCGGAAATCGGCGGTGTGCGCCTGGAAGATGTGGCGCTGGTAACCGGCAACGGCGCCAAAAATCTCACGCGCTTCGAAAAAGTCCTCGAACTGTAATTCTGACCGTGTAGGCCGAGTGCCTTCACCCGCCGTCCGATTCTTGATTCCAGGATTCGCATTAGACATTTAACCCCGGAACCGCTGTCATCTTCAGCCGTACCAAACCACCTGACGATAATTCCCCCTCTCCCGGCGGGAGAGGGTAGGGGTGAGGGAGAGTCTTACCTTTCGTTACCAGGCTTATTCCCCATCAACCCGTCAATCCAATTTCCTCAGGCCAACGCTCCGTTCGCCCGAATATTTTGCCCACTGATCCAGCGGGCCTCATCACTCGCTAAAAATGCCACAATATCAGCAATGTCGTCAGGCCGGCCAAGGCGCCCAAAAGCCGATTGCTTGGAAAAGAAATCGATTTGCTCAGGCGTCTTGTCGTTCAAAAACAATTCCGTCTCAGTCGGCCCCGGTGAAACCGCGTTAACCGTGATGCCCCGCGCGCCGAGCTCTTTCGAGAGCGAACGAGTGAGTTGCTCAACCGCACCCTTCGTTGCCACGTACGCGCCGTAAGCCGGAAGCAGCCGGGCCGTGGTGGAACTGGACAGATTGATGATGCGCCCGCCATCCGCCAAACGGTTGGCCGCCTGCTGACAGGCGAAAAAGACGCCTTTGACGTTGATGGCAAAAATGCGGTCGAAATCCTCTTCGGTGGTGGCAGTGACAGGTTTAACAATGATAACCCCGGCGTTGTTCACCAGAATGTCCAATTTGCCAAAATGAGAGATCGTCTCGTCAAACATCCGCTTGAGGTCCTGTACACGGGCCATATCCGCCTTGATCGCGATGACGTTACCTCCCGCAGCCTTGATACCCGCAACGACTTTTTCAGCTTCGCCCGCGCTGCTCGAATAATTAACAGCGACCGAAGCGCCGGATTTGGCCAATCGTTCCGCAATAGCGCGCCCAATCCCGCGCGAAGCGCCCGTAACCAGGGCAACTTTTCCTTTTAATGAGTCATTCATAAAACTTCTTGCCGGCTATAGTGCCCGTCAATGAAACCGCTTAAGATAAGCTGAGGGCGAGAGGGCAGGAATTGGCGAAAGCTTAAAATCCCGTTCGTTACGGGTTATAATAAAAGCGGCCTTCCAGGCCACTGCCGCCGCCACTTGCAAAGCATCTTCCAGGTCTCGAAAGCCCCGGTTCAGCGAAGTCCGAACGGCATCAGCGTTTCCGCAAACGATTTCAAAATCAATCAAAAAACGATTTCTCAGGTCCGGAATGACTGCTTTTTGATATTGGTAGAAAATGTTGGCGATTGTATGAGATGCAAGGGCTCCTTCGACAGCGCCGCGTTGAGCAAGTTTGTGCATCTGCAGGCTCGCCGAATAATGGGGCATCCGGCGTTCAATGACATCAAACACGATATTCGTGTCGTAAAGCAATCTCATCGGTGCTTGCGAATGAGATACTCATATCGCGGATCGCCGGGGCGCGGGACCGGCTTGCCCTGCGCGCAATAATATTCAGATTCATCAACATTGTCCGGCAAGGAAAGTAAATGCTTCTCCACGAGCGCGGACAGGCTTGATCCGCGCCTTTTTGCCGCGAGTTCACCGCGCAAAATCGCCTGTCGCGATAATGTTATATTTTTGCGAATCTTCATTATGCGCATAATCGCATCAGAATGCGCATTGTCAAGCGCGGTTGAAACCTTCCGGCCCTTGTTTATACTCGCTGTCCAAATGATCGAGGTAAGACGAAAGAGTCGGACGCGGTGTCTCGTCGTTAAGAATACTATCCCAGCCATCAGGCGGAAATTCATCGGGGCACAGCGCAGGAATGTCCTTCACAAGCTGCCGACGAGCCTTGGCCGGCAGTTTGGCAATGGCTTCTTCAATTTCCAGTAACGATTTCACGAATTCAATTACGCAGTCGCGATTGGAAACTGCCAATGATTTGGACCTAACAAAATTCATCAATGCGCCCTTGTTTTCGCCGCTTCCTCATTAGCCTACGACCTTGATTTCTATTCTTCGCTGTGCCGTAGAGAATATCCCACGCTCGTTCAAATGCAGCCCCAAAGTCTCCGTCCTTAATGCACAACCTAAAGACAAAGTCCTTCTCGACCGCCTGGCGCTCTCCATTCGGAACTGCGTTTAAGTGAGAACTTAGTTCTTGTTCCATTTCCTGATTCACTTTCATATTCCTGCTCAAACAAATTCGGACATGTCAGCTTTTGCTATATGATAGCCGCGACTCGTTAAAGCCCTGATAGCCGCGTGCTCCTGTCCCGTAGTTCCGCCGTTGGCTCGAACAAATTGCACAGCTTCCTCCCGGACCTTGCGAATTGAGAGGCGATCCTGCTTGCTCGGAAGTGGTTTTTCAAATCGGGGCCCGTGGTCGAACTCTAAAATCAGTTTATTTTCCACAACATTTTGCGTCATTCGGTATTTGGTCCTCCGTTCCTTCCAACCATACTGTTTGCTTGATCCATTCGGATGGGAATCAGCCGAGGCAAAATTAGTCGGGCCAATTTTGAAAACACGCCGCAACACCATGTCTTCCGTTTCACCAAACTTGCCTTGGGCGGCAATGGCGGCCCAAACTTCGTCAGAAATGCGTATCATTTTCACGTTCATAAACTACATCACTAAAGTAGTGATGTCAACTACAATAGTTAAATAGTCGGTTTGCCGACGAAAGCAAAACGCGGCTGGAATTTCTTCCAGCCGCGTTGGTTCCTCATTGGCGAGACCGGCAAAATGCGCCGGCCCTGTTCATATTAATAGTCCATCCCGCCCATGCCGCCATGCCCACCCGGGGCCGGAGCCGGTTTTTCCTTCTCCGGAACTTCCGTGATAAGGCATTCGGTGGTCAACAAAAGCCCCGCAATGCTCGCCGCATTTTGCAGCGCGCTGCGCGTGACTTTCTTCGGGTCCACGATGCCGGCTTTGACGAGGTCCTCGTATTCGCCCGTGGCGACGTTGTAACCTTCATTGCCTTTGGCTTTCTTGACGGCTTCGACGATGACGCTGCCTTCCACGCCCGCGTTTGCAGCGAGCGAGCGAAGCGGAGATTCCACCGCGCGCTTGATGATGCCCACGCCGATGCTTTCGTCTTCATTGGCGCCTTTGACAGTGTCAATGGCTGCGAGGCAGCGGATCAACGCCACGCCGCCGCCGGCCACGATGCCTTCTTCGACCGCCGCGCGGGTCGCATGCAACGCGTCTTCCACGCGGGCTTTCTTTTCCTTCATTTCGGTTTCGGTCGCCGCGCCGACGTTGATGACAGCCACGCCGCCGGCGAGCTTCGCCAGGCGTTCCTGGAGCTTCTCGCGGTCGTAATCGCTGGTCGTCTCTTCGATCTGCCGGCGAATCTGGTTCACGCGGCCCTGGATATCGCTGGACTTGCCGTTGCCTTCCACGATGGTGGTGTTTTCCTTGTCTACCACCACGCTCTTGGCGCGGCCGAGGTCGCTCAAATCAACGCTTTCCAGCTTGCGGCCGAGGTCTTCGCTCACGAACAGGCCGCCAGTGAGGACGGCGAGGTCCTGCATCATTTCCTTGCGGCGGTCGCCAAAGCCGGGGGCCTTGACGGCGCAAACGTTGATCGTGCCGCGGAGCTTGTTGACCACGAGGGTCGCCAGCGCTTCGCCTTCGACTTCTTCAGCGATGATGAGCAGCGGTTTGCCGATTTTGGCGGTCTTTTCGAGAATCGGCAGCAAGTCCTTCAAGCTGCTGATCTTCTTCTCGTAAATGAGGATGTATACGTCCTCGAGCTTCGCCTCCATCGTCTCTGCGCTCGTGACAAAATAGGGAGAAAGATAGCCTTTATCGAATTGCATGCCCTCGACCACTTCGAGCGTGGTTTCGATGGACTTGGCTTCTTCCACGGTTATCGTCCCGTCTTTGCCCACTTTGTCCATGGCATCGGCGATTTTATCGGCGATGTCGAAATCCCAGTTCGCGGAAACCGCGGCCACCTGCTTGATCTCGTCTTTGTCTTTGACCTTCTTCGAGATTTTGTCGAGCTGGCCGACGGCGGCTTCGACCGCCTTGTTGATGCCGCGTTGGATGCCGATGGGATTGGCGCCGGCGGTCACAAACTTGAGGCCCTCGCGATAAATCGCTTCCGCCAGGACGGTCGCCGTCGTGGTGCCGTCGCCCGCCGTGTCGCTGGTTTTGCTGGCGACTTCGCGGACCATTTGGGCGCCCATATTTTCATATGGATCTTCCAGTTCGATTTCCTTGGCCACGGTCACGCCGTCCTTGGTGACGGTGGGCGAGCCGAACTTCTTATCGATGACCACATTGCGGCCTTTGGGGCCGAGGGTGGCAACGACTGCTTTGGAAAGCTTGTTGACGCCGCGCAGGATGGCCTGGCGGGCCTGTTCGTCGAATATTAATTGTTTTGCTGCCATAGTTCTTTAATTTTGAATTTTAAATGTTGAGTTTTGAATTATTCCAAAACGGCCAGGATGTCGTCTGAGGACAGGATTTTGTATTCCTTGCCGTCAATCTTGATCTCGGTGCCGCCGTATTTCGAGACGAGCACGCGGTCGCCCACCTTGACTTCAAACGGAATTTTCTTCCCATTGTCGTCGGTCTTGCCCGTTCCCAGGGCTTTGATGATGCCTTCCTGCGGTTTCTCTTTGGCGGACTCCGGAATGATGATGCCGCCCTTTTTGACTTCTTTCTCTTCAGCCGGCTCGACGAGAAGTCGGTCGCCGATCGGTTTAACGTTTAGTGCCATAGTTATGCTTTTTTGTTGTTTGTTTGTTAACTGTAAGTAACTCCCGCCGCACTCGCGATGGGAAAATTTATCAGGTCACCGCATTGCCGGGCGCAATGAAGCCGGAACGCGATAACGCAGAGATTACTTGTTTTCGTCTACCACTTCGGCGTCAATCACGCCCTCATCCTTCTTTTCATCGGACTTGTGTTCCCCGCCGGGAGCGCCGCCAGGAGCTTCACCGCCCGGGCCCGCACCTTTACCCGCCTGGGCCTTGGCTGCTGCCGCTTTATAAGCCTCCTGCCACACCGCCTGCGAAACTTCGTTCAGTTTCTCGGACGCCGATTTGATCGCCCCGGCGTCGCTGCCTTTCAACGCGTCTTTCAACGCATTGACGGCGCCTTCGATCTTGCTCTTGTCATCGCCGGAGATCTTATCGGCGTTCTCTTTGAGCATTTTCTCTGTGCGGTAGACGGCGTTGTCCGCTTCATTGCGCGTTTCCACTTCCTCGCGCCGTTGCTTGTCGTCCTCAGCGTGAGACTCGGCATCGCGGCGCATCTTCTCGACTTCATCCTTCGAGAGACCGCTGCTGGCCGTGATGGTAATCTTTTGTTCCTTGCCCGTGCCCAGGTCCTTCGCCGCAACGTGCAATATGCCGTTGGCGTCGATATCAAAGGTCACTTCAATCTGCGGAACGCCCCGCGGCGCGGGCGGAATATCGGTCAAATTGAATTTGCCGATGGTCTTGTTGTCCCGCGCGAACTGGCGCTCGCCCTGGAGCACGTGGATTTCCACGCCCGGCTGGCTGTCGCTCGCCGTCGAAAAAATTTCCGATTTGCGCGTCGGAATCGTCGTATTTCGCTCGATCAACTTCGTAAACACGCCGCCAAGCGTCTCAATGCCGAGCGAAAGCGGTGTCACATCCAGCAGCAACACATCCTTCACCTCTCCCTTGAGCACACCGGCCTGGATGGCCGCGCCCACGGCCACAACTTCGTCCGGGTTCACGCCCTGGTGCGGCGGCTTATTGACCAAAGATTTCGCGGTCTCAACCACGCGCGGCATGCGCGTCATGCCACCCACGAGCACGAGCTCATCAATCTTAGCGGCTTCGAGGCCGGCGTCGTTAAGACACGACTTCACCGGCTTGATGGTGCGCTCGAACAGTTCGTCCGTGAGCTGCTCCATTTTGGCGCGTGTGAGCGTCTTTTGAATGTGCTTGGGTCCGCTGGCGTCCGCGGTGATAAACGGCAAATTGATGTCGTACTGCTGCGCGCTCGACAAAGCGATTTTTGCCTTTTCCGCTTCTTCCTTGATCCGCTGCAATGCGTCGGGTTGCTTGCGCAGGTCCATGCCGGCGTCCTTTTTGAATTCATCCAGGATCCAGTCCATGATGCGATTGTCCCAATCGTCGCCACCCAGGTGGGTGTCGCCGTTGGTCGCCTTCACTTCAAACACGCCGTCGCCGATTTCCAGCACCGAAATATCAAATGTGCCGCCGCCCAGGTCATAAACGGCGATCTTTTCATCTTTCTTTTTGTCAAGACCGTAGGCGAGCGATGCGGCCGTCGGCTCATTGATGATCCGCAGCACCTCCAGGCCGGCGATGCGTCCGGCGTCTTTGGTAGCCTGGCGCTGGGAATCGTTGAAGTACGCCGGGACGGTAATGACCGCCTGCGTGATTTTCTCGCCCAGGCGCATTTCCGCGTCGGCCTTGAGCTTGGCCAGAATCATCGCCGAAATTTCCGGCGGCGAAAATTGCTTCGGCTTGCCTTCTACTTCCACTTCCACCGCGGCATCGCCGTTGGACGCCTTCACGACCTTGTAAGGAACGCGTTTGATTTCCTCGGATACTTCATCGAATTTGCGTCCCATGAAACGTTTGATGGAGTAGATCGTGTTGCGCGAATTCGTCACGGCCTGCCGTTTGGCGGCCTCGCCGACGAGCCGTTCCCCGCTCTTAGAGAAAGCGACGACGCTGGGAGTAGTGCGTTTCCCCTCGGAATTTTCCAGAACAAGCGGCTCACCGCCCTCCATCACCGCCATGCACGAGTTCGTTGTTCCCAAATCAATGCCTAAAACTTTTGCCATACAAATTCTTTCGTTTAACGCTCCTTTCGGAACTGTTTGGAATCTCTTCTAGCAATGACAATGCCGCTGGGCCAAAATTCTAAAAACCATCAAAAATATGGAATATTTGAAGATAATAGTTGGCACGGGGAAATTAAAGGTGTGCCAAAAGCGCCGAATTGACACACCAATACCGAGCATTTGGCACACCTGAATGGCACACGCTCGGTGTCCACGCTTTATCGTGTTCCTTCTTTAATAGTCGGCGAAGCCGCAAACCGAAAGCCCTGAAAGGGCGGACTATTATAGCATGGGGCAGAGCTCGAGTCTTTGCAAGTGGCGCTGCCACCGAGCGCGCCGCCCCAGGGTAAGCCATCGTCAAAATAGGCCGCTGACCGCTATACCGCGCGATATCGCAAGTGGCGCTGCCACCGCGAATCTGATCTGCGGCATTTCCTTCATCCGCGTCATCGTTCGTCTCGTCTCGCCACAGCTCCCAAGCGAAGGTGGAATCCCGTTCACACCCCCCCTGGAAACGCCCTCCTCGTTTACACAATCGATCCCAACCCCGAAATTCTCAAAATCCCCAATAAAATCGAGCCTTTTATCATCATTCTTACGCCATTCTTTTTCGCCGTTTACACGTTTACTCTCATATACACAGAAAATATGAAACGGGCCTCCTCGCCCTTCATTAGCCGCTCGCCGAGTCGCAAAGATTCAGGGCTGTTTGGAGGGGGCCTGAACCGTGAGCCTTCCCGATATCCGCTTGCCGGTTTCGCGCCGCTATATTATGCTGTATTACATAACTGTATGACAAAGCCATTTTCGGTACGCGCCCGGCCTTCGCTGATTTCGGCGATCGACGCGCGCGCAGCGCAACTCGGCCAGGATCGGTCCAAATACATCCTGACGCTGGTGGAACGTGATCTGTCCGAGGCTGACACCCAAAAGCCCCAGAAACACCTGTTCGCGTCTTACGATCTGCTTGGAGCCTTCCGCACAAATACCGGTCCCGCTACGAATGAAAATACTCGAAAAATCATCGCCCAACGATTGAAAGAGCGACGTGAAAAAAATCGCTGACACGGGTGTACTACTCGCTGCGCTGGACGCGAATGATCCATTCCATGATTGGGGAATGAGGGAATTTAGACTCCATGCTCCATTTGTCACTTGTGACGCCATCCTGGTGGAATTATCTTTTCATTTGAACGACCCCATCCCCGGAATGAAATTGGTCGAGCGCGGCGATTTGCTTCTGGATTTTAACTTGGCTGCTGAGACTGAACAGGTTCTCGAATTGCTTCATAAATACGCAGATCGAAAAATGGAATTGGCCGACGCCTGCCTGGTGCGAATGTCTGAACTCAATTCGCAATGCAAAATCTGGACGGTGGATCGCGCCGATTTTTCGGCCTATCGCCGTCACGGAAGGCAGATCGTCCCTTGTGAATTTCCGCCGGACTAATTTTAAAAACAAGGCGGCTTGCGAGCCGTTTAGCTGCCCACGCCTTTAGCCGCACCCTGCCTTCAGATCAAAGGCGGGGTCATTTCCCACTGTAACCTCGCAACTATTTGGTATTGAACGATATAATACAATTCCGATTGTTCGTTTCCTGTTTCCCCGCCTATACCCAAAAAATGTGTGTGCAGGCCCTGCCGGCACGGCGACCGTCTAAATGCCAACGTTCGCAAACCTAATTCCCAATCACGACTTGTATTAATGAATCGCATTTTTCGAAAATTGCGTTATTGTTAACGCCTATGTCTGACAACGTGCCTTATTTTGATTTGCCCGCGCAAATTCGCGGGTTGAGGAAGGAACTCGAAGCCGCTCTCGCGCGCACGCTGGATAATTGCTCGTTTTGCCTCGGCCCGGACGTCGCGCAATTCGAAAAAAATTTCGCGCAGTTCTGCGCCGCCGAACATTGCCTGGGTTTCAATAGCGGAACCTCCGCCTTGCATGTGGCGATGAGGATTCTCAATATCGGCCCCGGCGATGAAGTCGTTACCACCCCCTTTACCTTTGTTGCGACAAGCTGGGCAATTTCCTACGTAGGCGCCAAACCGGTCTTCGTGGACATTGACGACACGACCTTCAATATGGATCCGGCGCTCGTCGAGAAAGCAATCACTCACCGGACCAGGGCGATTATGCCGGTCCACCTGTACGGCCAGCCTTTCGACGTCGACCGGATTTTGGAAATTTGCCGTCGGCACAAATTGCCACTCGTCGAAGACGCCTGCCAGGCGCATGGCGCAAAATATAAGGGCAAGGTTGTCGGCACATTCGGCGTGATGTCCGGCTTCAGCTTTTATCCGGGCAAAAACCTCGGTGCCTGCGGCGAGGGCGGTGCGCTCGTGACAAACGACGCCGAATTCGCGGCGCACGGACGCGCCTTGCGCGAGCACGGTTCGACCGTCCGCTATTACCACGACGAAATTGGTTTCAACTACCGGATGGAAGGGTTCCAGGGAGCAACACTGGGAGTCAAACTGCCGCATTTGGCTAAATGGACGCGCGAAAGACAGCGCGTGGCAAAACGCTACAACGAATTGCTCGCCGGTACGCCCTTACAATTGCCGCGTGAAGCCGATTTTGCCGAAAGCGTGTGGCACGTTTACGTTGTGCGCCATCCCAGGCGAGACGAACTGAAGAAATTCCTGGAGGATAATGGTGTGGGCTGCGCGATTCATTACCCCATTCCGGTGCACCTGCAAAAAGCGTATGCCCATTTAAGCTACAAACCGGGCGACTTTCCTGTCGCGGAGAAGGCGGCGAAACAATGCCTGAGCCTGCCAATCTATCCTGAATTGACCGATTCACAAATCGCTCGCGTGGTGGATGTTATAAAGAAGTTTCCGTTTTAGAATCGGTTAAAAACCCGCGACATTGCGCCGTCCGATTGCTGTCAGTGTAACAGCAAAGGCCGTTCTCATTTTTCAAACTACATTGCAAGAGATTCAAGGTGCGCCTTAGTGACATGGCCAAAAACTCGGGGTAAGATGCCTTCAAGCCCGACGTTTCAAGTCAATGAAAAGAACCCTCGCCTTTGCCGTCGTCATAACATTCGGACTGTTTTCCCTCTCGCCCGGCCGTGCCCAAACCACTGTTTTTAGCGACACTTTCACTTCCGACAGCAGCCTTGCCCAGCCGCCCTGGTATAATTTGAATAACACCAGCGCCGCGAGTTATGCTCTCAATCCAGCTGCGGCGCAGGGATTGGCGCTCACAGTCAGTTCCGGCACTGGCAAGGTGAACCAGATGTTTGCCGAATTTACGCCGGTTTCCTTGAGCACGGGCGGCGCCGTCACTCTAACGGTCCTATTTAACTCTTCAAGCGGCATGGCCACGGACACCGGCGGCCTCCTGGCGGGTTTGTATAACAACGCAACGGTAAATTCCACAAACGAGCAGGGCAGCGCCGGCGTTTTCACCGCAAGTAAAGTTTTGTAAATTGGCAGGCGAGCACACCGATTGCCCTCCCTTTATTGGTAATGGTCCAAAAAATTCCAATCCGGGTAACACTTCTTATTTTGATTTTAATCGTCGGTCCCGCGGCCTGGGGCGCGCCCGTCGCTCAGACGCCAGATGCCTGGGCCCAGGTTCCCGCCATTTTGGCGCGTATTCAACCGCCAATTTTCCCGCCTCGCGAATTTCCCATCACAAAATACGGGGCCGTGGCCGACGGCGTTACGGATTGCACGGAAGCGTTTCGAAAGGCGATTGACGATTGCAGCAGTGCGCGCGGCGGAGAAGTCGTCGTCCCGAGCGGCGCCTGGCTGACCGGTCCGATTCACCTCAAGAGTAACGTGAACCTGCGCGTCAATAAAAACGCGACGATTCGATTTAGCGCCGATCCCAGCCATTATTTGCCCGTGGTTTTTGCGCGGTACGAAGGAACGGAGGTAATGAATTATTCGCCGCTGGTATATGCATTTGAGCAGACCAATATCGCCATTACAGGCAGCGGAACATTGGATGGCCAGGGCGCATCCTGGCATTCTTGGAAATCCAGCAGTGACCCCAGGTTGTCCGTCGAGATGGCCAGCCAGGGCGTGCCGCTTGATCAACGCATTTTCGGCCAGGGCCATCATCTGCGCCCGAATTTCGTCGTGCCAATTCGTTGTAACAACGTCCTTATCGACGGCGTGCAGATTATTAATTCGCCCATGTGGGTGATCAATCCCGTTTATTGCACGAACGTGACTGTCCGTAACGTCACCGTGGATACTAAAGGCCCAAATACAGATGGCTGCGACCCGGATTCCTGCGCGGACGTGCTCATCAGGAACTGCAATTTCAGCGACGGCGACGATTGCATCTCCGTCAAATCCGGCCGTGACCGGGACGGCCAAAAAGTCAACATTCCTGCCCGGGATATTGTCATCCAATATTGCCATTTTCAGGCAGGCCACGGCGGCGTTGCGCTGGGCAGCGAAACGTCGGGCGGCATCCGGGATATATTCGCGGAGCACTGTGAGTTTGACAGCACCAATTTGGAAATGGCGATTCGCCTCAAGACCAATCCCGCGCGCGGCGGTTATATCGAGGATGTTTACGTTCGCGATTGCGTCATCAAACAGGCGCAAATCGGAATCGACATGACTTTAAAGTACGGCAGCAGCGGAGCAATCGACGGCGACACCATTCCCGTCATTCGCAATATTGACATCCGGAATACAACCTTTCGACGGTTGACCCGACAACCGATATTTATCGAAGGATGGTCGGAATCCGCGCCAATTTCAGACGTCTCGATTGTCGACTGCCGTTTTCTTCATACGGCGGAAAAAACCTGCATCACCAATGCCACAGATATCGTGACGAACGGCTCGCGATTCGATTGAACAAAATCTAACGCCGCTCATTTCGGCGTCTACAAGGTGGCGTATCGAAGTCCTAGTCTATCCAATCTGCAAGCCATTCGGCAATGGCTTTGGCTTTGATGAGAATGACAATGCCCGCAATGATCGGGAGCGAATCCAAAATGAGGCGGAGAATATCCACCGGCGGCAGATGCTGTTTTGGCGCGTGAGGTTGCAGGCCGGCAAGCGGCATCAGATATTGTGTGAAATAAATCCCGCCATCCAGCAGCCCAATCAGGATGACGCACGCGGCCACCAATCGGACGAGGCCTAAAGCCCCGCGTTTTTCAGATTCCATGTCAGAGATTTTCGGGCGATGGCGCTTTGAGCGCCGGATCCTGCGGATGCGCGCCCACATCACCCATATATTGGGTATTTCGGCTGAACTTCAAATCGGCCGCCCGCGAATCGGTGCCGTCGGCGGAAACGGCCACGGCCGGCAAATCATAATTGCCGTCCGGCAGTGCAAAGCGAAAACTGAAGGAGCCGTCGGATCGCAACTTGATTGGATGCCCCCCAATCGTGACTTTGGCATCTGGTTCAGTGGCCCCGTAGATGATCAATTCGGCATTGACGTTGAACCAGAAGCCCTTGCCCGGCATTCCGCCGAACGGGCTTGAAAGACTGGAAATGCCAAGGGAAGAAACTCCCAGGGAAGATACCAGGCCAAACGAGGAAAGTTCCTGGGCCAGCCGGCGGCGGACCAATTCAGTAATTTCGAGAGAGCCCATCCACACGCGCCGGGATTCATCGATTGCAATAATTTTTGCCAGCGCCGATTCCTGTTCCTCGGTCCAATTCGAAATCGGCTCGCCGTTGACGCGCGGTAGGGCCGGATGACCCGTTCGGCGCAATTCTTCAACCGCCTGGGCCAGCGGCCGATTTTCGCGGACCGCTGCCTTGACGATGTCCAGAAGTTTTGAAAACGGAAATTCAAACGGAATCGTCGCAAACTCGGCGTTGCCGTTCTCCGAAACGGAATCCGGCGGCGTGACCGTCGCGCCCGAAGCCGCCACTCGCATCCATCGCCCAACCGGCGAATAGTATCCCAGTTCCGCGGTGTAAGGACTTCCTGCCTTTTCCACGTGCGCAAACCAGTGGCGGGATTCGGGATGCACGTGGATTTCGTAAAGCGGATGGCCCTCAATTTTGTTGGCGTAGACTCGGAGAATCAAATGACCTTCCGCAGAACGCGCGTTCAACTTCGATTGCTGATCGTGGGTCAGGTCCCAATTGGCGTACAGCCAGTGCGGGTCACGGGCCGTAAGAAAGAGCTTTTTGGTCCCGTAGGCCTCCGGCAATTCGGGTTCCGGCTCGACTTTTTGTGATGCCGGCCATGCTCCCAAAACGTATTTCTGGCCAGGGCCGCTGGCCGGCGGCGGGGCCGGATGATCGCCTTCCATCAAAATCGGGGGGGCTTCAATCTTTTTCTTCGGCGCCTTGACGCGAGTGATGCGCTTCTTCACGGGCGCAACAGCATCACTAATGACCGCGGCGACGGCCTTGCGGATTTTCTTTGTCGCGGAGGAACGGCTTTTTGACGCGGAAACGGACGATTCTTCCTCTGATGAAGATGCGGCGGCGGCTCGCGCACGGCTGACACGTGCGGGTTTTTCTTTCGCCGCAGGCAGCGTTGGCTTTGTTCTCATAATGGCAATCCTTGATGGCTGGTTCCTCGCACTTAAAAAACATTACGCCGTTCACGCAATGTTGGCAACCGAAAAATTGCCAGAAACCCAGCCTGGCACACCCTTAAAACATTTAAAAATAAAAGTGATTTCACGTAAAAGATTGACTAGTAAATCAATTTGAGCCGGCCTTGACACTATGAATCATTAATACTTATTTTTCTAGACAAAACTATTTGAAAATTAGATTATCATAAAATTCGCGCAATCTGCCCCAAAGCTTATTGCGCCATCGCAAACACCGTCAATGAGCGCTGTTCCGACCCGCAATCGCCAATCCGCGCTCCGCCGGCCGCCGCGCCGGATTGAAACCACGGCAGGTCGACGTTCCGCAATCGCTTGCAGCGCGGTGCGAAAACTGTATCTTTGTGAAAGCGGGCCGTTGGACCGCTGACTCCAGGTCGAATTATGGACCCGCAGGCACTGAAAATATTGTTCATTGGCAACGACGACGGATTCGCGCACAGCGCCGCCGAGGCATTGCGGACAATTGGTGGAGAAATGGACCGCGCCGATTTTGACCGCGCGGCCTCCGCTCTCAAGAACAACAGCTTTAGCGCCATCCTGTTCGAGCCGGGCGCCCCCAACGCTGCCAGCTTGTTTCAGGTGACGGCGCTGACCATCCAGGCCCCGCATTTGCCGGTCATCGTCGTGGGATCAGTTCACGATGAATCATTCGCCGTGGAAACCATCAACGCCGGGGCGCAGGGGTATCTGGCACGCGAGGAATTTCAGCCGGACCTGATGCGGCGTACGATCCGCTGTGCCATCGAACGGCAAATTGAACGTGTCGCCCTGGTGGCCGAAAAGGAAAATTACTACGGAATCTTTGACCACTTGATTGAAGGCATTTTCCGTACGACCCCCGACGGCCACTATATGATGGCCAACGTCGCCCTGGCCCGGATCTACGGTTATGACTCGCCCGCGGACGTGATTGCCAACATCACCGACATCGCCCACAGCCTCTATGTCGAACCCCGCCGCCGCGAGGAGTTCGTGGAAATTATGCAGGGCAACGACGTTATCACCGCCTTTGAATCAAAAATTTATCGGAAGGACCAGACGGTCATTTGGATTTCGGAAAATTGCCGCGCCGTGCGCGATGCGGAGGGAAAACTGCTTTATTATGAAGGCACGGTGGAAGACATCACGGAACGCAAATATGCGGAGGAACAAATCCGCAGAACCACGGCTGAACTTTCGCGCAGCCGCGAAGAATTGCGGAGCAAAAACCTGGCGATGGAGGAAAACCTGCGCATGGCCCGCGAAATCCAGCTTACGATGCTGCCTCAGCAGTACCCTGCGTTCCCCAAAGACGTACCGGCGGACCAAAGCGCCTTCCTGTTTACCCATCGGTATCATTCCGCCGAGGCGGTGAGCGGGGACTTTTTCGCGGTGTCCGCCCTTTCGGACGAGGAAGCGGGCGTGTTGATTTGCGATGTCACCGGCCACGGGATTCGCGCGGCGCTGGTCACGGCCATGATTCGCGCGCTGGCCGAAGAACTCAAGCCCTGCGCGCATGATCCCGGGTTTTTTCTGCGCAAATTGAATTCAGACCTGTTCAACATTCTCAAAACCACCGGTTCGCCCATGTTGACAACGGCTTTTTATTTCGTCGCCAATTGGCAAACGGGGGTGATGCGCTTCGCCAACGCCGGCCATCCCAAACCGCTCCTCGTGCGCCGTCCGGCAAATTCCGTCACCGCGCTCTTCAACAATATTGGTCGCAGCCAGCCTGCCCTCGGCCTTTTTGATAATCCCCCTTACGAAACCTCGGAAGTAAAAATCGTGCCCGGCGATTTGATTATGCTGTTTACCGACGGTATTTACGAAGTCCAGGGCGCCAACGAGGAGCTGTATTCCCAGGAACGGTTGATTATGGACTTGAAACCGCTCATCGCCAAATCCACGGGCCAGCTTTTTGACGACTTGCAGGCTGTCGTCCGCAATTTCTCCATCAGCCGCGAATTTGAAGACGATGTTTGCCTTGTCGGGATGGATTTTGTCCAGAAACCGCAAAGCCAAAAATCTTAATCAACGGTTTTTTCCACTGCTTTCCAGATGGAACTTGTGCAAGGCACGGTGGAAAACAGGCGCGAGCAAAATGGTGACCACCGTGACAAAGATCAGCCCGCAGAACAAAGCGTAAAATCCCGCAAAAATTTTCCCCGCCTCGGTGTTCATGCTTCCCAGAGGTCCCATGCCGGCAAGAATCATCGATGCATTGGCGAAAGAGTCCACCCAACTCATTCCTTCCAGGAAATGGTAGCCGCCCATCCCAATCATCAGCGTCGCGGCGGAGATTCCCGCAGCCAACAAGCCGCATCGCCACATTCGGCGAATGAATTCCTGGCGCGGTAATACAGCGCTGCTTTTGTGTTCGAACATGCTGCGGATTTTAACGATTGATGCTCGGATGCAAAGCGGTTTTGCTACTGGCAGAGTTTAACTACAATCCAGCGATGCAAAAACTGCCGCGCGAGTTTTACGACCGCACGACCATCACCGTCGCCCGCGATCTTCTCGGAAAATGGCTGGTGCGTGTCGCCGACGGGGTCGAGCGCATCGGAAAAATTGTGGAAACGGAAGCGTACCTGGGGCCGCATGATTTAGCGGCGCATTCGGCGCGAGGATTGACGCCCCGAACAAAGATCATGTTCGGACCGCCCGGATTTGCTTATGTGTATTTCATTTACGGGATGTATTTTTGCATGAACGTCGTCACCGAACGCGAAGGCCATGCCTCCGCCGTTTTGTTGCGGGCGATCGAGCCGGTGAAGAACGTTCAACAGCGCGGGTGCGGACCGGGCCTCCTATGCCGGGCAATGAACATCGGCAAGCAACTCAATGGGCATGACTTGCTGAGTGACGATTTCTTTATCGCCGCGCCGGCCAGCGCCGAAGTTTTCCGGACCGTAAAAGGGCCGCGCATTGGCGTGGAATACGCGAAGCATTGGGCGCGGCGGCACTTGCGGTTT
Source organism: Verrucomicrobiia bacterium (assembly GCA_035933915.1). GTDB lineage: Bacteria > Verrucomicrobiota > Verrucomicrobiia > Limisphaerales > UBA11358 > UBA11358. The sequence continues at coordinate 60,451 of DASYYL010000244.1, forward strand.
TACATCAAGGGCAATCCCTGCGTATCCCGAATGAGTTCCAAATAAAAAAGCAGGACCTGCCGGGCAAGTCCTGCTGTGAATGAAACAGATTAACGCTCGCGCAAAATCAATCCGCGCTCCGTCATCTGCAATCTGAAATCCGGGATGAAATCAGTGGCGATTACGTCCGCCGCTGTACTCGCGACGTCCACCGCCGCCGCCGCCGCCATATTCACGCCGTCCGCCGCCGCCGCCCCCGGAGCGTTCTTCGCGGGGACGAGCGATATTGACAGTGATGGCGCGGCCGCCCAACTGCGCGCCGTTCATGGCGGCAATGGCTTTTTGCGCTTCTTCTTCGGTGCTCATGGTGACGAATCCAAAGCCACGAGGGCGTTGGGTAGTCCGATCCATCATGAGATTGGTTTCAGTGACTGTTCCGTGCGCGGCGAACGCGTCGTTCAAGTCGTTTTCAGTGGTGTTGAAGGAAAGATTTCCTACAAACAATTTATTATTCATGCGATGTAACAACTCCTTGATGCCGCTCCCAAGACTGTTTCCGACTATCGGATTTCAAATCATCACTGAACCTATGTTCACCTGAGATTCACCATGTTTTGGCAGCTACTTAGCTATCCAGCAGGCACCACAGCATCGCTTTTTGCCCAAAAATAGCAAGAAGTTTTTGAATGTTTTTAGCGTGTCATTTTGGCGCGATTTCACCCTCCCGCTATTGCCCCAATGATCAGGAAAGGCTCCGAGCCGTCGACCACTGGCGGCGGCAACTGCGTCTCCGGCGGTTCCAGCGATAAATCCTCTTTGCAAGCGAAGAACCGAATAAATGGCCGGCGTTTCAGAGATCCGTGGTCGCGAATCGTTCCACGCAGAACAGGATGCCGCTCTTCAAGAGCGGTGAGGACGCCATTGATCGTAACCGGTTCCGGCACCTCCAGTTGCACTTCGCCGGATACGCGCGCCAGGTTGCGCAAATGAAACGGAAGCTCGACCCGGATCATGACAGCGTCTGCGTTTCCACGGACAGCACCGCCGGCAAATCGCGCACGATCGCGTTCCAGGTATTCCCGCCATTGGCCGAGGCATAGACCTGGCCGCCGGTCGTCCCGAAATACACGCCGCAAGGGTCAAATGAATCCACTGCCATCGCGTCGCGCAGGACGTTGACGTAACAGTCCTTTTGCGGCAGGCCGCGCGTGAGCGCTTCCCAATCATTTCCACCGGTTTTGCTCCGATACACGCGCAATTTGCCATCGGGCGGATAATGCTCCGAATCGCTCTTGATCGGCACGACAAAGATGGTTTCCGGCTCATGGGCATGCACGTCAATTGGAAAGCCGAAATCGGAAGGCAAATTTCCGCTGACTTCGGTCCATTTGCCGCCGGCATCGTCCGTGCGCATGACGTCCCAATGTTTTTGCATGAATAAAACGTTCGGCCGCGAAGGGTGCATGGCGATGCGATGAACACAATGACCCACTTCCGCGTCGGGATCGGGCAGTTCGAATTGCGATTTCAGGCCGCGATTGATGGGTTTCCAGGTCGCGCCGCCGTCGTCTGAGCGAAACGCGCCGGCGGCCGAAATGGCCACATAGATGCGTTTGGCGTTTTTGCGGTCCAGGAGGACGGTATGGACTGCCATGCCGCCCGCGCCGGGTTGCCAAAGCTGGCCTTTCGCCTTGCGCAGGCCGGACAATTCCTGCCAGGTTTTCCCGCCATCAGTGGTTTTAAAGATGGCCGCGTCCTCCGCGCCGGCGTAAGCCGTGTCCGGGTTCGTGAGCGAAGGCTCAATGTGCCAAATGCGCTTGAATTCCCACGGATGCTGCGTGCCGTCATACCATTTGTGCGTGCCGGCATCGCCCTCATAGACGAACTTATTGCTTTCGCCCTTGGGAAAGCCGCCCGGCCCTTTTAATTCCTCGGGACTGCTCCCGGGGGTGTTCCATGTCTTTCCGCCGTCATCCGAGCGTTGGATAATCTGGCCGAACCAGCCGCTGCTTTGGGAGGCGTAAATGCGGTTCGGGTCCGCCGCAGAGCCTTTGACATGATAGATCTCCCACCCGGCAAAGTGCGGGCCGCTTACCTTCCAGCTTTTGCGCTTGCCATCCGATGTCAGGATGAACGCGCCCTTTTTCGTTCCGACCAATACGCGAATTTTGCTCATGGCTTTTCCTTTTGGTTGATTTTTGACTCGTTCCAAGGATATGACGAACTGAAATGAAAGTTTAGGACAAAGTTTTTGCTTCAATTCAACAGGTGTTTGTATATGACGTCTGAAAACCCGCAACACCCGTTACATCGTTGATTACAAATGATTTAACCCGCAACAAATCCGCAACAAACCCGCAACAGGGGCGCAACATTTTGGAGGAAGGACACTCGCCCGGTTTCTTCCAACCCGCATTGAAGGGAGACGGTCAATTCTTCTGCGGATTAGCCAATCCGCCCGTGACATGAAAGCGCGCCATGTCTCCTTCCCCGCGGATTCCGGGAATAATCATCGCCAGGCCCGTATCGGCGTCCTCAAAATAGAAGAATATCACGATTCTGCCGTCGGCCTTGCCATTGCCGTGGACAAACCGATGTTCGCGCAGATAAGAAACCAACGCGCCCTCCAACTCGATCGGTTTGCCGAGTGATTTTGAGACAACCTTGCCCAGCACTGCAACCAGATGCGGCATCTGCTCGCGGTCCGATGCGCGGACGAATTCCTTGTCACCGGCGAACTCCTCCAGGAAATAATACACGGCCTTTTCGTAATCCGTTGGATGCAACATCCGCTCGCGGAGCACCGCGAGATGATGGGAGAAATCTTGAGAGGCAGAGTTCATTTCGCTGTGTCAAATCCTGGACGCACAAAGGCCCGCGCCTGCGGAAATAATATTTCTGTTTCGCGCCGGATTTTGGCCAATTGCGCCAATAAATCCAGGATGCTGTCGCCGCTGTCCTCGCCAAGCGCCTCGCGCAAACCTGACCAGGCGGCGATGGAACGGTCCATCGCGATGAGCGCGATTTTAGCCGAACCGTCGCCATCATCCAAAATCTCTTTCAGTTCCTCATTCGTTTCCAGGTCTCTTCTTGCACCCGACGAGATAGCGCGACGCAATTTGACGTAAATGAAATGCTGATACCAACGGATAACGTCCGTGAAATCGGAAAGCTTTTCCGCCTCGCCCTTTGGGTCGCCGATTTCCAGTTCGACTTGCGTTTTCAATTCGCCGACTTTTTCTTCCAATAGCGGCTTGGCCTGGTCGAACCATTTATTCGTCGCAGTCATATAGGACTTCGCCACGTGCGCCAGCGGAAGGTTTTTGGCCGCGAGCCGTTTTTCGGCGCATTGCTGCCGGGCGACCTCGATCTTCAATTTCGGGTCATCTAAATCAATCCCGCGTTTTTTAGCGTCGGCCCGAATCATGACGAACATTTCATGAAAGTTCCGCAGCAGCTTGTCCCAAAACTTCTGATTATCCAGGTCACGCTCGGCTGGATCATCCCCCTCATCCTCGCGCTCCATCGCATAGACGGAACATCGATTGGAAAAGGAACAACGCTCGCACCAGCGGTCGCAATAATTGTGAATACCGGAAATAAATTTCGGATCTCACACCAGTTTGTCGAGCGTTTTGCGGAGCGATTTACGTTTCATTTAAGGCCCCTAAATCCTTTTCACAGGCGGTAATTGACCTTGTTCGAGCCGCTTAAAGGCAGGGGCGGTGATGTGGATGGAATCGAAGAAGCCTTTCGGCCAAACCTTCACTTCTTCGGGAACCGCCGGCCGCTTCATTTTTGTACTCGCCAACCGCCGGTTAGGCAAAGCACGCCTTTTTATGGAACGTGGCGTAGAATGTCTCGGCACAATTCAGCTAACCGGCATTGTTAGATCGGCTTTCGTTGGCCTGATGAGCCGGAGGAACGGATTCCGCAGGAACTTGAATATTCGAAACCGGCGGTTGAGGAGGCGGAGACACTCCGGAAACAAGCGATGGCACATGAGTTGGAACGTTTCCGGTTCCGTGCGGACGAAAAGTCCGCGTCTGATGAGCAAGAGGTTGAAAACCTTCGCTCAGCGAGCTTACATGAATTTGTCCGGTTGATCTATTACGCATAATTTACTCCGCCTGTTTAATGAATTCGATCGTTTTGATTTCGTCAGCGTTTAATATACACATCATCCCGCCTGTAAAGAACATGAGATATAAACAGGTCGCGTTGGCTGTCGTCGGACGATGAGTGGGATTCAATACCGAACCATCCTTTTACCTTTGTGTCGTCCTTTAGGGTTTCTATGATCCAGCTTTCCGTCCGCTGCGAGAATAATGCATCCCACGCTGTGGGGGCGTGGCTTTGTTCAAAGGTGTTCCATCCAAGCTTCGTAAACACTTTTCTGTCATAACCATGTTGGCGAATCGCACCCCAAAGGGCACCGAAAAGAACAGGCTGGACGAAGGCGATTAGAACGCAGAAGCCAAGCGTTCGCCAGGGCGCCGTTTCATACCAAGCAGATGTGTATCCCCTGTAGAGGAGAGGAACCCAAGGTAGATAGATAATTGTGCTTCTCGTCAGCAGTCCAAACGCGAATTTTTCCCATTCAAGTTTGCGGTCGAGATACACCAACTGCCCCTCTGTAGCGCGCCAAAGGTAGCCCGGCACCAGAAACACGATAAGGATTGCAACCGATGTCAGCGTTTCGAACACGAACCGAATTTAGACAATCCAACTCTCTTTATCCATAATTTTTGACCACAACATTTCACGCCTTCGTGTAAACCTCGCCACCCTTCTCCACAAACTCTTTTGCTTTTTCTTCCATGCCCTTTTTGAGGGCTTCTTCGTCGGTGACACCCTGTTCGGCGGCGAATTTGCGGACGTCTTCGGTAATCTTCATTGAGCAGAAATGCGGACCGCACATCGAGCAAAAATGGGCCGACTTCGCGCCTTCCTGCGGCAGTGTTTGGTCATGAAATTCTCGCGCGGTTTCGGGGTCTAGCGACAGGTTGAACTGGTCTTCCCATCGGAATTCGAATCGAGCCTTGGACAGCGCGTTGTCGCGATATTGCGCGCCGGGATGTCCTTTGGCCAAATCGGCGGCGTGTGCGGCAATTTTATAGGCGATGACGCCGTCTTTGACGTCTTTTTTGTTAGGCAAACCCAAGTGTTCCTTGGGCGTGACGTAGCACAACATCGCACAACCGTACCAGCCGATCATGGCCGCGCCGATGCCACTCGTGATATGGTCGTAGCCGGGCGCCACGTCAGTGGTCAGCGGCCCGAGCGTGTAAAATGGGGCTTCATGGCACCACTCGAGTTGTTTGGCCATGTTTTCTTCGATGAGATGCATGGGAACATGGCCGGGGCCTTCATTCATGACCTGCACGCCGCGCGCCCAGGCGCGTTCGGTCAGTTCGCCCTGCGTTTTAAGTTCGGCGAACTGGGCTTCGTCATTGGCGTCGGCAATGGATCCGGGACGCAAGCCGTCGCCGATGGAAAACGAAACGTCGTAGGCGGCCATGATGTCGCAGATATCGTCCCAGTGCGTATAGAGGAAGCTCTCCTGATGATGCGCCAGACACCATTTGGCCATGATACTGCCACCGCGTGAAACGATTCCCGTCATGCGCCGCGCGGTGAGCGGCACAAACCGCAGGAGTACGCCCGCATGGATCGTGAAATAATCCACGCCCTGTTCCGCCTGCTCGATGAGTGTGTCGCGGAAAATTTCCCACGTCAGTTCCTCGGCTTTGCCTCCGACTTTTTCCAGCGCCTGGTAAATCGGCACGGTGCCGATCGGCACGGGTGAATTGCGCAATATCCATTCGCGCGTGGCATGAATGTTTTTGCCGGTGGATAAATCCATGACGGTGTCGGCGCCCCATTTGGTGGCCCAACGCATTTTTTCCACTTCCTCCTCGATGCTTGACGCCACGGCGCTGTTGCCGATGTTGGCGTTGATTTTGACGAGAAAATTGCGGCCGATAATCATCGGCTCCAATTCGGGATGATTGATGTTGGACGGAATGATGGCCCGGCCAGCGGCGACTTCGGAGCGAACAAATTCGGGCGTGATCTCCTTTGGAATCCGTTGCGGAAAACGGGAAAACACGGATGGGGTGAACCCATTGCCGGCGGAATTCTGCGCCGAGCCGGCGTGTTGCTTGTCGAGGTCATTGCGGACGATGTCGTTCGCCAGGTCCGCAATTTGGGCGGCGCGCATGTTTTCGCGGATCGCGATAAATTCCATTTCCGGCGTGATGACGCCCGCGCGCGCGTAGGCCAGCTGCGTAACGGCCTTGCCGTTTTTGGAGCGAAGCGGCTTGCGCTTTTGGCCGGTAAATTCGATGGGCAAAGTCGGGGAATCAACCGGCACGGGACGGCGAATAATGCGGGCATAACCATTGTCCTGCGGTTTTACCGGACGGCCTTCGTATTCGTCGACGTCGCCGCGGCTCAAAATCCAATTCCGCCGCAACGCCGGCAGGCCCTGGGTCACGCTGCCGGTGAAATTCGGATCGCCCCATGGACCACTCGTATCATAGACGCGGACGGGCTCGTTGACTTCGGTTTGGCCGTTGAAAGTTTTTGTAGGCGCGAGTGTGATTTCGCGCATGGGCACGCGAACGTCCGGGTGAATGGTTCCGGCCACATAGACTTTTTTGGAATTGGGCAGTTGGTCGCTGCTATGCGACTCAAACGAGTCTTTGGATGCAATCATAATTTCAGGCACGAAGAGCCCGGGAGAGGTTGTTCCCTGCGCCGGCATTATCCGGTTCAAGTTAACGGGTCATCAGCGCTTTCGCCCTGAACTCTCAGCGCCCTGCTCCCTCCCAAACTCCACAAACCAAAACACAAAACAGAAAGGGCAGGGTTTGGCTCCCCGATGAAGGGAAAGTTAAGCGCCAGAGGGCGAGGCGTCAAGTGCAGGCGGCCTGAATTTGGCGGTCCGGATTGTCACAAAGATTTGACAAGTCCGGCCGTAACCTTTTTTGTTTAGGCAAGTCTATCCTATTTTTATGCGCTTAAGAAAATCTTTTACCCGTGTGCAAATTGCAACGGCTATCGTGTTACTCGGCCTTTCGACCTGGCAAGCCCGGCCTGATAATCCGGTTCGCCCGGCCGACGCAAACGTCAACGACCCCGGCCTCCGGCAAACGCCGAACTTGAGCCCGAATAAAAACCTGCTTTTTAACGGCTGGGGAGTAACGCCCGCGGGCTATGCTGTAAACATAAGCGATCTGCCGCTCAAGATGGTCTTCGCGCCGGACAAAAAAATCCTGTTGGCGGTGAGCGCCGGTTTTAACGATACGGGGTTGACCCTGTTGGATCTTCGCTCGAAGACGGTCAAACAATTTATCGCCCTTCCGGAAGTTTGGAATGGATTGGCCTTCAGCCGCGACGGCCGCCGCATTTTTGTTTCAGGCGGAGATTCAGGCAAAATCTATGTATTTAACTATGAAAATGAAACGGCCACGCCGATGAGAACGCTAACGCCCTCTGCGCATGCGCCGGACGTCTTTCTGGCAGGCATGGCGGTGAATCCAAAAACCGGCAAACTGTACGTGTGCAACGAAGGCGGTGACGAAATTTGGGTGCTCAATGACACGACGCTCAAGCTCGAAGCAACCGTTTCGGTCGGAGAACATCCGCATTCGTGCGTCCTGGGCGCCGACCATCGCCATCTGTATGTGAGCAACTGGGGCGGGCGCAGTGTGAGTGTGGTGGATACGAAGACCAATCGTCGCGTGCGTGACATTCCAGTAGGGATACGTCCGAACGATGTGGCGCTGGCGCCCGATGGCCGCCTGTTTGTCGCTTGCAGCGGCGACAACACAGTCCATGTGATCCAGACCCAGGCGTTGGAACGCGAGGCCGAAGGCGCGAGCCCGTCGCGGCCATTAGCCGACGATACCCGTGAGATTATCTGCACATCACTGTACGATGAGTCGCCCGAAGGAAGCACGCCAGACGCAGTGGCCGTTTCGCCCGACGGCAAAACGTTATTTGTTGCCAATGCTGACAACAACGACGTCCTGGTCGTGGACATTTCTGATGCCCTCTCCGACGACGCGCGGCGCAACGGCGAGTCAGTGTCCGTTGTCAACGGCTTCATTCCGGTCGGTTGGTATCCGACCGCGATTCTCGTGAGTCCCGACAATCAAACGTTGTTGGTGGGAAATGGCAAAGGGCTGGCGTCCCGTCCAAATTTTCCGCCCACGACCCATTCGCCGATTAAATTGGTCCGGCCGCCGGCTTTTGACTACATCCCGCGTTTATTTCAGGGTTCGGTTTCCTTTATCAGCCGACCCGACCCGGAACAAATGGCAAAGTACACCGAACAAGTCCGGCTCAATTCCCCCTACACCCCTGACGAACTGCGCCAGGCGCCTATCCGCAGCCATAGCGTCATTCCCGATCAGGTGGGGCAGCCATGCCCCATCAAGTATGTCCTCTACATTATCAAGGAAAACCGGACGTACGATGAGGTTTTTGGCGATATGAAAGACGCACAGGGCCGTCCATTGGGCAATGGAGATCCGAATCTGGCAATCTATGGCGAAACCGTTTCGCCCAATCATCATCAATTGGCCCGCGATTATGTTTTGTTCGACAACTTATACTGCAACAGCGAAGTGAGCGTGGATGGCCATAGCTGGTGCGACGCCGCTATCGCCACCGATTTCAATCAGCGTTCATGGATCATTTCTTATTCCGGCCACGGCCATTTGCCGGGCAATGAGGAAATGGAGACGCCATCGGCGGGTTATCTTTGGGACCTGTGCCGCCGCAACGGCATCAGTTACAAGACCTACGGCGAAGGTTCCAGGATGGTGCCGTCCAATGACCGGGGCCGCTGGACGGGCGCTCGCGATATGGATAAGGTCCAATGGTGGATTGATGATCTCCGAAATGCCGAAAAGACCGGGGACCTGCCACAATTCATGATCATGTCGCTGGGCGAAGACCATACCAAGGGAACAACACCGGGCGCATTTACGCCGGATGCCAGTGTCGCCAGCAACGACCTGGGCCTGGGGCGATTGGTCGAGGCGGCTTCGAAAAGCCCTTTTTGGAAGGAAATGGCCATCTTTGTAATCGAAGACGATGCGCAGAATGGACCTGACCACGTGGATGCGCATCGGACTGCCGGGCTGGTCATCAGCCCTTACTGCAGGCAGGGCACTGTAGACAGCACACTATACACGACCGCAAGCATGGTCCGAACCATCGAATTGATCCTGGGCCTGCCGCCTTTGACGCAATATGACGCCGGTGCGACGCCGATGTTCAACTGTTTTGGCACGACGGCCCGCCTGGTCGCGTACGATCCGATTGTGCCCAAGGTGGACATGTACGCGCGGAACACGAAGCGCTCACCCGGCGCCCAGGCATCCGCAAAAATGGATTTCAGGGAATACGACCATGCTCCCGAGGATGCGTTGAACCATATTTTGTGGGAAGATGCCAAAGGGCCGAATGTTCCATATCCAACGCCGATTCATCGGGCCGTGTTTACGAGTCCTGTAGCCCTGAATACTCGCTAAGCGTTGCACGTTTTTTGTGTATATGCTCATTGTTCACGTTCATGTTCACGTTAAACCGGAATCGGTGGAGGCTTTCAAGGAGGCGACGCTGGCGAATGCTCAATCAAGTCTAAAGGAGCCGGGGGTGGTGCGATTCGATGTCGTCCAACAGCAGGATGATCCCGCGCGGTTCGTTCTGATCGAGGTGTATCGCGATGCCGCCGCCGCCGCAGCGCACAAAGAAACGCCGCATTATCCGGTCTGGCGCGACGCAGTGGCCCCGATGATGGCCGAGCCGCGCCGCAGCGTGAAATTCAATAACGTGTTTCCGGACGATGAGGGGCGGTTGAAACGTTGAAGCGTTGAAGCGGATTCGGATTTAACGCTGGTTGGACACGTTGATCAGCGAGAGACATTGAACGGTTATGCCGTGAAATAATTTGAGCGCTCTCACGCGACGCTGCTACGCTGGAAGGGTTCATGAAATTTGAATTTGCCACGGCGACGCGAATTATCTTTGGTCCCGGCACATTCCGCGATATCGGCGCGCTGGCGCGGGAATCCGGCAAACGCGCGCTCGTGGTGACGGGACGAGATCCGTCCCGCGCGGAAAAATTGCTGGCATTGCTTCACGAAGCCGGTGTCCGCTCGACGACCTTTTCCGTGGCCGGCGAACCGGAAATTTCAACGGTTAAAAACGGCGATGCGCTGGCGAAAAAAGAGCAATGCGATTTCGTCGTGGGTTTCGGCGGGGGCAGCGCATTGGACGCAGCCAAGGCCATCGCCGCGATGCTGACGAACGACGGCGACCTGCTCGATTATCTCGAGGTCATCGGGCGCGGAAAGCCGTTGACGAAACCATCCGCGCCATGCATCGCCATTCCCACGACGGCGGGCACCGGTTCGGAGGTCACGCGCAACGCCGTACTGGCATCGCCGGAGCACGGATTAAAGGTCAGCCTGCGCAGCCCCTTCATGCTCGCCAAAATTGCGCTGGTTGATCCTGAACTGACCTGGGATTTGCCGCCGGCAATCACCGCGCGCACGGGAATGGACGCGCTGACGCAACTCATCGAGCCGTTCGTCTGTTTACGCGCGAATCCGATGACCGATGGTTTGTGCGTGGAAGGACTGCCCCGCGCGGCACGGTCGTTGCGGACAACTTTTCGTGAGGGTCAAAACAAATCCGCCAGGGAGGAAATGGCGGTGGCGAGTTTGTTTGGCGGGTTGGCGCTGGCAAACGCCGGCCTCGGCGCGGTGCACGGCTTCGCCGGTCCCATCGGCGGAATGTTTCCCGGCGCGCCGCACGGCGCGATTTGCGCCGCGCTGCTGCCGCACGTGATGCAGACAAATATCCGCGCGCTGCGGCGGCGCGACGAGCAGACTGAGGCGTTGAAACGATACGACCAAATCGCGCGGATTTGCACGGGTCACAGCCACGCGACGGCCGATGCGGGCGTAGATTGGGTTCGCCAATTGGTTGACGAACTCCAAATTCCGCGCCTGGGAATTTACGGCGTCAAATCAGAGCACGTAGATGAATTGGTCAGGAAGGCAAGTCAGGCCAGCAGCATGAAAGCGAACCCGATTACTTTGACGCCGGGAGAACTGGCGGGAACGCTGGGGGAAGCGTTGTAAATGCCGAACGCGGAATGCGGATTGCAGAATTTTCAACCTCCGGCGGGAGCCGCTAACTGAGAACCCCGTAGGCGGTTCAATATATTATACAGGGTCGAGCGCGAGTCGGCGAGTGCGACCACCCTGGGTTAACGCACCTTTCAAATTAGCCGCTGACTGGCAGAGCCGCGCGAAAGCGCGAATCTCATATGCGGCATCCCTTTTGGCCATTGCATACGTCGTATGCACATTTTTTGGGCCTAGGGAATGCAACGGGGAAACGAAGCGAAAGCGAGGATGAAAAGTGCGCTTTATTGGCAAAGTCGACGTTTTGGCGGTAGCTGCGCGGAAACGATGGCGAAGCGTGACCGAGCGCGGATTATCAGTTAGTGCTGATGAGAAGTTGAAAAGGGTGCTACACGTGCTACATCGTTGAACAGCAATAATTTAGGGTGCTACATTGGGTGCTACATGGGCGCTACGGGGGTGCTACAACACGAAAATCCGGCTGGCAGGAAGGGGCCGAAAAGGACGCTGATAACCGGGTGAACGCCCATCAATTGGGCGAATTCAACCTGATTCAGGCCAAGTTGGCCACGAAGATCACGAATTTCAGACGTGTTTTTCACGTTGTTTAAAACCATAGCTTTAACTATGACCATTTGCAACAAGTTTTTTTAAGGGACATGAGTTGAAGAGGTAAAGTCCGGCCCGTTTCTGCATCCGTGAAGCCCTTCGCCCATGGCCCAGCGGTGTTTTTCCTCTTTGCCGAGCGCGGGACTCCGTGGCCGGTTCGAACCGGGCGAGTTGACGGGACCGCTTTTTTGCGGCATGTTGCGTAAGCACTTCGATAAACGAGATGAGCGAAGCTCACCAGAAAATCGATCCTTTAGCTCAGACCTTGCTGCTCGAGGAATATAAGATAATCCAAGGCAAAATCGATAAGATTGGCGAGGACAAGTTCAAGGTGCGGTCATGGTCATTCACCCTTCTTACCGGCGGCATCGCAATAACGAAATTTTCTGGAGCTTCGGATAGTGACCTCCCGATTGGGCCATGGACCTTTCTGCTATTCCTCCCCGCAATTGCCGCGTTCCACCTAGTCGAATGCCGACAGCGCCAGATCGGAAAGCGGCTCGGCTTGCGGGCCGAGGCAATTGAATCTTTATGGCGTCGCTTGTTTAAAACCGACAGCCGAGAGAAAGTTACCCCGCAATTAGCCAGCTACCTGATCCGAGAGGCGAGAGCGGAAAAAGCGATCTTTTCTTATCACTTATGGTTTGAAAGGGTCTTCTATCCCGAACGGGCCGCTGAGAGACTAATCCGGTTCCGTGCCGCCCCAAGTAGGCAAACCGGAACGGTCCTTGCTTCCATCAAAGCATTTCTAATTTCAAACGCAGATGACGCGTTTTACTGGGCCGAGTACGCTTTGGTACTAATTTTTATCGGAATCCTTATTTGTGGATTGCAAAAACCGCAACCCGCCTCCTTGAGTGATCGCGGCAGAGCAGTTGGAGTCGATTCGCAATCGCGAATGAATTCGACAACCAACTTGGGCCTGCCCGCCGAAACGGACCTTCGAACGAATTCTAATGCTGGGAAGCGCACGGCTAAATGAACCAACCGATGAACACAAGGTTTGATCCCGAACAACTTCAAAATATTTATGGAACGCTAGATGACTTCGAAGGCACGGGGCCTTGGAACACAAGGGAATTGGAAACCGCCATGGAAGCGTTAGCGTCTCAAATTTATTTTCTAATTGGCGGGGAGGAGGAGCCCAGGACCCTGGCTGACGCGATAAGGACGCTGCCGATAGAAAAGAAATCCAAACGCCAACTGATTGAGACCTGCAATGAGCTCCAGGAGGCCATGGACGCGACCGATTACGACAGCGATGAGGACGAAATTGAAGATACTATCGAGAACTCAAAGAACGATCTCTACTATATGTTGCTTGAAAGTTTACGGACTCTGGAGAAGAAGGAATGAGCGCGCTTGATACCAATTTGAAATCATTTGCAGTTCGTGAACTCAAGTCTGTTGGCTTGAGTTGGGCGACGCTAAGCAGGCAAGCGAAACAAATTATTGTTTTCGGCTCGCATGCTTTGGCTGCAAACACAGGGCGCTCTGACTTAGATTTGCTGTGCATTGGCGAAGGGCGCAACTTCAAGTCGTCGCGCGTCCATTTGATCTGGATTCCAGAGAAAAACCTTCGATCAAGGAGATGGTTAGGGTCTGAACTCGCGACCCACGTGGCAATGTACGGTATATGGATTAAGGGCGATAATAGTTGGGCATTTCAGACCAAGCCGAACCTCGCTGCGCTGGCTCGAAAACGAAAGAACATTATTCGCAGATTGAAGGCCATGGACCAGTACTGGGATAATCTCCTTCCGTTATTTCGATGCAACCAGATCTTGAAGCTGCGACGCGATTTGCAGCGCTACCAGATGATGCAAAAGGGCCACGCACCGCTGCCCAAAACCATGCTGGATGATGAATGGCAACGATATCCTGAGGCTCGTGCATGGAGGCACTTGTTGGAGGAACGCACCAGCCTCCATGGCAATTTAGCAAATTTCTTGGCTAATCGCCGCATAGTCAGCTCTGGCGGCTCTGATTGACTGAAGCACCGACTTGAGATTGTGAGTTTTGAGACAGGCCCCTAGATTCGGAATCGCGGGCGTCCCAAACCCGCCAGGCATTCGAGCGCAAATCGCCGGCCCCCGAGCGGGCCGAAGCATAACTCACCTCTTTTTCGAGCAGATTCGAAATCGGCCGAGGTCCAGCTAAGCAACACGTGTGAGCGTGTTTTGCCACATTTGGCACCGCGCTTGGGGCAAATATTTTGCGGTATCCTGGCTTTTGGGTCCTTAGCCACGCTTCCCACCCTTTGACGCCATCCCCCTTTCTAAACCAGCTTTGGTTTACCTCTTCCCAGCCATAGGACAGGATTTCCATTGGATCAACGAGCGTGACATAATAAGGCTCAGCCAAATCTGCTGTAAACAAGACTTCATAATTAGACACTTTGCCCCTCGCCGCCTCATGGGACTCGACCACGGATGTGACCTGCGAAAAACCAAGCGCTGAGCCGCTGCCATAGTTTCGGAGGTTTGCCGCATTTAGTAGTGGCCAATTTTCGTTTGATAAAGATGTATTCTTTCGACACACAAGTGCATAGTGTCTGGATTTCAATTTTTCGCCAGAGGTTCCGCGGCTCGTAACGAGAACATGGTCAGGCATCGCGTGCCTCACCCCTCGGCGGTCCAGATACGCTGTCCATGCGAATATCTTTTCCGGCCGGACGTCGATTGGCTTTGGCTTCGCCTTCATTGGGGAAAAAAGGACCAAAGGATTATTAAAATGCTGGATTAACTTCCAAATCCTTTCTCCGAGGGCCGTCCCGATTCCCCAAAAAAACAGGCCATTGCCCAAAATTCTCTCCGTATTCTTTCTCGCAATAATTCCACTAAGGCCCTGGCCGGCCTCATCGCCCATTTTGGTCCAACAAAAGCATTTCGGGAGATGCCCGTAACGAAAACTACCGCCATTGGTATTTAAATGCGCACTCATATCATCGGGTGAAGACGGCGTACGGCGCCTTAAGTTTCGCATAAAATTCAATTTTCTTAATTTGGGCGCCGATTCCTTCCGGAGGCCTTTCATTCTCCGTAATGCAGGCCTTGTCGACGTGCCCGGAGATGTATTTGGAGGCAACCTTCCCGGTGCTGGGGCCCGCTGCCACCTTGTATTGAGACAAGTCTATTTCCAAATCCCCCATTTGGAGTTCGTCGAGGACAACGGCATACCGCGAACCGCGGACGGCAATTCCCTTTGGAATTGGATTCCAGACCAGTCCGTCTTCGGAGTACTCTGTAGCTACGACCTCAGTCGGTCCATGACGTGAATTAATCCGCTCCATAACAATGTAGACGTCCCCGCCTTCGCTGACTTTTACCTTTGCGAATGGTTGAACACATTTCGACGGATGGCACGTACCGCCGCCGTATCCCCAAAAGATCATCCCGGCCGCATCAAATTCACGTCTCTTCCGGACCAAAATTTCTTCCAGGCTCTCGCCGGCGTGGAGGCCGACCTTCATAAATAGCAGATCAGATTTCTTTAAAAAGTTTGCACTCATAACTTTTTCTCCAACGGTATTAGTTTGTAAGTTACATCAGCGGCCCTACCTCGATTGAGGCCCGACAAATCCCTGACATAACGCACCTTCAAAGGATTGTCGCGGCCGTAGAAATTGATCAACGTTTTAGCCGGCAGCGGTTCACTGGGTGGCACGCTGCCGCCCAAGACGTCCCTTACAACAATAGAGCAGGACATAAGCTCTGGAGCATCGTCCAGGTGGTATTTATGCAAATTTGGAATCATCTCGCAAACAATGAAGCCCATCTCCACAAATTTTTTCTGCGTACTGTAAACGACCTGCCTCGGCCAATCCAACTCGTCATCATCTGCAATAACAACTGCTCCCATGCCCTTCGGCTTGATCGCCTCGATACCGCGCTGAATAAATGCAGTCACACTTTGGCCGTCATTGCTCGCACCCCAAGGCGGATTCGTATAAAATGCGTCATGGCTCCGGAAATTCTCCTGCGGCAGCGGATCACAGACGTTGTACAAGACCGCCGTGATTTTTTCTTCCAACTCATTTTTCTCAGCGAATTCGTTCACCGCGTTTACAATGCGCTCATCAAAATCCAATAGCACGATGTGAGAGGGCGCGTAATCTATCACCCCTTTCGCCTTAAGATGCATAACACTTAAGCCTATCGAATCGCCATCACCAACGAATACAACGTCCTTATTGTCAAACGTCCTAGCGATAAATTCGGCCTGGATGACCATATCGGCCACCTTCATATAAATCTGGTCGAATTCACGCAGCGGCGCCGGGCGATTTTGCACGACGTCAGATACCGTATTCAGTGCCTTTCGTAGATCGAGTGCCATATAATTTCAACCGTTTTTCGCTCCAGCAACTGGACCCAAGTTCAGGGGTCGAAACAAATACTTTACAACCACAAATCCCATTCCGAATACCTCGCCAAGCACAGATGGGATCAAAATCTGCACAATCGCCTGATTCAGTTTCAAAACGCTGCACGCGTCCAAAACTACGAGCGCAAAAACCCCAGCGACTTGCAGCGTGATCAAAATAAAAACCCAAATTGCAATTGCTTTTCTGAGAGACCGCTCATGGTCTTGCTGCTGAATCCACGTTTTTAAGTACGCAGCCGTCTGGGCCATTTCCGCCCACTCGTGCATACTCTGGGGTTTCCAATAGTTTGGATCAAGTTCGCCGACAACTGACCGAACGTACGAAGGCAAATCCTCTGATTTGTTCACATTCATGACAGTTCATTTATCAACCCAAGCTGCGTCAATCTTACGGCCATGGCTGGTTCGGTTACCTGGAATTTCCATGCGACCAACGCGGGATCCCTAATCCCAGTCCAAATCTTCATTACAAGCTCTCGATTCATCAGCAGAGCTGATGCAAACGCGTTGGCTTCCCACTCTTTGGTACGCTCTCTGGTCCAACCGGGATCATCTGAAGGTTCAGCGCTGCGGAAATTGTCCTCGGTGTCCACGAATTCAGAATCTTCTCCGGTGGACATATGAAGCAGCTTGTGACCGATTTCGTGCGCTATAGTGAACCTTTTCCGTCCTGGGCTATCATTAGCGTTGACGAAGATCGAAAATTTTTCCCCGCGCTTCACGATCGCGCCAGACTTGCCGCTTTCTGCAAAAACGGCGTTCATGACCTTAATTCCAAGAGCTTTTGCAACCTGCAGCGGGTCGACCGGAACGCTTAACAACTTGTGGTCGCGGAGAACCTGCGCTGCACGTTCTTCGATCTGCGCGCGTGTCATAGAATCAATGTTACGCTGAAGCTTGCGCTTCGTGAAATTGGGCTCATTTCAATCCTGCCAATGTCAAACCTGTTGTCAATTCAAAGCGTTCAAATTACGCCGTTACCGTGGCTCAAGGGACCGGAAATTAAAAGCAAAAATTGGGAGGGGTGCCCCGCCTTGAGCAATCGGGGCTTAACGCCTCGCCCGCTTCTGCCTCCGATAGCTGACCCTGTCCGCCAGCGCCGTTTCCTCTTTGTTTTCT
>DASYYL010000211.1:0-41243 GCA_035933915.1 Verrucomicrobiia bacterium
TTCAAAATCGGTCGCAACATTGGCCGGAATGCAGATTTTTGCTGGTTGTGAAATCCTACTCCACCACCGTCAGCATATTCGCATCCCTGAAAAGCACCCATCCACCATCCGGCTCTCTTCGAAAAACCGACAACACAGGACCCGCACGTTTCGTTATCAGTTTTTCCACGGTCGACTCGACAAACTCTCGGCTAATCGGACCCGCATGACGTCCAGGCGGACCAGCGGTCATAGGTGTTATCGTCACCGAAAGCTGGTTCCAGCAAAAGGCGTAGTCTCCCGAAATACGAATTTCCTGAATATCCGCTGTCCCTTCGATGCGGATCTTGCCGATGATTGAACGAAATCCGGCGGCGAAAGCATCACGTCCACGCATCGGAGGCTGACCGGGCAAAAGAAAAACCACGTCCTCAGCCATGAGACTGAGAATCTTGTCTATGTCGCCTTCCTTGGTCGCACGCAGCCAGGTGTCAATGACCTCTCGTATCGCCTTCTTGTCCTGCTCCTCATTCATGTTTCACCAAACCCTCGATAAACGCCGTCGTCGTCAACAGCGTTTGCGAAATCTTCCCAGTCCACATTGCAAATCGAGAGATTGCTTTCAATCTCGAAAACGCAGGAAGGCAATGCCCGGAACGCTCGGCCTCTTTCCTCGCCTAAATCGACTATCAAGACCGGATGATCCGGATCAGAAATCGTGGCGCCGTCCACCACGATCAAAATAGCCTGGTGCGCGCTTTCGTCCCACCCTTCGAGCAATTGCTCCACTGTGGCGCCTGCATAATCGCGATCATCCACAATGTGCAGATTCGTCTCAATCTCATCGAGTGGCTCGCCGGCGGCTTCGCGCACTTCGCTCATGAGTCCCAAAGCTTCCTGAAAACCCGGACCCGGCTGTGAAGCGGCGGAACGAATCTCCTGCCATACGGTGTCGTTCGAAAAATCCCTCCGGATTAGAAGCGTTTGATCGGTTTCTGGTAAAGTTTTCATGTCGCGAACCTCGTTTAAGATTGTTAACTGAAGCCGCCCACAAAATCAAGGAGAAGGCTATTTGGTAGTGCCTTAATCTGAATTCAAATTCCGCTTTTTAACAGAGCCCCGACCGTGAGGGAGCGGGTGGCTTGATTTCCGCTTGCTTACGCGCGCGGCTCAGTTAAAAGGCGTGAATTGGCGTTCATTCGCGAAATTCGCGGACACTCCATTTGTATTTGTCGGGCTGTCACGCTGCCTTGGCCAAAATCTTCTCAATCCTCTCCAATTCTTCCGTTGTAAACTTTAGGTTTTTGGCTGCGGCCACATTATCCGCCACTTGTTCCGGCTTGCTGGCGCCGATGAGCGCGGTTGTCATCGCCGGTTGCCGCAATACCCACGCCAGTGCCATTTGCGCGAGCGATTGTCCGCGTTGTTGGGCCAGCGCGTTGAGCGCGCGAATCGCGGCGAGTCTCGAGTCGGTGAGGTGCTCGGGTTTCAGGAAACGCGGGTCATGGCCGGCGCGGGAATCCGACGGAATGCCGGACAAATAACGGTTCGTCAACATGCCTTGCGCCAACGGCGAAAATGCGATGCAGCCGACGCCTTCTTTCAGCAGCGTATCGAATAGCCCGTGTTCGGGCTCGCGCACGAACATACTGTATTTGGGCTGATGAATGAGGCATGGCGTGCCCAGCTCGCGCAGCAACGCCGCCATGCGCGCGGTCAGTTCTGGCGGATAATTTGAAATGGCGGTGTAAAGCGCCTTGCCGCTGCGCACGGCATGGGCCAGCGCTCCGGCGGTTTCTTCCAGCGGCGTTTCCGGGTCGGGCCGATGATGATAGAAGATGTCCACGTAATCCAATTTCATGCGACGCAAGGATTGGTCGAGCGACGCCAGGAGAAATTTGCGCGAACCCCAATTGCCGTAGGGCCCGGGCCACATGTCATAGCCGGCTTTTGTCGAAATGATCAACTCATCGCGATACAACGCGAAATCCGATTGGAGCAAACGCCCAAACGTCTCCTCGGCGGAGCCGTAGGGTGGTCCGTAATTGTTGGCCAGGTCGAAGTGGGTGATGCCCAGGTCAAACGCGCGCCGGGCGATGGCGCGGCTGTTTTCAAAAACGTCCGCGCCCCCGAAATTGTGCCAGAGACCAATCGATATCAAAGGCAGCCTGATGCCGGATTTTCCGCAGCGCCGGTAAAAAGCGTCATTATTGTAACGGCCTGTGTCGGGCAAATAGGTGTCCATCCGGTAATTCAAAAGGAAAACGGACAAAGGAAAAAGAAAAATGTAGGGTGTAGGAGACGAGGCGCATCTCAGTTTTTACGTCGCCTTAACTGCGCCACTTATCCTGAAAGGACGCTTCCACCGCCGTGTTTTCGGCGGTTTTCAATGAGGTCAACGGTTTCTCAACGCTTTCTTAACAGTTAAGTAGCGTTGCCCGTTAAGAAAATGAAAACCGTCAAAGATGGGAAGTTTCCCGTCACCGTTACCGAGGGCGGCGTGTCCGCCAAAATCCGCAGAATCATTCAAATCAAAAAGGGCAAAAATTACGTCCTTTATGTGGCTGATTATATCCTGCTTGGCAAACGAAAGCAGGTTGGCCGCAGCACATTCGATGAGGCAAAACAAATTGCTATGAACGCCTGCCGGGAAATCTCCCGTGGCAATCACCTGTCGTTGACACTGGCCAACGATGACCGGCTGGCCTATTTGCGGGCAACAGAAGCGTTGGCCCCGACCGGCGTCAAATTGGACGCGGCAATAGCCGATTACCTTCATGCGGTCAAAACGCTGCCTAGCGGTACGACCCTTAAAGAGGCGGTTGAATTCTTTCGCCGTCGAAATCCTGATTCGTTGGAAAAGCGAACCGTCCGGCAAGTTGCCGATGAATTTCTGGTAGCCAAACGCGCGGCCAAAGTAACGGACCATCACATTACCAATTTGGAAGGCCGCTTGGGGAGCTTTAGCACGGCATTCAATATGAACATCGCGGATATTGCCGCAAAGGAGATTCAAGGCTGGCTGGACAGGCTGCCGGTCAAGGGACAAACCAAGCGCAATTACCTGAAAGCGGTTTCGGCGCTATTCGCATTTGGCATTCGCCAAAAATACCTGCCCAAAGACGCGATTGATGAGGTCAAATCCATCGAACCGCCAAAAGAAGAATCGTATGAAATTGAGATATTCACGCCCTCTGAGATGCGTGAACTTCTGGCGGCAGCCAAGCCGGAAGTGGTGCCGTTCCTGGCCATTGGCGGATTCGCGGGGCTGCGGACGGCAGAAATCATGCGGTTGGATTGGAGCGAGATTCACCTTGCGGAAAAGTATATCGAGATTAAGGCCAAGAAAGCCAAGACCGGGTCGCGGCGTCCTGCGCCGATTACCGAGAACCTGGCCCAGTGGCTCGCGCCGTATGCGAAGGAATCCGGTCCGGTGGTCACTGAAATCAATTACGATGAATTGGTTGAGGCGGTGAACCGCAAACGGCTTGAGGGCAAAGACCCGGCGACGGTCCAACTGTTTGAATGGAAACACAACGCGCTGCGCCATTCGTTCTGTTCCTACCGGCTGGCGGCGATTAAGAACGTCGCCCAGGTGTCGCACGAAGCGGGGAACAGCCCGCAAATGATATTCAAACACTATCGGCAATTGGTGAGCGAATCGGATGCGGGCAAATGGTTCAGCATCGTGCCGGAAACGCCGGTGAATATCGTTCGTTTATCTGAGCGGGAACAAGCTGCCGCGTAGAACGGAGCGTCATCGTTTAAGCCAAGCCCTGTGAAAAACAGGGCTTTTTCATCCTTCATGCGGTTGACAAATCGGGCACATGTACCCGCCAGAGCGGTTAAGACTGTAGCGTTCATATTAGGATGCAGGACAAATCCTGGGAAAGACAGGAATCAGCGCAAGCCGGTTTAGCATTCCCAGGTCATTACGGGTTTTGGAATCGCGCTGGCACAAATCCAGCGTGAAACTGTTTTGGAAGTCCGTGAATGCGGGCCATATCCCGCGTTTATCTGAAGTTGCGGTATCAGGCATTTTGCCGCTTGCAAAAACAGGTTCAAAATTCGTAGTAGCGTCTTTTCGCTGTCTGCTTTAGGGACTGCGTGTGGAGCGGGGCGAAGTCAAGGGACGGTTGCCGTTGGGCTGTCTGCAATGGGCAACGGATACGCGCAGCTATCGCACGCGTTAGGCGTGAAGGTGTTCAGGAATTAGTCCGGCGATTATCAGCGCCGGAAATTGCCGCGTAAAAACGCCAGTGGGCTGACAGCCTCCTGAACACGGTGACGCTTTCTTCGTCGGTTATCCGATTGATAGCGGGTATCGACGAGAGTGGAGAAAGACACTGCTGGTAAGACACGTGAAAAAACGGGATGGTGCGAGGTCGTTTGAATCGGAAACGCCAGGTGGTGTGAAGATTCAGCGGGACGCGCTTTGCGATGAGACATCCTCACCGGGCTGAAACAGGCTCCTTGTATGCGGTCACTGTGCTGGCGATAACGGCATAGACCACGTTTGATTTGCATGCGGTTTGAACCATCTCCAAACGGAGACGATGAACCTGCGGACAAGGGAAATAGAACTGCCAGCCCATTGATAAAACGCCAAAGCTACTATGGCGCGTGTCAAATGAACCGGATTCCTTGCCGGAGGAGCGAGCGGGTGGGCGCGTCAGCGCCCGCCCGCCGCCCTCCGGCAAAGGCTCCTTGTAGATCCCTATTGCCTAAATTCCTTCAGCATAACGCACCATGCCCGAACATTCCGCACTAGAGGCGCATTCTTCTCTCTCGGTCAAACTATCTGAGACACCAAACCGCGCGGCAGAGCAAGCGGCCTGCGACGTTGCGCGTAGTGTGACCGGGTGTTTTGGCGCGGCATTTGTCACATTATAGTGCACTAATAACCCGCCGCGCTAAAACAGCCCGGCGCGTCATGGGAATTGGTGGTGATGCTTGGCTCGTGGATTGTCTCGGTATGTGCGAAGCCCTCCGTGACGTGAGCGGTGTTGAGTTTGGAGCCGTGCGGAAAATTCAACGGCGCTCTGGTCGCGCTGATCAATTCTGCGGAGTGACGAAACCTGGCTGGCGGAATGGAGCGATGGCATGGGCGGAGCGGAGCGGTCGCGCAGTCCGGTCGCGCGGGGCATTTGGGCCAAACCAGTCTTCCGGCCTCTGTATGATCAGATTTATCTGGCCGGGAGTTTGGTTTGGGGGCGGGTTATTTTAGCGCGACGGGACGAGCACGCGAGCTGAGCGGAGCCCAAGCGGCGCGGAATGGAGACAGACAGGTTTGGTCACGACGACGGTCGGGTGTGTGCTCGGAGAAAAATTAGAGTGAATCGAACACGGAGCGCGGATGCATCCCGCTGTCCGGCCACGAGGAAATCCTTGCGGCGCGCTGCTCGCTATAAGTGTCCTGTGCTGAGACGCTTAAAACAGTTTTCCAAGTTAGTTTTCATGCCGCAAGACAAGGGCCTTGACAGAATATGTCTTATGCGTGTATCATGCGTCGTGATGAAACTTATTAAACTTAGCCTATCCGAGTCTGGTTACAGCACGGCCCTCACACTGGCGGCAGCGCACGGCATTCCGCTAGAATCATATATCGCCGGCGAGTTGGAGGACCTCCTCGATAAAAAACCACAATCTGCCAATAACCAATTTACATATAGCAAAACGCCAGATAGACCTACCGGTCCACAGCCAAGCTCGAGAGCAATAATACCCGACACGCTCCAACAGGTTATGGATGTGTGTGCTTTCGTGTTTCGGGCCGGAAGTGTCCCTAAAGACGAAGTGCATGCCCGGTTTGAATTCCGGGACGCGGTGCGCAGCGTGGCAAAAGAATGGAAAATAGGTGAAACGACAGTGCGCGACAAATGCTGCACCAGCCGAAGGCTTGGGTTGCCCGACGTGCTGGTCAACACTGATACTTTCATAATATGGCTCTGCAAACCTGAATTACTCCGCGACCACCTCTGCCGCAAGTTTCCGAACTGCATGTCCGAAATCCATATGCGATTTGCCGGATTTTTACCCAGCAAGTTCGGCACGAACTAACATCGCCATTGGTCCAGCCCTGCTTGAATTCATTATCGGCTTTACCCAGATTTCAAAAAATGACAACAGTTGCGGAAATTAACGATGCAATCCGTAAACTTTCGGAAAATGAGCAAGGAGAATTGCTCCGGTGGCTTGAAATCCAAGTGGGGATGCGCGAAATGGTCGAGCAGGTGGCACGCCTGACTCAATGCCATGTGATTTGGTGGGAAATCGCGAACTCTAAAAACGTGAAGCGCTACAGCAAAGTCCTGCAGGAGTATCGGGATTTCTTTGAGCCGGTCGCTCACATTTTGGTGTGGCAAGGGTTTTTTACAATCTGCTACCAGCTCTTTGACGAACGCCCAGATTCAAAACACATCAAGTTCAGAATTGAACAACTCGAACGCACGGATGCTGGGCTCTCCGACAAACTGAGACAGCAAATTAAGAGCCGTGATGTGTTGAGCAAAATTAAGGCTATTCGCCACAAGGTTTCTGCTCACCGAGCCAAGAGCGGAACGCCTCAACTGGTTGTCACGGATGAAGCCGTAACAGGTAAGGAATTGGAAGGCGTAGTTGAGTTCGTTCAGGATATTGTTTCAACATTGGTCGAAGCTTTGGGCGTCGAGAAGAAATCTGCTGTTTTGCAGAAAATGTCCGCCTGTCAAGGTTCAACGCTTGACAACACGTTTCAGGTTTTGCGGGCGCTCGCCCAAGCGATTCACAAAAATGAATGAAAATGAGAACTTTGCGCTGGTGCCCAAGGCGCCAGGTGCGCTTGAAAAAGCGGGGCCCGGGACGAGGCGCGTTTTGTCCGGCATGGTAACGGACGCGCTGGTGCTGATAAAAAAACGGTGGCGGCCAAAACCCAGAATTGTTCTGGTGAACGATGACGCTGAATTGTTGCAATTGGTCGAATCAATCATTGGCGATGAATTTACGGTATCGAAATTCCAGAACGGCGAGCAAGCTTGGCAGGAATTGCAACGGCGAGACCCTGATATTCTGGTTACGGACATGCGCCGCCCGGACGATGCGATGGATGGTTGGACAATGATTCCACTTCTTGCCAAGAAAAAAGTCAAATATCCAATAATAGTGGCTTCTGGTTGCCACGAAAATGCTGCGAAACACGATGACAAGACGGGCAAACCCGTATCTGTTACTTTTCGCGAGTTCTTGGAGCAGGCGAGGCAAACGCTGAACATAACTGCCTTAACAATCCCGTTTCAAATTGAAGAACTTCTAAGGGTATTAGAGACGTGTTTGCAAACCCGAAGCACCAACACTGAATGGTCAAGAGAAATGGAATTCGATTCCCAGGAGCCATACGGCCCATTAAAAGCACCGTGCCCGAAATGTGGCGGTGAAGTGCGCGAAAAGCACTTCAGGTTTGAGTGCCAAAAATGCGACTTCGCCCTCCGGAAAATCATGGCTGGCCGGCAACTTGAAATTGCCGAGGTCGAACAGCTTTTCGAAAAAGGCCAGGTCGGCCCGCTGCAAGGGTTCCGTAGCGCGAAGGGATTTCCACTTGCGGCGACTATAAGGATGAAACCTGACTTCACGCCGGAATTTAATCTCGAAGATGGAGCGCAGGCGTCTGACCAAACAGTCTCGCGAGAATTTGAATTGAAGTGGCGATTCGGCGCTCGGACCGCCCATCTGATTGTTACGGTCGCGAGCAAATTTGCCTCTCGTATTCTGATTTTGCGGGGTCACGAGGCGGCTGACGCAAAGAGCTTTATGGATTTGTGTAGCGTATCGGCGGATACGTCCAAGATTGTTGGCTCCCAAATGCCTGACTTTAGATCAGACGAAACCACTGACATCGGTTGCGGGGATCTGGTCAGAATCTCCGTGGAAGGCTCCGATTCGGCTGAGGCAATGGAAGCACTAACAGCGTTGTTTACTTGCGGTTCGCGTGTAGAGCGATGCCTAGAACCGACTTGCTCGTCAAAGCCGACTTTAATCGGCTACACCAAAGATTCAATCAGCTATTGCTGCAAAAAAGGTCATGGTTGGGAAGTTCCCAGATTAGAAAAATCCTGACTTTGAGCCATGCACAAGACAGTTTGGATTCTTCTCGACACCGAAACGACCGGTGTTTCCGCGCCGATTTTCGTGGTTGAGCTGGCGGCGCAACGGATGCGCGGATGGTCGGCGGAGGGCGAGCCGTTTCGCAAGTTGCTCAATCAAAATCAGGAGATTCCCGCCGAGGCGTCGCGTGTCCACGGCTACACGCGCGAAATTCTGGAGCGCGACGGCGAAATGGCTGAGGAGGTTTATCGGGAGTTCGCCGCCTACGCGGGCAACCTGCCGCTGGTGTCCTACAACCTGGATTATGATTTGGGCGAGGTGTTGCAGCCGGAATGGCAGCGATTGCGCATCGCGCCGGTTGGTCAGCGCGGTTTTTGCGCATTGCGGCTGGCGCAACGGCTGCTGGACCCGGTCCCGGCGGGCAACTGCAAATTGCAAACACTGCGGCAGTATTATCGCCTGCCGGAACGCGGCGCGCATACAGCGCCGGGCGACGTGCAAACGGTCGCTGATTTGTTTGCCAACGTGCTGCGGCCCATCGCCGAGCATCGGGGCCTGATTACGTGGGAAAGACTGGCGGCGTTCGCGGCTGAGGAATGGTATCCGTCGCGCATCACCTTCGGCAAACACAAGGGGCGGCTGGTTCAGGAGGCACGCAAGGACGCGGAATTGCGCCGCTGGCTGGATTGGCTGGCGGGTTCAGCCAATGCGCGCAACGCGAAAATGGGGCGCTGGTATTTGCGCCAATTGGAAAAGATGTTGCCGGCGGATGCCACGGTGTTCGCCACAGCCGGCATTGACGGCAGACAGGACAGCACTGTTTTCACAGCGGAGCAGGCAGCGCTAGTCATTTATGTCAACCCGGAATTGAACGAATTGCGGCGGCTTGTTGCGGACGCGCGGGCGCGGTTGGCGGAGTTGGAAGTGGTCTATGCAAAGGAGAAATCGCGCGTGGACGCGATGCAAGCGGTGTTGTTCCGGCGGCTGCGCGAGCATTACCAGAAACGCGACCGGCTGCGGCTGGTCGTCCAGTACCGCAAGAAATACCTAGATTCGCTTGTACGCGGCGGCAAGGAGGAGGCCAAGCAGGCCGAGGAGAATTTCGCCAAGGCCAGAGCACAGTCGGAGAGGGATTACGATGAAACGGCAGCGGCGGTGGCGGAAAAGAAGGCATTGACGGCGGTAGAGGAGGCGGAATTAAACCGGCTGTGGCGCAAGCTAGTGAAGCTGTATCATCCCGACCGTTTCGCACGTGAGCCGGAAAAGCTGGCTACCTATGAAAAGCTGACCACCGCTATCAATCGCGCGAAGGAGACGGGTGACATTCAGACGCTTCGCGAAATCGCGGAAGACCCGGCGGGCTTTATTCTGCGGCAGGGTTGGACGCGGCTGGATTTCGGCGACGAGGTGGAACTTGCGGAATCGCGGCGACTGCATGAGTCGTTGCAACTGGAAATCATCGCCGTCATCGAATCGCTCGAACAATTGAGGGAAAGTGCAGAATATGAATTGTGCCGCATCATGGAGCAACGGCCGGCCGCGCTGAATGAACTAACGGCGGAACGCGCTAAAATTCTCGAAAAAGAAAGCATGGAGTTGCAGCTAGAGGCGGAAAAGCTCGCGGATGAAATCAAAGAGTTGAGCGGGAGCGGGTCATCAGGAATTAGTTGAAGTCTGGTTGCCTTCTCGTTAGGGGGAATATCTTTTTTTTCAATACCGGACGTGAAAGTTTATCGTCATGGCGCTCAATATGTGGTGAAACACAGGACTTGGTCACGAAATTGTCCGCGCCAAGCACTGATCAGGCAACTTCATATCGCGCTCTTAACATTTCTTAACGGTATAACGGTATTTCGATGCATCTTGTGTCACCAAAACGACTGTGATAGAATTTGGCAAGTCGTTGATTTCATTGGAAATATTTGAATTTGAGGCAATTTCAATGAATCGGAAATCGTCCTGAAAGGATTGCGATCATTTAGCCCAGGGTTGCCGAGTCCGCGAGGCTACCATGGGTGACATGCCCCAAGAAGCCTATCAACCCTGAATGGGTTGAATCGGGTTTCCGCCACCTCCCCAAACGATTTTTATTGCGAGCCAACCTGACACAACCCTTTCAACCCCTCCGCTCCCGCTCTGGACTGTAGACTGTGGACTCTAAACTGTGGACTATAGACTTTACCTTCTCTCTAAAAAATAAAGCGCCACGTAAAACGCCGTCGAAATCGCCACGTACAGATTCTCCACAATCTTTCTTTTCATCGGGTCTTCACGCGATTGGGTGATGTCCAGGATGGCGTGCCGGAGCAGGAAGGTATAAAGGACGTAATAGAGAAAGGGAATCACATTGAGGTACCATGGGTAATCGCCAATCCTTTTGCCGAACAATGACAGCAGCCAGCCGATTTGACTGTAGATGCCCAGCAATCCTAAACCGGCGTTGATGAACATCCATTTGACGTCGTCGAGCCCAAAGATGACCAGGTAGAATACGGTATAAATCGCAATGGCAAATCCTCCGTGCATATACAGGAAGAACAATGGCGGATGCGCCGTGCCATAGGCCATAAAGAAGCCTGACCCGCCGAAAATCAGCATGTGAAACAGGAAAAACGGATAGATTTTGGACCAGGGAATTTCCGTGCCCTTGGCATACAACTGGCCATTGACGGTCATGTCGGATCGGAGCTTCATTTTGAGCTGTCGGGTTATCGGTTTATGCCCGAAAACACCCTGGTGTAAGCATGACAAATACCAGCCTAACGAGTGCGGAATTCTTGGGAAAATATGAGGGTTGGCTGGATTTTTGATTCAGGCCATCCTGGCTTGCCCTGCAATCCGAAATTGGACTGGCATGTCCATTACAAATCGTCAATCATTATCAAAGAATGCCTTTTACTACGGAAGAGATAGCAAAACACGTGGGCGGCCAGGTCGTGGGTGATCCATCCGCCGTCCTGAATCACTTCTCCACCATCGAAAGCGCGCGGCCCGGGGACCTGACATTTGCCGAAAACGACGAATTTTTTGCCCGCGCGGATCAAAGCGGCGCAACCGCGATCATTGCAGATAAACGGTATTCTTCCGCCAAAAAAGTCCTGATTCAGGTGCCCAACGCCCGGGTGGCGTTTGCCAAGGCCCTCACGCTGTTCTTTCCGGACAAAAGACTCCCGGCGGGCATTCATCCAATGGCCGTGGTTGCGACTTCAGCAAAGATTGACGCCACCGCGCACGTCGGCCCTCATTGCGTGATTGGAGAACGGACGGTCATTGGAGCACGGAGCGTTTTACAGGCGGGAACTGTGTTGGGGGAGGATTGCGCTCTTGCCGAGGACGTCAATTTGTTTCCAAACGTGACACTGTATCCCCGGACGCAAATCGGCAATCGCGTTCGCGTTCATGCCAATTCAGTGATTGGTTCGGACGGTTTCGGATACGTGCAGGACGGCCCTGTGCACCGAAAAGTCCCGCAAATCGGGAACGTCATCATTGGCGACGACGTGGAAATTGGCGCGGGAGTGACGATCGACCGCGGGGCGCTCGGCTCGACAGTGGTTGGGAAAGGAACGAAAATTGATAATTTGGTGCAAATTGCGCACAACGTCCAGGTCGGCGAGGGCTGCCTGCTCGTGGCGCAGGCGGGCATCGCCGGCAGTTCAAAGCTGGGAAATTATGTGGTGCTGGCCGGACAAGTTGGCGTGGCGGGCCATTTAAAAATCGGCAACCAGGCCATCGTGGGCGCGCAATCCGGGGTGATGCACGATATTCCTGCCGGCCAAAAATGGATGTGGACACCGGCGCAGCCGGATCGCGAAATCAAAAAACAGGTGCTCGCCTTGCAAAGGTTGCCTGACCTTCTTAAGCGCGTTGCGGAATTGGAGAGAAAGCTGGGAAATAAGTAGCGGGGCCTTTACGAAATTTCCCGCCGCCGACCCGTTTCGATGTTTTAGCCTTTGACGGTTTCAAATCAGACCAAGTTTCAAAAAGTTCTAAAAAGTTCTATAAAGTTCCAATTGTTCCTGTTGAACATGGTCAGTTTCTATGAGAAAACGGTAGTAGGAATATCGGAATGAAAATGAGGAACCAGGAAAACAGCAACCCACCACCATCTCCCACATTCGGCGTTGGGCGTTGGGCGTTCGATGTTCAGCGTTCGGTGTTTAGCAACCTCGCTTTCATGCCTTCCTGCCTTTCCTCATTCGAATTGTCTCCACGCAAAATGCAATGGATAGGTCTATGTCATCTCAAAATATACAACTACAATGACTTACAGAGCACAGGCAGGCAGCAATTGTCCCAAACATTCCCTCAGGGTGGGTGGACAATTCCCTCCAAAAACAGCTCGCCAAAACATCAAAAATAAAGGGATTTTCGCATCCATTCATTCCGTTTTTCCGATCTGTCCTTTTGCCCACCCCAAAAAAATATAGATTCACATTTGTCACCGTTCCAGTGCAAGCTAGCGGCCCATGAAAGCAAAAAAGAACTTCAGCCATTCCATTCATCGCTCATTTGAGTTGGCGTGCGAACGTTATGCAGAAATTGGCGTGGACGCGAAAAAGGCCATCGAAATTCTGGCTGCCATTCCCATTTCGTTGCACTGCTGGCAAGGCGATGACGTTGCGGGTTTTGAAAATTTCGGAACCGGCCTGGGCGGCGGACTGGTTGCAACCGGAAATTATCCGGGCAAAGCGCGCACGCCGGATGAATTGCGCGCGGACCTGGAGATGACCTATTCGCTCATCCCCGGAAAACATCGCTTGAATCTGCACGCCTTTTACGGCGAGTTCGGCGGCAAACAGGTTGATCGCGACGAAATTGGTCCCGAACATTTTGCCGGCTGGATGGGCTGGGCCAAAAAAAGCGGCCTCGGCCTGGATTTTAATCCCACCTGTTTTTCGCATCCCAAAGCCGCGGATGGATTCACGCTTTCGCACCGTGACAAGGCCATTCGCCAATTTTGGATCGAGCACTGCATCCGCTCGCGGAAAATCGGCGCGGCGATGGGCAAGGCGCTCGGCAAAACGTGCGTCACAAATGTATGGATTCCCGACGGCACGAAAGATACCCCTGCCGATCGCAGCGCTCCGCGCGAGCGTCTTGCCGAATCGCTCGACGCGATTTTCAAAAAGCCAGTTTCGCCTCGCTGGAACCTGGATGCCGTCGAACCAAAACTTTTTGGCATCGGCAGCGAGAGTTACGTTGTCGGTTCCCACGAATTTTACCTGGGATACGCCCTCAGCCGCAAAAAGTTGCTGACCCTCGACGCCGGACACTATCATCCGACAGAAAGCATCGCCGATAAAATCTCCAGTGTGTTGCAGTTTCTGCCGGAGGTTTTGCTGCACGTGAGCCGGGGTGTGCGATGGGACAGCGACCATATAGTGATTTTGAATGATGACCTCCTGGCCATCGCGCGGGAGATTGTGGCCAACGGCTTTTTGGACCGGGTCCACATTGGCCTGGACTATTTTGACGCCAGCGTCAATCGCATTGCGGCCTGGACCATCGGCACGCGCAATATGATTCGCGCGCTGCTGATTGCGTTGCTGGAACCAACTCAAAAACTTCGCGCCGCCGAGAACGAAGGCGATTACACGACACGCCTGGCGTTGCAGGAAGAGATCAAGTCCTTGCCGCATGGCGCCGTATGGGACGCATACTGTGAGATGAAACAGGTTCCGGTGGGAGAAAACTGGCTGACAGAAGTGAAGCGGTACGAAAGAGAAATCTTGTCGAAACGATCATGATTTTTCCTCTAATAATAGTCGGAGCCGCAAACTAAAACCGTAGGACAAGGCCTCGACCGCAGCAGCGGTCTGAAGAAATCGGTAGAAATTTCGTTTGAAATCAGTGATATTTCGAACATCAGCAGGCAACAATTGGTGCAATCCATGCGGGAGCAGATATTAAGCACCGCGCGGAAACACGGCGCTGTTTCGGTAAAATTGTTCGGATCCACTGCGCGCGGCGATGCGGTCGAATTAAGTGACTTGGATTTTGTCGTGGAACTGGAGCCGGGCCGAAGTCTTTTAGATCTCGGAGGGTTGCAATCCCATTTAGAGCAGTTATTGGGTTGTGCTGTGGACGTGGTGACGGCTAAAGGATTGCGCGAACGCATCCGGGCGCGGGTGCTCGCGGAAGCCGTGGCTGTATGAGAGACGACGACCAGCGGCTGTTGGATATTCGCGAGGGGATTGAACGAATTGAGAAATACTCCGCTATCGGCCGGCAGGAATTCGACAGGAATGAATTGGTACAAACGCGAGTGCTGCATCATTTGCAAATTATCGGGGAAGCGGCTCGTTCATTGAGTGCTGAATGCAAAGCCAGGCAACTGGCCTGACGTCAGCAACAACACGGGCTTAATGGACTGCTGCGGTTTTCCGAAAGACAAATATTATTACTTCGACTCCTGCTGGTCCGACCGACCGATGGTGCGCGTCATGCCTGGCTCCTGGAATTGGCACGGGAAATCCAGCTTTCGCCGGACCGAACCACGCTGCAGGCCAACGCCGAAGACGCCGTCGTGGTTCCGATTTCCATATTGGACGCGCAAGGCCGTGTCGTTCCCGATTCGGACAATCGCGTAACCTTTCAGTTAGTCGGCCCCGGCAGAATCCTTGGCGTGAGCAACGGCAATCCCGCCGACCACGACACCGATAAATCCAATCTGCGCAACGCGTTTCACGGGCACTGCATGGTCGTGATCGAGGCGGGCACGCAGCCGGGCACAATTCATCTGACCGCGACGTCGCCGGGATTGGATTCCACGTCGGTGACGTTTGAGGTGAAATAATGTTGATATGTTGAAACGGTGCGAGGAGATTACGTCGGGCGCGGGGCGCGGCTTACCGGGATATAATATCCGCTCCGTCACGGTCGCGGCTTTGTTCTGTCGGACTTATTTGATTCTCCAGCTTGAGGGTATCGAGGATTAATTGAATTTCAGGGCTGTCGATGGATTCCTCCGGCAGTTGCATGGTGAACATGATTTTGTTTGTCGCCGTGCGCAGCAGGAAAAAGTACTCATAGCGCGACGTCAACGAACTCATCGAAGGTTGCACGGTGAAGTGATTTTGGAGTCCCTCGTAATTAGCGCCGTGTATCCGGAGGGCGATGGGTTCCAGCGGGCCGGTTTTGGTCATGTCCTGGTTCAGGGCCGATGTGAGCCTGGTGCGCATCTTGTTGGCAAATATATCCAGGCGCTCAGGGTCTGACGGATCGAATAGGGCAAACGTTATGACAGCATTGTTCGGTCCTTCGAGGTTGATGGTCGAAGACGGGAGATGATAGACGGGACATGGCGGATCGGAGTTGGGTGCGTCATTTTCATTTTCATGTTCTTTGACGTGCCAATCACGGTAATAGAGAAATTGGATTCCGTGGTTATGGTAGGTGGCCTGGAGGTGCAGGGTGCTCAGGAATTCCTGCCAAATCCAATTCCTCGGCACCCCCATTCCAACAAGGAGCAGGGCCAGAAAGAATGCAAGAACGGCGTATTTTGGGAATACGCTTGCTAATGGCGGTGTCTGTGTTGGTGCCGATGTTGGGGCGTTTGTATCCATGCCCATTTTGATTTCCATACCTGATTTTTTGGGCGTGAAACCAGCACGAGAAGTGCCATTTGCGGGTGCGGATTGTGGATTGCAGATCGGCTTTTGCGTCATCAGCGCGCCGCCGTCCAATAATCCACAAATCCACCACTTGTGTGCTATCTCAGGACACTTGACAGGGAGGGCGGGCTGTGCCGCTCCTGCGGTTTTAGCGGAATTTGCGGCGATTTAAATCATTGAAAGAGTGCACCCTACAACCGTGACTGTGCCAAAAAACCTGCCTGCATATCTAAAGACCGACCGAAGGTGGATGACATTTTTGGATGAGTTTGGGATTGGCTTACTTCCTGCTCAATCGCGGTCATTAGACAGGATTTAATAGTCGTAAAAGTCGCAATAACATGAGCGTGGCCAACAACTTCAAAAAGAATTTCGCGGGTTTGCTTCGCGGACTGCTCCGCAAAGTGGACAACGGCGATTCCGCTGAACCACAACTGGAACATCGCCCGCTGCAACGCCAACCTATGGCCGCTACCGCGCCCGGTCCTGCTGCACATCCGGCCAACCCGGCCAGCATGGCTGCCACCGGCGGCATGCCGACGATCCCCGATACCTTTGCGGCTGCCGGACCGGCTCGAGGAGCAAATCCCAATGCCTCGGAACTGGAAATGCCTTTACTGCCCATCCTGGAAAAATTGCCCGCCGATTTGCGGTCGAAATGGATGCTGGGGGGAGTCGATTTGCAGGCGGCAACGATTTCTGTTCCGGTCAAAAAAGTTTTGCCACAGCTTGCTTTGGGTACGGTAAAAATCACTTTCGGCGAATTGCGCACCGCCGCGCCGACTTTGTTCCGCACGGGCGAAGAGTATGATTCGCTTCCAATCGCGCTGCCGCTGAATGAAGTGCTTGCCCGGTTGAATCCCCAAATGATTCCGCGTAATCCCGGTCAAAGGACCGTTGCCGCGCCTCCCATGGACATTGCCGAACCGTTTGGGCCGGCCAGCCTGGGTGTCGGATTGGGGAATGCTGCAACTCAAACTGCGGCGCCTACAAAACCGGCAACGACACATTTCTATAAGAAGCCTGCTCCGTCTGAACCGATTAAAATGGCGACGCCGCCGCCGGTGGCTGGTCAGCCGTTACCGTTCGTGCCGAGGGCGACTACGCCTGCGGCTCCGCCGCCGCCGCCCCCAACCGCTCCTGCGGCTCCGGCCAAGCCGGCAGCACCGGCCTCGCAGCCTTTGCCGTTCACGCCTCGCGCGACAACGCCATCGGCTCCGCCGACGCCCACCCCGCGTGTCAATTTCAACCCTGGTAATGGTGGCAAAGGCAGTAACGGCGGCAATGCATTTCAAACACCACCGCCGGCGACACCGCCGGCCCGGAATGTCCTCCCGACTACTCAGCTTCCGCCCAGCCCGTTTTCAAGAGCCGGCGCTCCGACTTCGATTCCGCCCACTTTCGCCGCGAAACCGGCAGCGCCAGTTCCGCCTCCGACACCGAGCCCAATCCCGGCGTCGCGGCCCACGCCACCAGCGCCAGCGCCGGTTCCCGCTGCCGCGCCGGCCCCGGCTCCGGCGCCTGCCCAGGAAGCGCCATCTGTGATCGTGGCGCTGTCTGCTATTTGCGAAGAGTGGCCCGAACCTTTGCGGCTGGAAATTGCGCAACTGGACCTGTTTAAAGTCCGCGTGGCGCTGCAAAATCATTTGATCGAACCTGCGCTCAAACGCGGCCGTGTCGTCTTTACATGGGGACAAGTGCGGTCGTGGATCAAGCCCACCCCACCCGTTTCCGTCCATGACAACACGGAAGTGGAATTGCCGTTGAAGGCGCTTTTGCCTCTGTTCATGCCGGCGGCCAAGAAGCCGCAGGCCGCGCAACGGTCGCAACCGGAGGTCCCGCCGTCGTCGGTGCCGAATTTGTTCTTTGGTTTCCCTCAACCGCAGCCCGAGGAGATGGCTCCGCCGATCAATGTGCTGGATGCCGCCCCGCTGGTGAAACCGCTGGATGCAAAACTGAACGACTCGAACTTTTACGTCTGGGGAGAAAACGGCGAAGACCCGCACCTGGACGAAACGACCTTCAAGCGCGCGCAAGCGCCGGCGACCGATTTCAGCAGCCGCCGCGCGATGCCGGACGAAATCATCGTGCGCGCAATGAAATTGCCGGGAGTGATGGGCGCCATCATCGCCCTGGGCGACGGACTGAAAGTGGCTCATCAACTTCCGGCTGAATTGAACCCCGATACGGTGGCGGCGTTTTTGCCGCAATTGTTCAGCCGGGTAAGCCTGTGCGTGAAGGAACTGCGCATGGGCGAGTTAAACAACCTGAATTTTACCCTGGGCAACATTCCCTGGAAAATTTTCCGCGTAAACGCAGTGTACTTCGCAGCATTCGGGACCGCCGGCGTTTCTTTGCCGACCGCGCAACTGGCAATGCTGGCAGGAGAACTCGACAGAAAGAAATGACCTATGGCAATCATCAACCAAGCTACTAAAGAGTTACAGGTTAAAATCGTCTACTACGGCCCGGCAATGGGCGGCAAGACGACCAACCTTGTGCAGGTCCACGACCACGTGCAAACGGCCGCGGGCAACAAAGGCAAACTGGTCTCGCTGGCCACCAGCTCCGATCGCACGCTGTTCTTCGACTTCCTGCCGATCGAAGCCATGACCATTCGCGGCTTCAAAACCAAGTTCCAGCTTTATACCGTGCCCGGCCAGGTGATTTACAACACCACGCGGCAATTGGTGCTGCGCGGCGTGGACGGCATCGTGTTCGTGGCTGACTCGCAATACGAGAAGATGCCCGAGAACGTCGAGAGTTTTCAAAACCTCTCGGACAACCTTGCGTCGCTCAAGCTGAATCTTGAAGAAATTCCGTACGTCCTGCAATATAACAAGCGGGACTTGCCAAACGTCGCGCCGATCGAATATATGGAATATTTGCTGAACAATCGCGATGTCCAGGTGCCCTCGTTTTCGGCGACGGCGCATAAATGTGAGGGTGTGTTCGAGACCCTTAACATGATTACCCGACTTCTTCTGCACAAATTCATCAACCAGAGCGCCCAGCAACCGCAATACGCATGATCATCAGAGCCAGTTTGTCGCTTTTGAATTATGGCCACATTGCCACAGCTCATTGAAGAAGACATTCGGAACCTGAATGAAACCCTTCAAGAATTCATCGCCAAGACCGACACGGCGACGGCGCTCCTGATTGACCGCGGCGGATTCCTGATTACGCATCAGGGCGATGAAAGTGATTATGACCTGACCACGATTGCCGCTCTGGCTTCCGGGGCGTTCATGGCCAACCAGACCATCGCGGGCCTCGTCAAGGAAACAAAGTTTAACAGCATTTACCAGCAGGGCGAACAGTTCAGCATGTTCGTCATCAGTGTGGACGAACACGCGTTGCTCGTCGCTATCTTCAAGTCTCAGGCCGGCGTGGGCGTGGTGAAATATTTTGCGTCGAACGCAATCAAAGGCATCGCGCGCCAATTGAAAGTCGCGCGCGATCGCGCGCCTGGGCAAGGGCTGGACCTCTCCATGCTCAATGTGGCGAATGCCGGGCCGTTTTTCCGCAGAAAGTGAACGGTTTACAGACCCTATCTTTCGAGGCTTACACCCTGGCTTCGTCCTAGTGCAATGGCAGAACCAGCCGAAAGAATAAGTTGCTGCCGTTTTCCGGCGCTCTTATTTGATTGACGCTATTGCTGAGAATGCTTTGATTGGTCACGTTCACCCAGTTCGCCGTGACCAGGCTGCTGTTTTGTTGCAGCTCGAACCCCGGTGCTGAACCCGGCCAGGAAACAAAAATGTTCGTTCCGTTAGACTCGATGGCCGCCGGCGGCATGCTTGCGAAACTAAAAACGGCGATAGTTTGAACGGAGGAGGCCCCGCCATCGGCACCCGTGAACCCAACATACGCGCTGTTTGTGCCAAGGTCCTGCGCCAGATTTCCCACGTTTAAATTGGTCGTGAATGAAGTATGGGCCACGGCATCTGTGAATGTCAGTGTCAATTGTTGATTGGCATAATTCATTGCGACGTTGATGGGATCGCCGCTATTCAGTTGGACATTTCCGGGCGAATGATAATTGCCGTTGCCACCATTGGCGCCGGTCAGGCCATTGGTCAGCACAGCGTAGCCCACATTTTCATTATTGCCGGTGTACAGATTGAGTTCTAATTCCAGGCTTGGCGTGATCGGAGATGAGGCGCCAACTCCCAGGGCGCCACCGCCGCCGCCCAGAGCCGATGCTCCGCGCGGATCGTTTTGGAGGCAGAACGCGGCGCCATCGGCGGCTTTATTGCCGCCGGCCTGATAAGTGAACGAAGCCTTAAACGCTCCGATGTATTGCGGATTATCGAAGAAGACGCTCCGGGTTTCGCCACCGGCGCCGTCGGTGAGCGTCAGCAGGTTGCCGGCAATAGCCGGGGCGGAATACACGTAATAACCGGTCCCGGAAACTGTCCAATTGAGGCCGTTACCATTCAAACCTGCGGGCTGGTTGCCAAATGTGAGCGTTGCAACGCTGCTGGTGACGGAACCGGAAAGGTTTGTAACGACGACCTGGTAATTTCCCGTCTCGGGAGTTTGCGCATTAGAAATATTATAACTTGCGCTGGTTGCGCCCGGGATATTTGTTCCATTGAACTGCCACTGATAGGCCAGCGGGGAAGTACCACTGGCGACGACGGAGAAAGTCACATCGGCGCCGGGATTGGCCAATTGGCTGGCGGGAGGCGAGGACAGAAAGGGCTGCGCTCCGCCTTTGCCCATGCCGACCGATTCCTGGTAGAGCAAAAATAATTGGTCTGGACGTACAACGATATATTTGGCCGGATCCAGCGAATTCGCTATTGTCTGGCAATTAGCCGGCGTCACGTTCCAGGCGACGCCCTGCACGGGAATAAACATGGGTGACGAACCGTTCCAGTTTGCAGCGGTATTTGTGATCGCATAGAGCAAATCGGAAACGGTTGATGCGTAGCTCCCGCTCGATGGAAATCCGATTCCAGCAAGCGATTCATAATGTGTTGTGAAGTAGCCGTCGTCCTGATCATTTATTCCAACCAGCGTGGGGCAGTTTGTGGCATAGGCATCCCCGGTGGCTGTGGAGACTTTATCCCAAATCGTGATCGTTCTGATACCGCTTCGTTGCAGATACGAATTGGCGGCCTCGGTGTAGGAGACGACGTTGCCGCTGCTCCAATATTCTATGTGCGTATAGCCCGCGCCGCTCGGTCCTGCAACCAGGCAATCATTCGTGGTAGCCGTGCCCCAGAAATAATTTAACATCCCCGGGTCGAAGTCAGCCGCAACGGGTTGAACCGTCCAGCCGATTGGAACAGTGCCGCGCGCGGAGCTTTGCCAGTTCAAATACATGGCGTGCTGCATATACTGCACGTTGTCTCCGTCGCTCAAAGTCAGGGAGACATAAATCTTATTTTGGAGCGGCGGCGGTGGAGGGAGAGAGGGAACAGAAATCGGTGTAACCACGCCGGCATAGATGGTGCCATTATCAAAATAGTCGCTCGCAACTACTGGAATGCCATATTGGCCGATCCAGTTCATGTCGGCGCCCTCATTTGGCCACCAACCCAAATAAACTCCGCCTGCCGGCGTCATTTGGGAAACAAATTGAGCAAGTGCGGTAGCGTCGCCGGACAGATTTGGGTCGAGCCAAACCACAGCGGATTTGACGGCCACAAGGTAATCGCGCAAATACCAGTCGTTGTTGGTTTCCAAACCGGCAATGATGCGGTGGGTGCATTGGGACCAATAATTGTTGTAGAGATAATTATAGACCTGATCTGCGCCGGAAAATTTTCCGCGCAAGTCATCATTGACGCTCAGGTTATAGGGCGAGTTAGTCAAAGTTTTAAGAAGGCTTGGGTCGCAAATCAGCTCGCTTTTTATTCCGGCGATGGTCGTGGCCAGGTTGAGAGTATCCGGTTGAGCGGGATCGGTGACGACGAGGCCGGTTATATTCGTTTCGTGATTAAGAATGGCGTCGTAACCGTCAATCAGGTCGCAAGAGAGGTTGTGAATGCCCAGCCAGGTAAACTCGCCTTCGGATGCCGTGCTGACGCACGCCAATTGCGGCTGTGTGCGATTCACGATACCTTCCAGGGAGGCAAAAAGGGCCTGTTCCGCGGACGAGGCAATATCCATATCAATGCAATCAATCCTTGGCGCTGGCGTCGAAAATGTCGGCAAATACCTGCTGGCCGGCCAGGTGAGGCCCGTGTTTTGAATTGCCGGGAGATTGGTATTGATCGTCAACGAAACTACGGCGCTCGTCACCGCACCATAGCTGTTTTTTACGACCACATAGTAATTAGTGCTGGCATCGCGCAGTTGGATAGAGTTGAGGGTCAAAGTGTTGTTCGTTCCGTCGTTTAAATCGTCAGTAACTGGCGCCCCGTTTTTATACCACTGGTAGCTCAGTGGAGCGGGACCGCTTGCCACGATCGAGTTTGTGAAAACGCTGTTGAGATTAACCGTGTCTGAGAAGGGTTGTACTGAAACGAACGGCGGACCCGTGAGCGTTGTTACCAAAAAGTCGCCAAAGTATCCTGCGCCAGAGTCCCACGGATCATCCCCGAAGGTGTTGATGCTCACCCAAATGTCGGCATCGTTCGCGCCGGCTGGTACGGTGATCGGTCCGCTGCTATAGAAAGCATACCCCGTCATCGTTCCCGTCGCGAACGGATGCTGGTTGTTATCGTTAATGAACCCGACATCGTTGGCGCCCTGGTACATGCGCAGATCAACGCGAATATTGTTCCCGGAATTCACTTTGGGCGCGTAGTAATAGAATGAAATCTCAACGGTTTTGGCGCCGTTGAGCGGAAAATAGCCGGCCCGAAAGTTTGCATTGTTCCCGCTGCCTGAGCCACTCGCGGCGGAGTTGGAAAGCATGCCGTCATACCTGGCAGGTCCGAAAAAGAAGTTGGTGAAAATGCCGGTGGCGGGAAGACCAGTAAGGTAATTGGTGTCCGTTAGACTGACATAGGCAGCCCCGCCCGATCCCGAATACCAATTCGCGCCACCGGCCGTTTCAATCGGAGGATTTGGCCCGATCACAGTTTGGCCATTCGCGGAAATGACCGGGATCGCAATGGCAAATGCGACCGCCAAACAACAGAACCTCCATTGCCAATGAGAAATAGAAACAAGACGCACTACTTGGATTATCTTAAAACTGTTGAATGGTTGGCAACCCAATTAATGTCCCTGGTATCACTTCCAACCTGCTTTGCGTCGGTTCGGCAGCCGCGTGACCGTGCTCGAGAGGAACAGCCGTCTTCTTCACCGTGAAGATCAGGATGTCTCTGACGAGATGCATAAGCTGTTTGCGGATGAGGGAATTGAGGTCATCACGAACGCGCGAATTAGCCGTGTCGAGGGCAAGTCCGGCCAATCGGTGAGATTGCTCACGTTTCGCGCCGATGCCAAAGTAACCACTGGGGGCACGCTTGACGGCACGCACCTTCTGGTTGCTTCTGGCCGTACGCCAAATACGAAGGGAATCGGCTTGGACCTGGCAGGGGTGGAATTGACGGACCGTGGCTATATAAAGGTGAATGAACGTGGAAACATCGGCGCCCGGCGTGTGGGCGGCGGGCGACTGTGCCGGCAGCCCGCACTTCACTCATATTTCTGAAAATGATTTTCAAATTATTCGCGACAATATACTGGGTGGGAATCGCGTGACCACCGGCAGGCAGGTGCCATTTTGCCTCTTTACCGATCCCGAACTTGCCCGGATTGGCCTGAGCGAAACGGAGGCCAAAGAACAGGGCGTCTCCTATCGGCTGGCAAAGATGCCTATGAATCGGGTATTGCGCATCGGTACGCTTTCCGAACCGCGTGGCATTATGAAAGCGCTCATGGATCCCGGGAACGACCGCATCCTTGGCTTCACCGCGTTTGGATGGGACGCGGGAGAAATCATGGCTACGGTGCAGGTGGCGATGCTTGCCGGGCTGCCTTATACGGCGTTGCGCGATGCAATCTTTACCCATCCGACAAAGTCGGAAGGATTGATACCTTTGCTGGCGGACGTAAGGCAGGCGTCCCAAAAATAGAACGCCCGATTTGCAGCAAGTTGATACCGAACGTGAATCTGATAATTTAATGCTTAGAATGAACTACTTAAAGCACAGCTTGAGCGCGTCGAGTACGGCAACGCGCCGTCGCCATCCCCTTAAAGATTTTTCCACGGGTCGCGATTTGGCTGAAGCTCTGGCCG
Source organism: Verrucomicrobiia bacterium (assembly GCA_035933915.1). GTDB lineage: Bacteria > Verrucomicrobiota > Verrucomicrobiia > Limisphaerales > UBA11358 > UBA11358. The sequence continues at coordinate 23,884 of DASYYL010000211.1, forward strand.
GAGCCGAGTTGCCCCCCCAGGGAAGCGCTGGTCTGGTGCCGTGATTCGCGAATCGCACGTAAAACCCTAAAATCCGCGGCGAACAAATGGCGGTAACCAGATCTGGGGCCAAGGTGCAGCCGCCATGGTGGCAATAATTACTTTGAAGATGAGGATGAATCCCCTTTGCTGTTGGAATTCATCATTTCGCGCAGGGTTCGCCTGACGGCCCCGTGGCTGCTCAAATAGTATCGCGCCGCGGTGGCGGAAAGACCCACACGCACTGAATAGGCCGATTCGGGCAATGCCCGGAACATGTCTTCATCGGTCCAATCGTCGCCAATGCCCAGTAGAAAATCCGTCTTCCAGCCGTTTAGCCACTCTACCGCCGCGGTTCCTTTATTGACCCCGGTGTTGCGAACTTCGATGACTTTGTTGCCTTCGAGAACCTGGATGTCAATGTTGCGGGTGTAGCCGGATAAATCGTCGAGCAGTTCTTTGGCGCGTTGCGACGCCTGGTCGGGATCGGCGCGGCGATAATGCCATGCCAGGGAATATTCTTTTTCTTCGAGCATGGCGCCGGGAAGGCGGTCGACGAACAACTGGAGAATGGGGCGGACGCGTTCTTTCCATTCAGCGCTGAGGGTCCTGACCATTTGCCATTGGCAATCCTTGCGGCGCATCCAAACGCCGTGTTCCGCTACGAGCGAAACGGGCAAATGGCCGAACCAATGTTCCAAATCAAGCCGGGGACGGCCGCTGATAATGACCACCCGGTTGGCGGCTTCATTTGCCAGCGCAGACAGCAAGTCGATTACGTCGGCGTCCGGTTGCGCGTATTTGGGATCGGAGGCGAAGGGCACGAGTGTGCCGTCGTAGTCCAGCAACAGTCCCCGTTGAGTCGCGGACCGATACTGCTGGACCAGCGCGTTGAATGCTTTCCCTGTCAACAGACGCGCGCGCCGGGCCACGTCTGTTTTCTGCATGGAGAGCGCCGTCTGGACGAAATCATTCGCCCAGCGATTGACATCGTAACGGCGCAGCCGGTCCTGCAGGATTTCGTTGCGCCGGATTTGCTCGCCCGGCGGCATGGTTAAAGCCTGCTCCAGCGATCGCGCAAAGTCCTCAGTATGAACTGGATTTACGATGACGGCTTCGCCCATTTCTTTGGCGGCGCCGGCAATTTCGCTTAAAATCAAGACGCCTTTTTTGTCGGGCCGCGACGCGACAAATTCTTTGGCAACGAGGTTCATTCCATCGCGGACGGGAGTTATAAGGGCGACGTCACAAAGCTGGTAGAGCGCGACGATTTCCTCGAATGAAATATTTCGAAATTGGTAGATGAGAGGGTTCCAGTTGACGGTTCCGTAAGCGCCGGTGATGCGGCCGATGGTTTGCTCCAGTTCGAGTTGCATGGCCTGGTAGCTTTCCACGCCGATGCGGGACGGCGCCACGGACATGATGAATACGACTTTGCTGTGCCATTGCGGATTGTTCTTTAGAAACAAATCGTACCCCTTCAATCGATTGACCAGCCCTTTGGTGTAATCGAGGCGGTCCACCGAAAAAATGACCTTTTGGTTGGTGGTCTGGCGGAGTTTTTCGACGCGGGCTTGTGTTTCCGGCGATTGTGCGGCATTGGCGAAGCGCTCGAAATCCACGCCCATCGGGAACGTGTCCACCTTTACGGCGCGGTCGCCCAATGTCAGGTTGCCCAGCTGATGTTCGAAGCCGGATGTGCGGACCACCGCCGTCAAAAAATCACGGGTGTAATCATGCGTGTGAAAACCTACCAGGCTTGAGCCAAGTAATCCTTCAATAATTTCCTCGCGCCAGGCGCGGGGCATGAGTCGGAAAATTTCGAAGGAAGGGAAGGGGATGTGAAGAAAGAAGCCGATCGGAATCTCGGGAAATTTCTCGCGAACCAGGCGCGGCAGCAGCATGAGATGGTAATCGTGTATCCACACGACGTCGTCGGGCCGCAATGCATTGGCAACGGCCTCGCCGAAGATGCGGTTTACGTTGCGGTATTCCTGCCAATAGCCTTCGTCAAATTGCGCGAGCGACGGAAAATAATGAAAGAGCGGCCAGATGGTTTTATTGCAAAAGCCATGGTAAAAGCGTTCCATGCTTTCTTCGGGCAGAAAAACCGGAGCGCATTTGAATTGTTCTTCGCCGTGTTTGCGAACGGCGTCCTGGAACTCAGACGCGATGCTCGTGCCGGGCCAGCCCAGCCAAAAATAATCTAGGTGTTCGCGGGCGCCGGCGTTTGCCTGTCGCAAATAACTGGCGAGCCCGGTGGATAATCCTCCCGTGCTGGTTTTAAACTCCGGCGCACCATCCTTGAACGATACTGTGAACGGCAACCGATTCGAAACGACAACCAACCGCATCAATATACTCTCCGCTGTTCAGCGCAATTGTTCAAGTATTGGTTCAATAAACTTTTTATTGATTCGGGTCGGTAATTTTAATTTGTCGCGGTGATTCCAGGACCATTTCCGGTTTGTCGTGATATTCAGTAATGGTGCCGCTGAGCTCAACATTGTGCCCATCATATTTCTGGAAATCGCCGAATCGCCCGAAGTTTTCATCGAATACCACGGCAGTCATCGGCGAATCCGGGTAGGGCTGGTCCAAATCCAGGATCGCGATCGAGGAGCGCATGCTGACGTCCACGACTTTTCCGGTCACCGTCATGTTCTCGTCATAATAATTGGCCGCTTGTGCGGTCCCGATTTCTTTCGGAAGCGCTACGAAGATTGTGTTTGTGTTGGGCGGCAGTAACGGCGCCGTCGCTGCCGATTTCAAGTATTCCTGAATTTCGTCGGCCAGACGATAGCCGGCCAGGGCCCCGCGGCGTTCGGCTACGGTCTGCGCGTTTTTGAGATAGCCTTCGGGCAACGGGAAGGCAGTTTCGAGGTTGGTGCTGCCGCGCAAGTGGCCATTAAGATACCCGTATCTGATCGCCAGCCTGCGGCTTTCCAAACTCCAGGATTTGGGGTTGGTGTGCCGTTGCAATTCAGGTAGAACGGCCTTTGGATACTCGGCTTCAATTTTCAATGCGTAATTCCACTGGGCCGCCGGGTTTTCGATAGTGCCCAATAGTCCGTCCCAAATGCCGTGCAATCGCACTCCCGTTTGTTCCGGTTTGACGAAAAAGTCATTTCCGCCGCGGTCGCCGTTTGGAAATTCATCGTCGAAGTACGACTCGCAATGCAAAGGCTGGTGCATGTCACCGATTAAATGGACCAGCCAGGACAGATAGACTGCGCGCAAGACCCGGTTGGCGTTGGTATCGCTCAATGTTTTTTCGCATTGCGCCACTCCAAACAGGATATTGTTTGTTGGTCTCGGGTCCGGCTCGAATGAAAACGACGGCGGCCTCAGCGGATAATCAATGAAGTGCCATTCCGGATGATCGTAGGGGTTGCCGCTGCGGCGGATTTCGTCCGGCCAGGTGCTGCTGCGCATGAAGACGTATGCAGCCAGGTCAATCGTGGGATTCGGATGATACGCATTTGCCCATTGTTGATAGTCCGGGTGCGCCTTCAAAACTTCGGTGGCCTGCGCTTTAAGTTCCGGGGTTAACTGGCGGAACGCCTCCGCGGCAATCGCCATATGGCCGGCGCCGTCCCATGCGGCAATGTTGAATTGAAAATAGGCGATCCCGGCAATAATTCCCGAAATGAGTAAAGGAAGCCTTCTCACCATTGAGTTGTATCTCCGATGATCCCTGGTTCGCAATGAAAATTGTTTGCTAATGTCTCGCGGGTGATTAGCGGAGGGCTGAAAACTGAAAACTTAATCTTTTAGCGCAACCGCGGAATTGCTACGATAGATTCATGTCACGCAGGACGTCAGAGCCGCATCACGGCTGGAACGATGTAATCGGCGTCGCGCTATTGGCGGCGGCGCTGTTGTTGTTTGTTTCACAAATCTCATTCGACCGGTTCGATGTTGCTTTCTCAAGCGAACCTCACAATCAGCATGTGCACAATTGGATTGGTTTGGGAGGCGCCTATATCGCTTGGTTTTCGTTTCTGGTACTGGGCGTGATTGCTTACGTCTTGCCGTGGTTGCTGGCATTTTTTGGAGTTGGGTATTTGCTCCAGTTTCTAAGCTATTTACGTGAGCGCTTGTGGTGGTCTTTGACCTGGGCGTGCGTCCTGGTGATTTCATTGACCGGAATGTTCCATGTTTTTGATAGTGAGAATTGGTTCGGCAACCTTCACGTGGCCATCGGGGCGCAAAGCGCCGGCGGTTTCCTGGGCTATGCCACTTATGGACAGACGCGCAGTTACAATTTTGGCTTTTCGTTGCTGGGCCCCTTTGGCGCAACGGTAGTTTACGGGCTGCTGGGCTTGATCGGCCTGATTTTTCTGACGAATTTCCGACTGGGCGAATGGGTTCGTTTTTTGGTGCAACGCCAGATGGAAGGCCGGCGCGAAAAAGCCCCCGCTGGACCATCAGCGCAGGAAGTGGCTTTGGAGCGGCGGGCGCGGGATTTGGAGAAACAGGCGAAACAACTCCAGGAACAGGTCGCGCGATCCGGCCTTGGACCGGATTTGAAGCCGGTGCCCGAGCCCACTGTCCGCGATCTCTCCGTGCCGCAGGCCAAAGGCCCGCGCATCCGAAAAACGACATTGCCGGAAATCTCAAAAACTCTCGAGCCCGAACCTGCCGGCGAAGGCCAGGTGATTCCCGCGAAGGAAGTAGCCGTGGCCGGCACGGACGACATTCTTGGCAAAAAAACGGCGGACAAAGTACCTGGAAAAACTGAAGAACCAAAGGCGGAATCAAAGAGTGAAGTTACCGCCGCAAAGGACGAACCGGACAAGCAGGAAAAACCTGTGGAAAAACCGGATCCCGAAATCAAAATTACGGGAATCGGGCCGGCAAGGGTGAAAAAACCCAAGCCGATTACCGTGGCCCAGACGCCCATCATTGGAAATTATCAATTGCCGACTCTTGATTTCTTGCAATTGCCGGACATGAGCCTCAAGCCCACCGAGTCTCGGGAGGAACTCATGGCCAACGCGCGCCTGATGCAGCAGACGCTCGCACAATTTGACATCGAAGTCTCGCTCGGCGACATCACCAAAGGCCCGACGATTACGCGTTACGAATTGCACCCTGCTCCGGGAGTGAAGCTGGAAAAAATCACTGCGCTCTCGAACAACATCGCCGCGGCGCTCAAGGCCGAGCGCATTCATATCCTCGCGCCCGTTCCCGGGAAAAGCTCCGTGGGCGTCGAAGTGCCGAACATCGTCAAGACCAAGGTCATCATGCGCGACCTGTTGGAATCGGATGAATGGCGCGCGACCAAGGCCAAGATTCCGCTGGCGTTGGGCAAAGACGTCTATGGGCATCCGATTGTCGCGGATCTAACGGAAATGCCGCACTTGCTCATCGCCGGCAGCACCGGTTCTGGCAAATCGGTATGCATTAACGCCATCATTGCGTCGTTGCTCTACCGTTTTTCACCGGATCAATTGCGCTTCGTCATGATTGATCCCAAAGTCGTCGAGCTTCAGCATTATAACGCACTGCCGCACCTGGTCGTGCCCGTCGTGACCGACCCCAAAAAAGTCATTCTTGCGTTGCGTTGGGTCGTCAACGAAATGGAAAAGCGCTACCAGATATTTGCGAAGGTTGGCGTGCGCAACATCGCGACGTTCAATTCGCGTCCAAATAAAAAGCTCGTGCCACAGGAACCTGAACTGCCGCTCATGTCGAAAAAGGAAAAAGTCGAGCCGGGCGCGGAAGGATTTGCCGTTGAGGTGGACGAGGAAATTGTGGTGCCGCGCGAAGAGGACATCGTCATCCCCGAAAAACTCAGCTACATCGTCGTTATCATTGACGAGTTGGCTGACCTGATGCTGGTTGCGCCGGCGGACGTGGAAATGGCCATTGCGCGTATCACTCAGATGGCACGGGCGGCGGGGATTCATTGCATTGTCGCCACGCAACGGCCGAGCGTGGACGTCATCACCGGAGTCATTAAGGCGAACATTCCCGCGCGTATCGCCTTTCAGGTCGCGGCCAAGGTCGATTCGCGGACAATTTTGGACGCCATGGGCGCGGACAAATTATTGGGCAAGGGCGATATGCTTTACCTCCCGCCCGGTTCGGCGAAATTGATCCGGGCGCAGGGCGCCCTAATCACGGACCAGGAAATCCAGAACATCGTCGAGTTTATCGCGCGCCAGGGCAAGCCCAACTATGACCTGGAGATTCATCAACAACTCTCCAAACCTGCCGCCTCGGACATCCCGAGCGGGATTGATGAGGATGAGGATTTGATTCAAGATTGTATCGAAGTCATCCGCAGCGAGCAAAAGGCGAGTGTATCGCTGTTACAGCGCCGCTTGCGCCTGGGCTACACGCGCGCCGCGCGCATCATGGATGAGCTCGAAAACCGTGGAATTGTTGGCCCGGGGAAAGGTGCCGAGCCGCGGGATATTTTGATTGATCTGGATGGAGGCGGCGCGGATGGAGCGGGGCAGGAAGCGGTGTGAGAATCAGTCCACAACCTGCCACACCCAATCGCCCTTGAAATAGTCAACGCTTCCACTTTTGGTTAAAGTAATGCGTCCCCCGTCATCTGTTTCGTTCCAGCCGACCGAATAGAGCAGGAATTTACCGCTGCCCGTGCGCCGATAATGCAACGGCTGGCCATTGATAATGTCGTGAGGCGCGGACTCAAGAAACTGTGGCGCAAGCGCTTCGAGCGTTGCGGGGTATTGTCCGTGGGAAAGGCGGTAACGTTCCAAAGCGCAAGCAACCCGCCCCAGGTCGGCGCCGGCTTGAGCGATGGCAAATCTTCTTGCACTTGCAATAAGAGTACGGGCGGTCATCAATGCTTCGACATTGTAAACCGAAACGTGATTCGTCTGCTCATCAATTTCATGCTGTGTCCTCAGTAAGCGTTCCGGCGATACGATACGGCGATCGGTGTCCACCAACGGGACGGCCCACTGCTGCGACATTTGTGCGTGGGCCAACTGGCTTCGATAAAAATAGGCGCTGGGGGTAAGGTAAAAATGATAAGTTGCGACCTTGGGTGTTCCCTCCCCGGAGTCCTCAACATACCTGATTTGGCGCGTCATCCGCTGATTTTCAATGGTTTCGATGGCAAATGCAGTTTCACCGCGCATCGCGAACTGGTAGTCCTGCAAAAAATCCATTTTTGCAAGCGCGTCCTCAAGACTTGCCATTTGTGTGTCTGTCCAACGCTGGTGAACCAGGCCTTCCCATACCGTTTGCATGGCAATGCTAAAAATTGCGATGCGCACCAGGTGTGCAATTAGATACGGCTGGTTGCGAATCGAATCATTAATCCGAAACATCAGCTCAATATCGTCCAGGGCCTTTTCGCTTTCGCCATTTTGTAATTCGGCGATTGATCGTAATTGCAGCACTTGAAGTGAGCGTTTCAACATGGCCAGCCACGGTAATAATTCACTGCTCGTCACGTATATTCCCTGGTCGTAATCAAGCGGAAGCCGCGAACCAGGACGGTTGCCCGCCGTGCGCAGACCTTCGATAGTCGAATCGTATTTGCTTAAAGCCAGCAATACGTCTGCCGCTGGTGTTTGCGGTTGTGGTGCGACGGGAAACTCCTTCGATTTTTTGGCCAAAGCGCGGTAGTATTGTTGCCAGTCTGCAAGGTCGATCGCTGTTCCTTTCCACCAGTAACCGCCGCCGCTTGGCCACACTACGGAATCATCAAGGCCATAAATGCTCATATACAAATGGTCGGCTATATTCGTATTTGGATCCCATTCCGCGGCGTTTGTGTTCCAGTAGCCATCAGTGAATCTCTTGAAGATCGGTGCTTCAAAGAAGTTCTGGTCATCCGGAACCGTTGGCGGAACAAAAGCCTGCCAATCGAATTTCTCGCCCTTTGCCGCCATTTCACGCTTGTAACTTTCCCACGCGCGCTTGCCGCGCCAGTCTTCTTCCGTGACACAAACGGCAACCAGCGTAACCAAAACGGCCAGGGCAATCAGCATACGGCGCACAATGCGCCATCCTCGGTTGGCTCTCGGATGTTCGCTCATAATTGTTGGAATCGGACCGCAAACCCCGTAGGGGTGACATAATTGTAGCAAACGTCTAAAAGAAATCGTGAGCCCCGTAGGGGCGACATAGTCTGTCTCTTTCTCATCAAATTTTCGTCGTTGGTGATCTTTAAGTCATCAATAGTTCCAGCCGCCGTTCGCTCGCCGGCTTCGGCGAAAACGGCTTTTGTGGCCTGGCAACCGGCGCGTTATCCTGGCCAATTAATTCGCTCAACAATTGTTGCTGCTGCCGAAATGCCATGATCATCTCCGGGGACGGCGGTGATTTAGCCATTTTGATTTCCGAACGATCGCGCATGGAGAAATTGGCGGCCAAAAGCACAAGCCAGACCACGGCAAGGCCAGCCCATATACGGCGCGACGGCAATACCAATTCATTCCAAACAACCTTCGGACAACTCAGGAACAAAGAAAGCAGTCGTTCCGAAGAACTTTGTGTCTTTGTGTCTTTGTCGTTCAATTTCCCAACAACATGCTCTCGGACATCATCCAGTTTTGGCTCAATGGCCTTATGCCGGGCCAACAGGATTTCACGGGGCGTTTTCATTTTTGGCCTCCAGTATTTTGCGCAACGACTTTTTTGCGTAGTGCAGCCGCGATTTCACGGTGCCGATTTGCGTTTCGGTAACGCGCGCAATTTCTTCCAGCGAAAAATCTTCGATATAGTGCAGGAGCACAACGGACCGGTGGGGCAGGGGAAGCTGATTGATCGCATTCATAAACTCGGCTTCCTGCTCGCTGCGAATAAGAACATCGTCGGGGGCGTCCGGGGATTCGTCCGGCGCATCCGGGAGTTCATCCAATAAAATTTCTTTGCCGCCCCTTTTTCGCCAGTGCAGGAGGCATTTCTGGTGAGCGATGCCGAAGAGCCAGCTCGCAAATTTTTCATCATCGCGCAGCCCGGTGATGTGCCGGACCGCGGCGATAAACGTTTCCTGGACGATATCCAGGCTCGTTTGCTCGTGATGGACCAGCTCAAAAACATAAACAAAAAGCGGCAATTGATAGCGTCGAAAGAGCGCGTCCCAGGCGGCCGGATTTCCTTCACGGGCCTGGCGCACGGGCACTTGTTCGCTTTCAGCCATTACCGGCATTGTCATCAAGTGGAATGCGCGAAGCCAGAAAAGGTTCAATCGGCCGAAAAAATGTCGAAGAAGTTCAAAAGGCGGGCAGGGAAGTGAGCGATTTGTCAAACTTGCGAATGCATCAGATAGACACTACCGGTTATAACCCTTCCTTGCCAACACCCCAGCCGCATCATTACACTGCCCAAAATGCCTACGGTCGCCGAACAGCTGCGCGCGGCGCGCGAAGCTAAAAAACTCACGATTGAACAAGTCGCGGAATCCACCAAAATCCGGACAGACCATATCCGCGCTCTCGAAGAAGGAAATTTCGATGTTTTCTCGGCGCCAATTTATATCAAGGGTTCGGTCAAGAATTACGCGACGCTGCTCAAGATGGACGTGCCGAAGATTACGTCTGAGCTGGATCGCGAATTGAAAGGCACGCCGAATTTCAGCGAGCCGCCTCCACTGATGGAACAAAACCGGACTCCCGTAGACCGGGCCATGTTTCTGCTCTCAAAATTGAACTGGAAGGTGGGCGGATTGGCCGCTCTGATCGTCGGTATCGTCGCGCTTTTTATCGTCGCGCATTTTGCCTTTCAGCATCTCCATCGCCACAAACAGGCGCCAAAGCTGCCCCCGGCGATGTATCAATCATCGGATTCAGACGAAACGCTGCCCCTCAAACACTGATATTGCTCTTAGCGTAACAGCCGATATGAATCGGCTCTGACTTTCTGGTTTTTGACGGTCAATTGTGACCGGTTCAGTTAGAGTGCGCTCACGTGGCGCTCTGCTATGCGAGTTCTAATTCACCAACTGATACCAATTATTCCGCTGCCGGGGTTCGTAGCCGAGGTCTGAAATCAGGCGTTTCATGTCCTTAACGCTCATGCGAAACGTAGTCCCGGCTTGGGACACGACATTTTCTTCGATCATGATACTGCCCAGATCATTTGCGCCGTATTTCAGGCCGACCTGGCCAATCTCCAACCCTTGCGTAACCCACGAGCTTTGAACGTTTGTGAAGTTGTCCAAATAGATGCGTGAGAGGGCCTGCGTGCGCAAGTATTCATGCGCGCCCACGGTTGGGGCCTTCAATTTGGTGTGTTCGGACTGGAAGGTCCAGCAGATGAAGGCCGTAAAATGTCCGCCGTTCTTATAGCTCAACGACTTGTCCTGCTGGGCGCGCAGGCGTTCCATGTGCTCGACGCGGTCCTCGATGGTTTCCACATGGCCGAACATCATCGTAGCGCTGGAATACAATCCCAGGCGGTGCGCCACGTCCATAACTTCGAGCCAGTCATTGCTCATGGCTTTGAGCGGGGAAATCCTCTGGCGCACGCGGTCCACCAGAATTTCGCCTCCTCCTCCCGGGATGGATCCGAGGCCCGCGGCCCGGAAATCAGAAATAATTTTTTCCAGTGGCTCGTTGAAAACCTCGCGGAAATGGACGAATTCACTGGGGCTGAACCCGTGGATGTTGAAATCTGGAAACTTGCTTTTAACGTGGAAAAGCAGATCCAGATACCACTGTTTCGTCAGTTTGGGATGATGTCCGCCCTGCATGAGCATTTGCGTCCCGCCCAGGGCAATGGTTTCCTCAATTTTTTTGTCCATCTCGTCCAGGCTGATGACATAGGCATCGTCGTCTTTTTCCACCCGGTAAAAAGCGCAGAATTTGCAATAAACGTTGCAGACGTTCGTATAATTGACGTTCCGGTCCACGATATAGGTGACGATGTCGTTGCCGCGACCGTTGAAATCGGCGGCTTTGGCGAGTTGGCGACGGTGGTCAGCCAGTGCGCCGAGTTCCTCAAGGGGCAACCGATATAACCGCAGGGCGTCGGTCTGGGAGACGCGCTGGCCGTCCCAGACTTTTTGAAGCAAATCGTCCAATGAAGGGTCGTAAATCACGGTGTTAAGCTTATACTTTTCCGCCGGGATTCCACAAGTGCGGCGGCTGATTATGCTCGTTTTCTGGGGTTCTCAAGACCAGTCTATGACGATAAGGATGAGAATGAGAAAGATTTGAATAAACAAAAAGATTGATTTAGTGTCCTTGGTTTGGCTTTATCCCTGCTGTGCCAGACAAGCCGCTAATGGAAAAACGGCAACGGATGAGGGTATATTATTCGGGCCGGGTGCAGGGCGTCGGCTTTCGCTATAACGTGAAGTCCGTGGCGGCCGGGTTTGAAGTCACCGGAACTGTGCGTAATCTAATGGATGGCCGGGTGGAATTGATTGCCGAGGGGCGCCGCTCCGAATTGGAGGCGTTCCAGACGGCAATTCGGGATTCCGGTCTTGCTGGATTTATTCGCGACGAGAAGGTAACTTGGACGGATGCGCAAAACGACATCCGCGGATTTGAAATCGCTGCGTGAAAAAGAACGAACGCGGAACCGATGAACGAGATGAAGCGGGAGTCCAACTGGTGGATTGAAATCCTGCCGCGGTTTTTTTGCTAGAAAATGAAATACGCAATTATTGCAGACATACATGCCAATCTGGAGGCGCTGACAGCGGTCCTTGAGGACGCCAGGGCGCAGAAACCGGACGCATACGTCTGCCTGGGCGACGTCGTGGGCTACAACGCGAACCCAAAAGAATGTTTGAAGATCATCCGGGACATGAATATCCCCTGCGTGAAAGGAAACCACGACGAATATTGCTCCATTGATGAGCAGTTGGAAGGATTCAATCCCAATGCGGCTGAGGCCGTCCACTGGACGCGCCGGCAGCTCAGCCCTGAGGACCGCGAATGGCTTCGCGACCTCAAATACACCAAAATGGTGGCTAATTTCACAATCGTTCATGCTACTCTCGACGCGCCGCAGCGCTGGGGCTATGTCTTTGACAAGCTTCAGGCGGCCGCGAGCTTCCCGTATCAGACAACCCCCGTTTGCTTTTTCGGCCACACGCACGTGCCGGTGGCTTTCATGCGGGACACCGTAGTGCGGGGCGGAACCTTTTCCAAATTCAAGGTGGACCCGGCAAAAAAGTATTTCGTAAACGTTGGCGCCGTGGGCCAGCCGCGCGACAACAATCCCAAGGCTGCCTATGTCATTTTTGACGTGGACGCGGCCACGATTGAATTGCGCCGGGTGGATTATGACATCGCCGCCGCGCAGGCAAAAATCCGCGAAGCCGGCCTTCCAGAACGGCTCGCCGAGCGGCTGGAATTCGGAAAGTAAGTCATAACGGGTGAGACGAGGCGGCGGCTCCGCAGTTTTTGCCCGTTGTCCGCGTGCTTTGAAAATTCTCATCCTCAAACCAAGTTCACTGGGGGACATCATCCAGGCGCTGCCCGTCCTGCGTTTGTTGAAACTTCATCTTCGCGACGCGGAAATCTTCTGGTGGGTCAATTCGAAGTTTGCGCCGTTGCTCGAAGACGATCCGGATTTGGCAGGACTCGTATTGTTCCAACGCGAGCGATGGACGTCGCCGCTCCATTGGCCGGAAATGGTTCGCAGCATTCGATGGACGCGGGCGCAGCAATTCGATTGGGTGATTGACCTGCAGGGGCTTTTGCGTAGCGCCATATTTGCCTGGCTGGCGCGGGGCAGGCTGCTGATCGGGCTGGACAATCCCAGGGAAGGCGGACGCGAAGGCGCGAGCGGGTTTTACGACCTCGCAGTGAGTACAGGGCAGGAAAGGCATGCCGTGGGACGTTACCTTTCTGTCCTATCCGCGCTTGGCGTGCCCAAACACATGAATTTCCAGTGGCTCCCGGAACGCGCCGCAGCAGCGGAAACCGTGTGCGCAAAATGGCCGCAGGCCTTGACCAATCCGCTATCGCCATGGATCGCCCTCCAACCCGGCGCGCGCTGGCCGACCAAGTGCTGGCCGGTGGAAAACTTTGCTGAACTCGTTCGACTGTTTGCGCAAAAAATTCCGGACGTCCATTTTGCGGTCATGGGCGGGGCAGCCGACAAGCCGCTGGGAGATGTCATTTCCCGCACAGTGCCGGAACGGGCACTGAATTTGTGCGGAGAAACAACCCTGCCCGAAATGATCGAATGGCTGCGGCTGTGCCGCCTGATGATTACGAATGACACCGGCCCGATGCATGCGGCGGCGGCGCTCGGTGTGCCGGTGGTTGCGCTCTTTGGCCCCACGGATCCCAGTTACACTGGTCCGTATGGGCAGCTAGAGAACGTTATGCGGATTGATTTGCCCTGCGCTCCCTGTTTCAAGTCCTCGTGCCGCTGGAAAAATCCGATGGAATGCCTGACGGCAATTTCACCCGAAGCCGTTTTTCGATTTGCGGAAAAAAAGCTGCGAAGTGCCTAAAAACAGAGGACTACCCGGCTTCCTGGCAAGCGCAACCGGTTCAACGCTTCAACAGCGCGCTCGGTGTGCACGCTTTAGCGTGTCCCATAAATCACCAATCCAAAAACCCATCAATCCATTAATCCAAAATCTGCTCACTCCGCCGCCACCAATTCCATATCACGCGTGTAATACAGAATGCGTCCACAATTGGAGCAGGCCACAATTTCCCTTTGCGACTTGCAGTCCACGAGTATTTGCGCCGGCAGTTTCATGTGACAGCCGCCGCAAACGCCGTGGTTGATGCCCACGATGATGTTGTCACCCTTGCTCTTGAGCAATCGTTCGTAGCGATGGCGCACGGTGTCGTCCACGGCGCCTGCCAGTTCGACCCGTCCCTGTTGAAAATCCTCAAGCTCCTTTTTTAAATTTGTTTCGCGCTGGTTCAACTCGGCGACATCCTTATCAACCATCGATTTTGCGGCGCTGGCATCCGCCATGGCCCGCAGGACTTCCTTTTGCGCGGCCTCGGCCTGCTCCATCAATTCAATCTCACGGTCCTCGATCTTCGTGATTTCCGCCTTGCAATGCTCAATCTCCAGCGCCAGCGCCCTGTATTCCTCATTCTTGCGGGTTTGAAGCTGCTGGTTCGCGTATTTCTCAATCTGCGACTTTTTGGATTCCACCTCGATCTCCAGCCGCTTGCGTTCGGATTCAATTTGCTTGACCCGCGTCTTGGCGGCGTCAAGGTGCGTTTGCGCCGTGGCAGCTCTGGCCTGGAGACTTCCGCGTTCAGGTGAAATATGGGCGAGTTCTTGTTGAACCCGATGGATTTTGCGGTCGCGGTCCTGCAAGACTAAAAGTTTCTCTATCGTGTCCAGCATTGAACACCAAGATTAGACATAACATATGGGCAAGTCAATGCGCCTGTTTCCGCCAATCGAGTGCCCTGACGGGGCACAGGATATTAGCCAGGGGTCGACTCCGCCCCGAATGCTTTTGGGGTTCGGGGGACCACCTCGGGTAATGCCGTCTAATATCCTGCCGCTGACTGCGAACCGCGCGCCTGCCCTCCGTAGGCCCGGCGAAGGAGGAATAGCGCGATTCTGTTCTGCGGCCCTTCCGCCGCTCCTGCCATTTCATACTCTCATCCCCGCTTTCCACCCCGAAAAATCATTTCAATATTCCTCCAAATCTGGCATCTAATCCGTATGCGACGTGTCTGGACTGCGGTTTCCATCCTGTTTTGCCTGGTCGCCCTGAGCGCCCGCGCCGCTCATACCCGGGCCACGCTAGTCCTGTCCGATGACACCGCCAAACCCGGCGACACCGTCTGGGCCGGCGTGGACCTCAAAATGGAGCCCGAATGGCACACCTATTGGAAAAATTCCGGGGACGCCGGGATGCCCACCACGATTGCCTGGCAATTGCCTGCGGGCGTTACCGCCGGTGAAATCCACTGGCCGCTTCCTGAGAAATTGCCGCCTGCCGAAGTGACTACTTACGGCTACAACGACGAAACCATGCTCCTCGTGCCGTTGAAAATCGCCGCAAACGTTCCGCCCGGCCCAATCATGTTGACAGCAAACCTGACATGGCTCGAATGCAAGGACGTCTGTATTCCTCAGAAAGCAACCGTCCAGGCTGCGCTCAATATTGGCAGCGAGACAAAGCCATCGGCTGAGGCGCCAGATATTATCAAATGGCAAGGCAAGGTTCCCGGCCCGGCGGGCTCTTTTCAGGTCTCGGCGGGTTGGGAAAAAGCTGCAAATGGCGATACAAGACCACTCATTATCAATGCGCTCCAGGTGACGGAGCAACTTTTACCCGTTGAGCAAGCGGATTTTTTTCCTGATGCTGCGGACAATTACGAAATCCTTCCCGCCACCGGCACAATTGGAATTTCACCTTCCATTCGGCTGCGCAAAAATGTGAAATTATTTTCGGGCGGCTGGCCCAAAGAGATAAGCGGTGTGCTGGTTGTGAACGGCAAATTTCAGCGGCTCGGTTTTGATGTTCAGTTTCCGATCGCCAATGAAGCGCCCACGGGCGCCACAACCTCAGCGCCGGCATCGACGGAAGTCAGCACGCCCGCCACCACAATTCCAGCCGGCCAGGACGTCGGCGCAGCGTCCTCTGGTTCACTTGGCAGATTTCTCCTCTACGGCTTCATCGGCGGCCTCATCTTAAACGTCATGCCGTGCGTTCTGCCGGTCATTGCCTTGAAGATTCTTGGCTTCGTGAGCGAAGCGCGCAGTGAGCCCCGGCGCGTCCGCAATCTGGGTTTTATTTACGCCGCCGGGGTGCTGGCCTCCTTTGCTGCCCTGGCCCTGATTTTCATTGGCCTCAAAGCCCTGGGGCATCAGGTCGGGTGGGGGATACAATTTGGCAGCCCTGTTTTTGTCGTTGGCCTTACAGTGCTGACAATGCTCATCGCGTTGAACTTGTTTGGCGTTTTTGAAGTGACTCCCAGCGGTCGAATAATGAATGCCGCCGGCACTCTCGCATCAAAACACGGTGCCGCCGGTGCGTTTTTCAATGGCTTCCTGGCGACAGTCCTTGCCGCCTCGTGTACAGCCCCAATTTTGGGTACGGCGGTGGCCTTTGCCCTGCCAAAAGGCGCCAGCGAAATCTTTTTGATCTTCCTCTTTGTCGGGATTGGCCTCGCCGCGCCTTATGTCATTCTAAGCTGCAATCCGGCCCTGCTGAAATTCCTGCCTAAACCCGGCGCTTGGATGGAAAAATTCAAAATTGCCATCGGTTTTCCCATGCTGGCCACGACGGTCTGGTTATTTAATGTGGCCGCCAGCGATTATGGCTCGCGAGTTCTTTGGCTTGGAATGTTTCTTGTCGTCGTCGCGTTGGCGGCATGGGTCTTCGGTGAATTCATCCAACGCGGCCGCAGCGGAAAAGGCATCGCGGCCGCAGTCATTCTAATCCTGTTAATCGGCGGCGGATACTTCTCTCTGGCTGAAACGTCCTCAAAGGACCTTGTTTGGGAGGCGTGGAGTCCGGAAGCCGTCGCCCAGGCTCGAAGCGCGGGGAGACCCGTGCTCGTGGATTTCACCGCCACGTGGTGTGTGACGTGCAACGCCATTGTCAAACCAGCGCTGGAAAACCCGGCCGTAACTGCAAAGCTGAAGGATATAAATGCAGCCACGCTAATTGGAGATTATACGCGCACGCCCTCGCAAATGACCGAAGAAATCTCGAATTACGGCAGCTCCGGGGTGCCGCTCGTGCTCGTTTTCCCGAAAAATCCCAATGCACAGGCAATCGTTCTGCGCCAGCCTGATCCTTTTGAACTTCCTTCCTCCTACAGCAAAGCCGTCCTCGCCGCCCTCGATCAGGCAGATTGACTTCAAAGAAATATCGTCTGCTCCCGACCCGGGCCAACGGATGCGATCAGCAATTTCGCATTGCTCAATTCAGCGATGGCCTTCAAATACGTGCGCGCTTTCGGCGGCAATTCGCGCCAGGTCCGGGCTTTATCAGTGGCCGTGCGCCAGCCTTCAAATTCCACGTAGACTGGCTTGCACTCGGCGAGAGCCTGGGCGTCGTTTGGGACAAAATCGTAGCGCTCCTTGCCGTGCTGATAAGCAACGCACACGTTAATGGTTTCGAGGGTGTCAAGGCCGTCGAGATTGGTCACCGCCAGCTCATCAATGCCGTTAACCATGGCTGCATGACGTGTGGCCACGGAATCGAACCAGCCGCAACGGCGCGGACGGCCCGTCGTTGCTCCAAATTCACGGCCCATGCCGTGGAGCAGGTCGGAGATTTCGTCATTCTCAGTCGGAAGCGGCCCTTCGCCCACGCGTGTGGTATATGCTTTCATCACCCCCACGACGCGATCCATGCGGTGCGGCGGCACGCCTGAACCGGTGCACGCGCCGCCGGCGGTGGTGTTGGACGAAGTAACAAATGGATAAGTTCCGTGGTCAATGTCCAGGAA
>DASYYL010000224.1:0-16082 GCA_035933915.1 Verrucomicrobiia bacterium
GCCCGCGTTGCCAGTGCCCGCAACATGAAACGCCACGGCAAAATGTGGATCCGCATTGTCCCGCAGAAATCCTTTACCAAAAAGCCGCTGGAAACGCGCATGGGCAAGGGCAAAGCGCCCCTCGAATCCTGGGTCGCCGTCATTCGGCCCGCCAACGTGCTCTTCGAAGTGGACGGCGTCACGGAGGCCATCGCCCGCGAATCACTGCGCCTGGCCGCCACCAAATTGCCCATCAAAACGCGATTCATTTCGCGGCACAGCCACTGATATAGCGCCAATTTATGAAGTATTCGGACTCGAAAATTAAAGATGCGACGCTGGTCGAATTGTCGGCGCTCGGGCGCGACCTGCGCCACGAGATGTTTAACCTGCGCCTGCAGCAGGCCAGTGCCCAGTTGGAAAAACCGGCCCGCCTTCGCACGCTTCGCAAGGATATCGCCCGCATCGAAACACGCATTTCCGAATTGCGAAACAAGGCGAAATAACAGACCACCAATCCAATTTTACCATGGCTGAAGAAACACAAAACGCTCAAACCGCTCCCGCCGCGAAACGCGGCAACCGCAAGGAACGCGTCGGCGAGGTCGTCTCCAATAAAATGACCAAGACGATTGTCGTCCGCGTCCAGCGCCGATTTCCCCACCCGCAGTTCAAGAAGATTGTGACCGCGTACAAGAAATTTTACGCGCACGACGAAAAGGCCGAAGCAAAAATCGGCGACACCGTCCGCATCGAGGAAACGCGCCCGATGTCCAAACTCAAGCGGTGGAAACTCGTTGAAGTGGTGGAGCGCAATGCGCGGGAAGCCGCCGCGGCCGCTTAATTTGATTTATGTTGCAAGTTCGTTCCAGTTTGGATGTTGCCGATAATACCGGCGCTAAAATTGCCTGGGCTATCGGCGTGCTCGGCCGCAACCAGCGTTACGCCGGCATCGGCGACGTCATCAAAGTCCATATCAAAGACGCCGCGCCGGATGGCACGGTGAAAAAAGGCGAAGTCCACGATGCCGTGATTGTGCGCACCCGGCACATCATCCGCCGCAGCGACGGCTCGTACCTGCGGTTTGACCGCAACGCCTGTGTCATCATTGACAAGGAGTTGAATCCCAAGGGCACCCGCATTTTCGGCCCGGTGGCGCGCGAGTTGCGCGACAAGCGGTTCATGAAAATCATTTCCCTTGCGCCCGAGGTCATTTGAAGCAATTCAATATTCAAAATTTAAGATCCAATGAAATCTCACGTTAAAAGAGGCGATCAGGTGCTCGTCCTGTCGGGCAAGGAAAAAGGCAAGCGCGGCAAAATCATCGCCGTGTTTCCGAAGAAGCAACGGGCGATCGTCGAGGGCCTGCACATGATCAAGCGCCACACGCGCAAGAGCCAGCAGAACCCCAACGGCGCCATCATCGAGCGCGAAGGCACCATCCACCTTTCAAATCTGATGAAGGCCGAACACGCCCCCCAACCAGCCCAGGCGGCGGAAAGCTAGACTGAAATTTTCCAGCACGACGGCGCGAGTGAAAATTCGCGCCGTTTTTGCTTTGACCCGGGTAGCAGCGAATGTCAGTTCGCTCTGAATTTTTCTATTCAAACTGTGCAACCGCACTCAGCATTTTGGCACAAAAATGCGCACTTCATCTTCGGTATAAGTAGTCAGCGCCCTGGCCAAATCATAACCGCCGGGAACATAAAAGGCGTTTTGGCGGCGCGTCCTCTCGGGAGATTTTTCAACAATTTGCACATACCGTCCCCGGATTATGATGTCTGCGTCCGCCCGCCGCAATTCTGCCAATTTGTATCTGACTATAATGCCGTCCAGTTGCCAGGTGACATCGCAATCGATGTTCATTGGAACCTTGACCGCATCAATCAAATCCTTACAGCCCTTGGGCAAAAGATAATGACGGTGGCTGTAACTGTATTCCATTTTGGAACTGTAGCCCTTGAACGTTGGCCTGTCAAAGTGGCTGGATATTTCTGATCCCGTCGGCTACGTCCGATCGTTCAGGCCAATTCAGCGGCGGCTTGCTCTCCCAACCGCGCCGCTTCCCCCGGTGGTCCTTTTATCTCCGAGCGCTTGGCCGGCCCATCACGAAATGAAACGGCGCGGATGGCGATACTGTTGCCCGTAACTTCCGCATGAGCCGCCACCGGACTTTGGCAACCGCCGCCCATCGCGCTCAAAAACGCGCGTTCAGCGGCCGTCGATTGAAATGTATTGTAATGGTTCAGGCGCTCGCAAATTTTGGCCACGCGCTCATCATCCGCCCGGATTTCAATTCCAATGGCTCCTTGCCCCACGCACGGGAGCATCACGCCCAAATCCAAAACCGTCGCCAGCAATCCATCTGGTACGGCGTCGCCAGTCAACGTTCCATCCGGCTTGATTTTGAAATTGAGCCGGGACATGCCCGCCAGCGCAAGCACCGTGGCATCCAGTTCCGGACGCTCGGCCACCTTCTGTAACCGTGTGGTTACGTTCCCGCGAATTTCGACAATTTTGAAATCCGGGCGGGCCGCAAGCAGTTGCATTTTCCGGCGCGTGCTGCTCGTGGCAATCGTTGCGCCCTGCGGAAAATCCCTAAGGAACATCCCGGCTTTAAAGCCTCCAAGCTCCTTTTGACCGGGCGACCAATCCTGATCACTTGCCGGATTGGGTTTTGCCAAATAGTCAGCGGAACGATAAACCAAAACATCCCGCACGTCCTCGCGTTTTGGCGTCGCCGCCAGCGTGAGCCCGGCCGGTAGAGCCGTCGGTAAATCTTTGAGGCTGTGGACCGCCATGTCCGCTTTCCGTTTAATCAAGGCCACCTCCAATTCCTTGGTAAAAAGACCTTTGGGGAGACCGCCTTCGACAAGCGATGTTTTCTGCATTTTATCGCCCGTTGTCTTAATGATCTTTAGTTCAAACCGCAGGCGCGGAAAAATTTCACGGCACTGCATAGCGATGAAATTCGCCTGCGCCAGAGCCAAAGCGCTGCCGCGAGTTGCGATGATAATGGGGGAGTCAGGCATGTCTCGTCTCGCCTTGCGGGGTTGATTCAATCCGCATTCCGCGTTCCGCATTCCGCAATTGATTCACTTTTTCATCAATTATTCCTTCACACACTCGAATTTCCTCTTTCCTTTGCTTCAGGTAGTCATCCGCAATGGCATGGAGATCGTCAATGTTGTAGAGATAGACGTTCTCCAGAAAATTGACGGCCGGGTCAATGTCTCGGGGGACGGCAATGTCAATGAGTAGCAAGGGGCGATGCTTGCGCAATTTCATTAATGGCTCCAGCTTCGCGCGGTCCAGGATATAGCCCGGCGCGGAAGTGCTGCTGATGGCGATGTCTATATTTCGAAATTCGCCCGCCCAGTCCTCAAATCGTACGGCCCGTCCGCCAAATTCCTCCGCCAATAATTCGGCGCGCTCCAGCGAACGCCCGGCAACGACGATCTTTTTAACCCCGCGCGATACCAGCCCCCGCGCCACTTTCTCACTCATTTCGCCTGAACCCATGACCAATACCGTGCGGTCCGCCAGCGAACTGAAAATCTTTTCCGCAAGTTCCACGGCCACGGACGCTGTTGAAACGCTGCCGCGCTGGATTTGAGTATGCGTGCGGACATGCTTGGCCACATGAAACGCCCGCTGAAATGCCTTGTTCAAACGCGCGCCAGTGTGTTTGTGGCTGTGCGCGACCGTGTAGGCGTCTTTGAGTTGGCCCAGAATTTCCGTTTCCCCCAGCACCATCGAGTCCAGCCCGCAAGCGACTTTGAACAAGTGACGCAGGCTCTGCGGTTCAGCGAGCGTATAAATGGCCTCCGGCGCGGGGGCAAGAGCGGCGCCGCAGGCGCGCGCCAAAAATTCCTTTAATTCGGAAAATGCTTTTGCCGGCGCGAGCGCCGTGGCCGCGTAAATTTCCACCCGGTTGCACGTCGAAAGTATGACACCCTCCGTCGCCACGCCCGACTCACGTAATTGCGCGAGGGCCGCCGGGATTTTCGATTCGGCAAAAGCAAACCGTTCCCGCAATTCCACGGGCGACGTATGATGGCTCAGGCCGATGACGACAACATTCATGGATGATGGACCTGTGAGAGCAGGAGAAATCCCCAAAATGTGAGCATAACAAAGAAGAAACTTGCGGCCGTGCTCCACGCAAACCGGCGTCCGCTCTGCCCGAATTTCCAGCGCGAAATCAACAGACCAAAGTAAAACAACCAGATGAAAATGGAATAATCCAACAGGGGATCATTCTTGAACCAAACACCGTATTTCTCCCTTATTAAAAAAGGGCTGATTGCCAGACCCGCGGTAAACAAAAATACGCCGCAGACCAGGAGTCGGTTCATGACCCATTCCAGGCGTTGAATGGGAGGCAGCAGCGAAAAAACCGCGCGCAGTTTATGGACTTTCAAATCATGTTCCTCGGTCAAAAACATGAGTGCGGCAACGGCGCTCAACCCGAACGCGCCGATGCCCAGGAGGATCAAAGCGGCATGAAGACTGATCAGCGTGCCCGAAAAATCCGGCGTCGCCGCGCGCGGCGGGTCCAGCGCGGGCATCAGCGCAAAAACGCCCATAAAAAAAAGCAGGTGCGACGCAAACACACCCAGGAACCGGAGTCTGTGAAAGAGGCCCACCACCAGGTACGCCGCGGCGATCGTCCAGGCGATAAACAACGTGGCCTCGAACAAGTTGTGGACCGGGCAGGCGCTGATGGAAAAGCCGCGTTCGACCATCGCTGTGGTGTGCAACCCAAACGCCGTCAGGATGAGAAAATAATTCGCCCGGTCATCCTTGCGAAAACCCTTTCGCCAGAGGAAAACCGAATACGTGGAGCTCAAGCCGTAAGCAATCACGGCGAGCAGAAAGAAATGACGGTCGGTGAACCAAGCCACCTTAACAGGTTAATTGAGAAAGGCGTCCGGGCAAGCTGGAATTCTCGGGTTTTAAAGGACGATTCGCGTTTCGGGCGCCCCGCTCCTGGAATAAGGCCGCCCAATGGAGGTCGCTGTATGGTTTGTTCCGGAAAATTTGCAAATAATGCTCCGGCAGCCGCTCCAGGACAAATTGCGATTCGTCTTCCTTTTGGGCCGGCGCCATGAAATAGCCGATGCTCTTGTTCTTGCGCCCGCCGAAAAGAATTTCCGCCTGTTTCGTCGCCACCCCAAGAAAGCCGAACATGTCCCGGATCTTTGCCGCATCGTTCAGGTCATGCGGCGAATGCAGGGTAAAACACTGGTTGTGCAGCCCGTTTGCCGCCAGGAAATCCATCGCCCGGTTTTCAATTTCCACCCATTGAATCAAATACCATTGAAACAACGTCAATGATTTGCCGGCAAAATGTTGGAAAATCTGTTCGTTGCCCGTCAGCGCCCACGCAAAATGCCGTTTGCCATCGTCGCCGCGGTAAAAATGAAACGGCGCGTGAAGCCGTCGCCGCCAAAACTCGCGATACGCTTCACTGGCGGCCACTTTGAACGGGTCGCGAATCAAATGCACAAGGCGCAATTCGGGAAAAAAGTCCAGCGCTGCGACCCGGCTGGACTTTAAAAATGCGTGGCTGGATTCAATGTACGTCGAGCCGGACAATTTTTGGATATAACGGCGCTTTTTCTCCAGGCGCGCCCGGATGTTCCCGAAACGCCCCGCATACGCGTCATAAATGGCCGGGCCAAACATCGTGGGATTTCCAATGTCAAAAAACGTTTCATGACGGCAATCGCAGTCACGCGCATTCAGGCGGAAGAGATTTCGCAGATACAGAGTCCCCGACCGCGCCTCGGCCAGCGTGAAAATGACTTTTTTCATGTGAATTTTCTGTGAACGCACACGATTTCAACCAGCTCGCTGACTTCAGGTTGAAATATCGTCGTGGCCTTGCGGTCAAAAACCGAAAAGCCCAGGCGCGAATAAACCGCTTCCGGCCTCCGTCTGGGGCGCGAAAAAAACGCGCCGTAACAGTTCCGGATGCCCGCGCCCTCCAACTGTTGTTCGAACGCCCGCCAAAGGCGGAGGCCCAGGCCGTGGCCGCGGTGCGATTTCTCGACGTTCAAATGCAGGTGCGCCGCTTTGTCCGGATGTTTCGGTTGCTCACGGTAGCCGCTCGTCAGCAGCCAGCGGATGAAATGGCGGCTGCGTGGATGGCCCGCGTAACAGCCTTTGGCCGCCCGCGTGATCATTTTCATCGTCGTTTGAAATCCCGAATACATCAGGGTGTAATTGAACGACGCTGACACCGCGCCCAGCAAATATCCGACGACGCGCCCGCCATCGTCCGCCACCCACGCCCAGTTCGCGCCATAGTCCAAATAGGCGTTGGTAAATAAATCGGCAAAAACTTCGCGATCGCTAAAAATCGTCTCGATTGGATTGCCCAAAAAACCCGTGTCGCAGCATATTTGTCGGATGGCTGCGCGGTCTTCGGGTTTATAGTGGCGGATGACGACGTGCTTGTCGTCGTGGCCGTTACTGTGGCCATTGCCATTGACGTGCAATGCTCCATTGCCGTTGACGGAAAGGCCGTTGCCGTTTATGTGAGCTATGTCTCCATTGACGGCGTGTCCGTTGCTGCCGTTCGTGCGCGGCGCGCCGTTTCCGTTAAGAAATTTCTCCTTGAACAATTGTTCATTTTCTCCTTCATGTCCTCCATTCACAATCAAACCGGTCATTATTCCTCCATTTTCAGTTTGAGCCTAAGCAGGCCGTCGTCGTGAAAACATCGCCCATTTTCAAATTTATGCCAGTGACATTGTTGTAAATTTTATTAATGATCGCCTCCTCGCCTTTTTTGAAAATTGCGTGACAACGCCGGTCATCCTGCTATATTAACCATTCTCGACGACCCTATCGTCTAGCGGTTAGGACACCACCCTTTCACGGTGGCGGCCCGGGTTCAAGTCCCGGTAGGGTCGCCATTCAATGGGCATATGGGTAAAGGGAAATCGTCGTCGTCCTCGTCCTCGATTTGGCAAATGGCGAATCATCCCTCGCCGCGTCGAAGGTTCCGAGCGCAGGCGAGTCATGCTCATCCTCAAATTTCGCACTCCGCACTCGAAATCAACCGCAACATTCTACGAACTGCATATTTGCGTCACTGATCGAGCCACGCTGTCCGAAATTTGGCGAGAACTTCAACCTGCGTTTGAACTGGACCGGCGCTCGTGGGTTTCCTTCCCGGAATACATGTCTCCGCTATACCACGCGTCCTTCCGACCCTGTGAATTGATAAAACTTGCGCGTCTATTGAAATACTGAATGTTGGAAATTCCGCGCATTGAAAAATTTTCTGGCGTCGATCCGGGAAGGGCGGACGAGTTTCCGAAGGTCTTGGAGTGCGGTGGCCTTGACACCGCTTTGGAGCGCTATAGCCGATTTGTTGCGAAATGCAGTTTCGACGTCAAAAATCGCCCAAAACGGCGCAGCCCGCCAATCCACTAGTCCGTTTCAACGCTTCAACCTTATTTCAGCTCCGCCAGCTTCTGCTCCAGCTCATTGGTCATGAGCGGCTCAATCAGCGGGTCAATCTCTCCTTCAATGACGTTGGCGAGATTATACAGCGTTAGGTCAATCCGATGGTCCGTTACGCGATTTTGGGGAAAGTTATACGTCCGGATTTTTTCGTTGCGTTCGCCGGTGCCGACCTGCTGCTTGCGGTTGGCGGCGTATTTCGCATTTTCCTCCGCGATCTTCGCTTCCAGCAGGCGCGAGCGCAGCACGGTCATCGCTTTGGCCTTGTTTTTTTGCTGTGACCGCTCGTCCGCGCAGCGCACAATCAATCCGCTGGGTTTATGCTGGATTTGCACCGCCGAATCGGTCGTATTCACGCCCTGGCCGCCCTTGCCGGACGCCCGGCAGACGTTGATTTCGATGTCCTCGGGTTTGATTTCCACGTCCACTTCCTGCGCTTCCGGCAGCACCGCAACCGTGGCCGTGCTCGTGTGAACGCGGCCCTGCGCTTCCGTGGCAGGCACGCGCTGGACCCGATGCACGCCGCTCTCATATTTGAATCGCTTGAAAACGTCCGTGCCCGTCACGCCAAAAATGATTTCCTTGAACCCGCCCAGGTCCGACGGATTCGAATCCATCGCCTCGATCTTCCAGCCGCGCGCCTCGGCGTAGCGGCAATACATCCGGTATAAATCCGCCGCGAACAGGGCGGATTCCGATCCGCCCGCGCCGGCCCGGATTTCCACAATCGTATTGCGCGAATCGGTGGGGTTGGGCGGCACAATCCCGAATTGAATTTCCTGTGCCAGCTTTTTTTCGTCCGCTTCGAGCCGCGCGATTTCGTCTTTGGCCATTTGCGCCATTTCGGATTCGGGCGGTTCAGTTTTCAGGAGCGCCCGGTTGTCCTCCAGGTCGCCCAGCGTCTTTTTATATCGATCGCCCGTGGCAACCAATTCCTTGAGCCGCGAATATTCCCGGGAAAATTCCTGTGCCCGCTGCTGGTTGTCAAAAACCTTGGGGTCACTTAACGCCGATTCAATTTCGGCGAAGCGCGCGCGGAATTTTTCTATGTGCGGGAGCAGGTTCATGGGAAAAGAAATCCGCCCGCGAGCGACAGAGCGCCGGCGGGCGGAATGAAATCAGTCAGCTAAGCCTTCTTTTTCTTCTTGGTGGCAAACGCCTCCTGCGCGGCTTGCGTCTTGGCGGCGCGCTGCTGGAATTTATCCACGCGGCCGGCTGTGTCCACAAACTTTTGCTGGCCCGTGTAAAAGGGATGGCAGACGTTGCAAATACCCACAATGATGGTGTTTTTGGTGGACCGCGTCTTGATGACGTTGCCGCACGCGCAACGAATCTCCGCGTCCATGTATCTCGGATGAATGTCCGTCTTCATAAAAAGGACGTTAAAAATATCATAAAAACTGCGGATGACAAGAGGGATTTTTTCAAGCCTGCGTAGCGTCGCGTGAGCGCGCTCTAACTAATTCGCGCATTAATCATACGATTTCCCTCGCCTCTTCAGCTTTCCAAACACTTGTCCGACAATTATTTACGCGCCACGCATCACCTTACTGCTCCTTCTTCCCCAAAACCGCTCCGAGAAGCATCAACACCCCGAACACCAACAACACAATTCCCCAAATCACATTGATGTTTTTGCCCAGGGAATGCGCGTACATGGCCGTGTCGGAGTTGGTCGCCGCGCCGAAGATGACGAGCAGCGCGCCAATGAGCGAAAACATCAGTCCAATGGGCCAGCGTAAATCGAGCATAGTATTACTTTCGTTCTAAAGTTCAGTTTTACCAGAAAATAATGTTCAGGATGACACAGCAAATCAGCAGAATCACGCCCAGCACCGCGGGCCGCTGGAGGAAATGCTTTTCGTCGTCCTTGATCTTGGGCGTGAGCGAATAGACCAGCCCTTTGAGTTCTTCGTCGGATTTTGTCCGGGCAGTTGCCAGCGAAATGAGTCCGGTCAAAATCAAACAGGACGTGAAAGCGAAACTGGCCAGCCAGAAATTTTGGGCCATTTCGCTCGGAAAAGTATGGGCGACGTGCGCGTAGCCACCCTTAATGCCCGGCAGGTTGCCCTGGGCCAAAGTCAGCGAATGGAAAATCGCCGAGGTCACGATTCCCCCAATCAATCCGTAAAAGGCGCCCGTGCCCGTCGTCCGCTTCCAGAACATACCCAGCAGGAACGTCGCGAAGACGGGGGCATTGACGAAGCCGAAGCACAATTGGACGACGTCCATGGCATTCGAATAGCGGTTGGCGAAATAGGCGGCGCCGATGCTCAGCAGCGTGCCAACTACCGTGACGGCCTTGCCCATCCATAGATAGTGGTCGTCGCTCAGGTCTTTGAGCACCACGGTCACGTCTTCACGTTTCCCATCAGAGCGAACAATCGTCGCGGCGCGGGGCCGATCCAGGACCAGACGGCGGTAACTCTGATAAAGGTCGTAGGTATAAACCGTGTTGAACGCGCTGATATTGCCCGCCATGCCGGACATGAACGAAGCGAGCAATGCCGTCAAGGCCAGGGCCAGCAGCCCGGGCGGACAATATTTTCTCACCAGCGACGGAATCACGCTGTCGTAGTCGTTTTCGGCGATGCAATTGTAAAGTCCGCCTTTAATTTGCTGGTCCGACAACGGGGTGAGAATATTAGTCGAGATGAGCGCGGAAACCTTATCGTCAAAGACTGCGATACCCAGTGCCTTTTGAACGGCCTGAACACCGGGGTTTTCCATGGATGGCCTGGCGTTTTTGACTGCGACGACGGCTTTGGCGTAGTTCTGGTCGGAAACGATTGGTGGCGGAATTCGATAATCCTTATCGGGCATGGTCATCAGCGCGGCGGCAATCATGCCTGGCAAAATGACGATGGCCGGGAAGAGCATTTTCGGAATGGCGGCTACCAGGGGCGTGTTGCGCGCGGCGGTCATGTTTTTAGCCGCCATGGCCCGCTGAACGACCAGGAAGTTCGTGCACCAATAACCAAAGCTCAGGACGAATCCCAGTCCGAAGATCATGGCAAAGAGGTCCACCCCCATCGGATTATTCGCTGGGCCGGCAAGCAGCGGCTTCCACGCATGGCTCCAGGCATCGGCCGAAAACGAATTGCTGTTCAACCCCAGCGCGGCGGGATTTTGGGCTACGTCTGAAAGGTGAGTTTTCAGCGCGCCCCAGCCGCCCACGTCCTTTAATCCCAAATACACGACCGGTGTAAATCCCAGGACGATCATGAAGAACTGAAGCACCTCGGTGTAGATGGCCGAAGTCAGCCCGCCTTTGAACACGTAAAGAACCACAACCACCGAACAAATCCACAGGCTGACGTTATAATCCCAATGGAGCAGCAGGTTCAACAGTTTGGCGAGGGCGTTCATTGATATGCCCGACATGAAGATCGTCATCACCGCCCACGCGGCGCCGTTCAGGATGCGCACACGCTCGTCGAAACGCATCTTCAGGTATTCGGGCGCGGACCGGGCCTTGGAGCCGTAATAAAACGGCATCATGAAGATCGCCAGAAATATCATGGCCGGAATGGCGCCTACCCAATAAAAATGCGCAGTGGCGATGCCGTACTTGGCGCCGCTGGCCGCCATGCCCACCAGTTCCAGCGCCCCCAGATTGGCCGAAATAAACGCCAGGCCCGTGACCCACGTGGGGATGGAACGTCCGGACGTGAGAAAATCCCTCGAGCTCTTCATGTATCGGGCCAGCGCCCAACCGATTCCCAAAATGAAAGCCACGTATGCCAGAAGAATAGTGTAATCAATCCACTGAAGTTGAATTGGTTGCATAAGGATGTGCGGGTGTTTTAAGCCTTTGCCGTAACCGTGTCAACACGGTTTTAATGAATCGTCGCCTTTTGACTGAGCCCCGACCGTGAGGGAGTGGGTGAATTGACTTCGTTTGCTCACGCGCGCGGCTCTGTTCAAATCGCGCATTTGCATTTTAAATCGAATTATGCTTTACTGATTAACAAATAATTATGTCGACATTGATTGAAAATAAAGCCCGGGAACTTTGCGAGACCATCGTCGCGCAACCGGAATGGACGTCCATCCGCACACGCATTGACGCCTTCCTGTCCGACGACGCCGCGCGCGGACAATTTGACGACGTCAATACCAAAGGCCGTTCGCTCCACGAAAAGCAGCACAGCGGCGAGCCCCTCAACGGCCAGGAAATTGCCGATTTCGAGAAACAACGCGACGCGCTGCTCAAAAATCCCGTCGCCCGCGGCTTCCTGGAAGCCCAGGACGAACTGCACGAAATCCAGCATTCAGTCCAAAAATACATTTCCAAGACGCTCCAGCTCGGCCGCGTGCCCACCGATGCCGATTTCAAAGAGGAAGAAGGCGGATGCGGCCACGGCAACTGCGGTTGCCACCACTGATTTTGCGTGGTGCCGCGCCTGCCCACCGTAGCTTCTGAGCGAAGGCGGGTGAGCGCGCTCTAAATCATTCGGGTTGGCGCTCATGTTCATTCATGCGCACTCATGCCATTCACTTTGACGCCGCGATTCGTCGTTTCGACGAGGAAAACGGGCGTGACCCGAACAAGGAAAACGGACAGCCCCGCGAACTGCTCTATGCGCAACGGCTGACGGATTGGGTCTTGCGCCTCAG
Organism: Verrucomicrobiia bacterium; assembly: GCA_035933915.1. Classification (GTDB taxonomy): domain Bacteria; phylum Verrucomicrobiota; class Verrucomicrobiia; order Limisphaerales; family UBA11358; genus UBA11358. The sequence goes on from DASYYL010000224.1 coordinate 12,079, forward strand.
CCCGGAGGCCTCCGAAGTCCTGCGCCTGGCTGCCCGCTGCCAGCACTTGTGCCGTTGGGAAATCCCGCGCGCCAATTATCCCATGACCCGTCCGGGTTATTTAAAATGGCGCGCCGACCTCAAAAAGTTCCATGCCCAACGCGCCGGCGAAATCCTCCGCGAAGCCGGTTATGACGACGACACCGTCCGGCGTGTCCAGGACCTGAACCTCAAAAAGAATTTTCCCGCCGACCCCGAATGCCGGGTGCTGGAAGACGCCCTTTGCCTGGTCTTCCTCGAATTTCAATTTGCCGAGCTCGCCGCCAAAACTGCCGACGACAAAGTTATCAATGCCCTGAAAAAATCGTGGGAAAAAATGACGGAAGCGGGCAGGGCGGAGGCGTTGAAGTTAAACTACGGTGACCGGGAAAAAACGCTAATCAAAAAAGCCTTATTGTAGGAGACGAGGTCACGAGACTCTGACTTAACCACGAAACACACGAACTATCGCGAAAGTGCCGACTGCACACAACTCGTCAGAGTGAATGTTTGTGTGTGAAGTTTTAGGGCGTTACAGACGTTACAGTGTTGAACAGCAACAAGTTAGGGCGTTACACACCCCGTTACAAATTGGCCGTTGCCCGTTACATTGTTTAATACAAACGACTTAGGGCGTTACATTAACGATACCGTTGCAGTGGAGAATTTCACATTGCGATCCGTTAGTCTCTAAATTGTAGGAGGCGAGGTAACGAGACTCTAATTTAACTGCGAAAATCCTAAACTGCACGAAAGTAAAGTCTGGTTTCCTGCTTTCCTCATTCATGAATCCGCGGATTAAAAAATTTAGCTGCACAAATTCGTTAATGCCTACGGCTGCGGTGACGTTTTCGAGCTATCGCCGGCCAATTTGCCGGCCCAGATTTTGCCGAAAAAGACACAAAGCAACCCTCCCACCAGCGTAATCAGAGCGCGCACAAGCTCGTAGCTCGCCTGTTGCCTTTCGGGGTTGAAGTCTCCAAGGGTGGCGGCGGCGACGAACGCGTAATGTAACCGAAGGACGGCGTTGCCCAATGATTGGACGATGAAATAAAGCCCGACAAACACAAAGGCGAATGCATACAGGTCCCGCAGTGGTGGCACAGGAATCGAAAGCTGCAAGTCATTCTTCCCGGCAATCACCCGGCCTAAATACGGCGCCGCGAACCAGAGTACGACAGAAGCTAACAACGTCAGAATCCCCGAAGCCACCCCCGCGCGCAGGATATTCGTGCCGCGATGCGCAAGTCCAAGAGTTGAAGCCAACACAACCAGGCCTTCAAGAACCCACTGAATGCAGAACAGTCGCAGGACGATGAGAACAATTGCACTGATAAGCATAAGAAAATAAAGTGTTTATTCGTTTTTACGGCCGGTTTGGACCGACAACGCAAAACCTACGCAGAATGTTTACTCTGTCGAGAATCTTTTTCGAATAAAGTAATGCCAAATCGGCCGTAAGAAGGTTCAATTTAAAAAACAAAGACTCGAGGGCGCAAAGCTTATCCGGTGGCCTTCGCGCTTTCGCGCCTTCGTTGTCAAAAAATATTAAAATATTTTGAAAGGATTTCGCCCGTCCTGCGTATGGAATATTGGGGACATCGCCAATCCCCGCTCACAAGATCATGGCCCGGAAGGACACCTATACACTTGCGGAATGGGCAAACCTCGCCAAACAAGCGAGGTATAATCCGGAATTGCTGGCAGGTCTGCTGGACATCGGACCGCGCCAATTGTGTCGTTATACGCGCGAACTATTCAATACCAGTCCCCGGGAATGGCTCGACGAACGGCGTCTCGCCGACGCCGCTTTCCTGCTGCAAACCAACGACTTAATCAAGGCAATCGCGTTCGACCTCGGCTTCAAAACAGTTTCCCATTTTTCTCATAAATTTAAGGAACACTACGGCATATCGCCCAAGTCATACAAAGACCAAATGGAACGCTTTAGGAAATACTGCAAAACCGGAATAACAGAGCCGCGCGCGTGAGTAAGCGGTGGCCTCAAAGCATGTCTGGTGGGTAACGACGTGTCCGTCGTGACGGCACGCGCCCCCGGCGCGCGCCAATCAAGCGTCAGGTTTCTTAGCAGCATCCGAGCGCAGGAGAAAGATCGAGGCATAATCCTGCCTGGCCCACCCCGTTAAATCGTAGGAGTCGAGGTCACGAGACTCTGACTTTTCGCCTTCGCGTAATTCCGTAATTAGCGGATACCAGGAGCCGCAGACTCTAAGCCTGGGAAGATTTCCCCGAACAATTCTCGCAAATGAATTCCTGAACCGGTTTCATCTCACGCCGCATCAAAATATCGGACGATTATTCTCCCTCTCCCAGCCCGTCCTCCGTAGCACCACCCGTTACACTTTCTTCGAGAGTACGCATGTTGCCTGGCCTGTAGATAAACGCGGAATCTCGATACTGCGGAGGGTGGACGGGAGAGGGCAGGGGTGAGGGAGAGTCTTCCGAACCAGAATGTTCCGCCAGTTCATTCGGAGGGCAGATGATAGCAGTTTTTTACCACACTGTTTACCTTCAATACCTTGCGGATTGTCACCTAAAGCGAAAAATAATGTCCGCCACAGACAACTCGAAACTGTTGACGAAGATATGAAGCCGGCATAGTTTTTCGGTAATTACAGGTGCTCGATGAGAAAACCATCTGTTAAGCGCATCCGGTGGTGCTTTGCCGGATTGCTCTTTTTATTGGGCGTGTCAGCGGCGCTGGCATGGTCGAGCATGGATTTCTTTGGCGTCCAGCCCGTCCATCAAATAGCGATCGAAAATGTCCTTTCAAACGAAGTCCCGGCAAATCTCATTGTAATTCTGCAGAACGAACAAGCCTACGTTGACACGTTTCAGGACGCGACCGACTCCTTCAAACACTCGATGACCGGTCTAACCTTCGTAGGCGAGCCGGTCACAAACGTAGAATCCCAGTATATATCGAACGCCGAACAATTCGTGCACGCCCAGTTAAACGCCGCGATTGCCGCCAGATTGGCCGGGAATACGAATTTAGCCTACACGAATCTTGGAATTGCCTTGCACCCGTTGGAGGACGCCACGTCGCCGGCGCACAAACCTTTCCAGCCCTGGCTTGGAACCAAAGAAGGTTTTTATGAAACCATGGCGCACGTTGAACAGGAATGGTCTTATCCGGACAACACAAACGATCCGGTCCAGGTGGAACAACGAGCCGAGCTCGAAGGGTCCGTCCAATATGCTTATGACATTTTTATCGGGTCAAACAGCATGCCCGTAAATTTCTACAACCATTCAAATGGGCTGTTGATACTGCCGGCGGAATATCTTCACGGGGGATCCAAATGATTCATAGAACTCATGCGGCGTTGATCGCCGCGACTTTCACCACAATCATCGCCGCCGTTTTTTGGCTGTTCCCGCACGTCTATTATCATGGCGTGGTCCACTGGCTCTATGTGCCAAGCGTGATTATTGCCTTGCTCGGGCATTATCTTGTCACCGGTAATGCGCATTGGACGCCCAATTGGGTGGGGAACAGCGCTTTTGCGGTTTACACGATCTGCTACCTTCTCCTTTTTTTGGTTGTGTACGCGATTGTGCTGGAAATTTACATATTGCATGGAGTCGTGGACCGGCTTGAAGACGCAAAAAAAGAGCTGGATCCGAACAAACCCGATTCCAAGGCCGTCCTTGAAAAAATTGGGCAGGCCATGGTCGATGCCGAATCCAGGCGTCGCAAATATTTCCTGTTAAGGCCAAATAACGCGATTGACCTTTCCGAAGCACCGCATCTGCTGGCCGCCCGGGCGCTGACGCAGGGCAAACAGCCGCGTCCCGTAAAACGCTTGTTCAAAAACTTTCACAGCCATCCCACAGGATTTAGAAAAAAGCTGGAATGTTTTGTGTAGTCCTGCCACACGGCAGGGATGAAAAAAGACACCAACAACATTCCAGCCGCCTCAAAGGTGAGCCTGTTGCGGCAAATTTGCAACTTCATTCCT
>DASYYL010000116.1:0-6872 GCA_035933915.1 Verrucomicrobiia bacterium
CGAGGTGATTCCGACGCAGATTTTCTACAATTCCAACGGCAAGGAATTGTTCCGGCACGAAGGTTTCTTCGCTAAAGAAGAAATTCTGGCCAAATGGAAGGAATTGGGCGTGAGCTTCGCAGGCAAATCGGATAGCGGCAGATGAACTCGTGCCTCACATGAAACCGAACACACCAAACTCGTCCAGCGTTTCCTGAATTGGAACGAAGAATCAAAGGCGTCACGGTTGTGAAAAGCAACTGCGGTATCCTCGTCATTCTGGGCGGCGTGACGCCATTCACACTGCGCCGTGAGCAAATGATCAAACCATTCGCCAGTTGAAAAAGGATTGGTATCATGGACGCCGTGAAACAACGCGACGAACTCCTCTCTGACGGGCAGAAACCGAAAACGGTTTCAGATGCGCCGCCACCGGACGATAACCGCCGCACGACTTCCGGGCTGTTTCGGTTTTCCGCGGCCCAGTTTCTGCTGGTGTTGATTGCGCTGTTATTGACGATTCCGTTCATTGTCGAACTGCATGATGGCGGCATTGTTGCCAGCGCGTTGACGACGTTGGTGCTGATTTCGTCCGTGATGGCGGTCAGCGGCCAACGAAGATCGTTGGTCTTGACGATTCTCCTGGTGCTGCCCACGCTGGGGGCCGAGTGGGTGGAACACTATCAGCCGGGTTTCGTGCCCGTGTGGGTCAGTTCCGTCGCGCGACTGACGTTCATTGTTTATGTAATTGCACAAATGCTGCGGTTCATCCTAGGTGCGCCCCAGGTGAATTCCGATGTGTTGTGCGCGGGCATCGCCATTTATCTTTTGGTGGGGTTGCTCTGGGCTGGCGCCTACTGGCAACTGGCCGGGCTGGCGCCGGCTTCCTTTGCCATCAGGCACGGCTCCGCCACCAACCAGGTTATGGACCAGTTTGACGCTCTTTACTTCAGCTTCGTGTCGCTGACCTGTCTCGGTTGCAATGACATCGTGCCCCTGTCGCGGGTCGCGCGGATGTTGATGATGGTGGAGGCGACCACCGGCGTTCTATATCTGGCGGTGATGATCGCCCGGCTGGTGGCGCTTTATTCGCGCAAGCCAGAAAAACCCGGTGCGGCCTGATTGCGGGCGCGTCGCTGAATGCCACCATTTCAGCGCAGGGACAACCGAGCGAACAACCAGACTTTGATCCAATCCAGGGCAAAAAAGTAAATCAAGGCTGCTCCGGCGACGACCGCCAGCAATTGCGGAGCAATAGCGGGAAAGTGCCAGCCCGACAGGGCAATGAACGCCGTCACACCCAGTCCCAGCACGGTGCTGGCGATCATCGCATGGCTCGGTCGTGACGCCCAGCAATGGCCGCGTTCGCGTAGCAGGTAAACACCTGCTTGCGAACCCAAGATGACTGTGGCAAAGGTCAGAGTTTGCAGGTGCGGCATGTCGAAATGCAACGCGTAGTGGCCCAGGGCGAACACACCAAAAGTGAAAACCAACCGCAATAATCCAAAGAGGATGCCAGCTACGGCAATGGGCCGTGTACGCCAGAGATTCGGCTGCCGGGAAACGCTCATATGGTCGGTCGTCAGCGCCATCGTCAGGAAGTCGTTGAGAAAAATGATCAGGACCATCAGCATTGGCGTCAGCAGCTTGTGGCCAGTGAGGAGAAAACCCGCTACGAGCAGGAGCATCAACTCTACTTTCTTCGAAAGCATGTTGAGCGTGTAAGCCATCATGCGCTGAAATACGCATCGGCTCGTTTCGATTGCCGGCGCCATATTTGCCAGTCCCGGCTCGGTGAGAACGATGGCGGCGGCAGCCTTGGCCACGTCGGTGGCGTTGGCCACAGCAATTCCCGCTTCCGCCTGCCGTAAGGCCGGCGCATCGTTCACCCCGTCACCACTCATGCCCACCACCGCGCCCTGCCGCTGGAAAGCGCGGACCAGTTTAAATTTGTCCTCGGGATACACACCAGCGAACACGCTGTTTTCCAAAATCTCTCCGCCAAAGTCACCATGCAGAGCTTCCGGTGGACAGAACTGCGGCGGGATGCCTACCTGTTCAGCGACCGAGCACGCGGTGATGGCGTTGTCGCCAGTGATCATCACGATGCGTACGCCGGTATCCTGAATGGCCTTCACTACCGCACGGGAGTCCTCACGCACGGCGTCTTCCAGGCCGATCAAGCCCGCAAACCGCAAAGCACCTTCGACACCTGCCGCCACGCCAAGCACCCGCTGACCGCGAGCGGCCAGATTCTGCGCTTGAGACAGCCATTCGGATTCCGGCACGCCGCAGAGCTGGGCGATGATGACGGGTGCGCCTTTCGTGTAAACGAGCACGCCTTCAGCCTCGTGATAGGCGGCCTCGGCGCGTTTCGTTGACGGATCAAAAGGCTTGAACTTAATGCGGGTGGCGCCGTTACCCGCCAGATTGCGCGCCGTAGCGGCACGCACCATTGCACCGTCCACTGGGTCCTGTCCCGCCGGATCGCTGGCCAGCCATGCAGCACGCAGCAATTGTTCCTCGCCAAAATGTTCCGCTGGTCGTAGTGTGCTAACGGTTGCCTCGTTACGGGTGAGTGTCCCGGTCTTGTCGGTGCAGAGCACAGTCATTGAGGCGATGTCGTGCAATGCGCTTAGGCGGCTCACCAGCACACCAAACTTCGACAACTCCAGCGAGCCCAACGCGGCGGCGAGCGTAAACGTGGCGGGCAGCGCGACGGGGATGGACGCCAGCAGGATAGTCAGCGCCAGAGGAAGTGTATATTCGAGCGTCAAGCCCCGTAGATGGGCCGCGCCGAAGACAATGACAATCAGGCAGGCGTTGAGGACGAACAGGTCGCGCACCACGCGCACGATTTCATGTTCCTGCCGGTTGGCGGCATGTGCTGTGCGCACCAATTCCGCCGTCTTGCCAAAAAATGTGCGCGCGCCGGTTGCTGTGACAACACCATTGGCCTCGCCACCCCGTACCAGTGCGCCTGCGTAGGCGGTTTTGCCGGACTCGACAGACACTGCCGCAGATTCGCCTGTGAGCGCCGATTGATCCACCAGCAGCGACCCATTGAGAAGCCGGATGTCGGCGGGCACGATTCCGCCCTGGCGCAGATGAATTAAATCGTCAGGCACCAATTCCTCCGCGCCGATGGTCTGCCACTGGCCGTCCCGACGGATTCGGGCTTCGACGCGCAGTTGCTTGCGCAGCAGCAAGAGCGCCTTTTGGGCTTTGCCTTCCTGCAAAAAACCGAGCACTCCATTTGCCACTAACAGACCGGCGATCACTTCCGCCTCAACGCGCTCGCCCAGGAACATCTGAACAATAATGGCGGCCTCAAGCAGCCACGGTATCGGAGCCCAAAACCGGCGGAGGAACTGGCGCAACGGATGCGGCGGCTCCTCGCGAACCGTGTTGGGGCCGAACCGGGCGAGCCCCGCGCGGGCGTCAGCGGCAGTCAAGCCGGGGGTTTCAGCGCATGGCGGGTTGGTTACACTCCTCGCGTCCGCAGTTGATGCGGCAAGTTTCATGGATTTGAACGCAACCAGTATAGCGTTCCTCCTGATGCCTCGGCAAGTGCCGCCCAAATTTGCTTTCTCGCAAAAATTTGTTTATCTCGATTTCGCAACGGAAAAAGCATATCTTTCGTAGCGCTGCCAGAAAAAAGGCCACCGCTTCGCAGCACGCCGCGACAACCTCCACCTGCAGCATCTCGCCTTCGCAGCTCAGAAACACGCATTGTTGGCCTTATAAGAAATGACACTGCGAAATCCTTTCTTTGATCCGAAAGTGCGGGGAAGCGCATGCATGTGGGGCCGCTTAATTCGACGAATCCAACTGGCGCTGGAGGATCCCCCAGCTCGCCCAGGATCAAGCCAGCGCCACACGCGCCAACCCAATGCGCTTCCCCGATGGTTCCGGCGTTGCGACCTGCGAACCATTTTCCCCATCCCCACCCCCGGTCGTTGCCAAAATTATAAATCTCGGACAAACTCATGTCGGATATATCTTTGATTTTACGCAACATCACCATGACCGCCGACAATTGCATCTGTCTTTTGAAGAGCCTTCCGCGACGGGTTGGGTGATAGATATTTCAAGCAAATCCCACAATTTATCGAAACAACAAACGTGACTATGCCAAATTCAAATAATAGAAACAGCAAAAGCTGTTGAAGAATTTTGGCTGTGTCGGTTTGTAATTAATTGGAGCAAGTTCATTTAGTCCGGCCAAAGCGAGTAGGACCAAAACCGCGCTGCACAGGCACCATAAAACAAGAGGGGGCACGTGGGCCACGGCGCATTTTACTCGATATACAATTGGACTGTAATCAGACCTCAAGCAGCGAGTTTCGGCTTCGGCTCTGTCGGGAAATGACGATGTGTAAGCAACAATTTGTTTCATGTGTTCAATCTATTCGTTCAATCGTTTTATTAACCGATGCCAGTGATGACCACCTGGTGTGTCCGCCGATTTGCGAATTCGACGCGTAAACTCCGGGAATGAGGGGCTTGGCGAATACTCTGGAAATGCGCCCGATTTCTGATGGTTGCTGCACTCGTTGATGGCTTTGCCCTGTCGATGTGAACACTCCCAGGCTCAACCCCAGCTTTTGCTTGTCTGATGGGCGCCACAAAAACAAACTCAGGCCGCTCGGTGATGTTCACAACAAAAGATTTCATAGATATTAAGCCTCCGACACGACAATCGAAGATTTCGGCGACGGGATATTTATTCACTTCACATTCGCCAGTAAATAGTTCCGTGAGTTGTCCCATGGTCACCGGCTTTTCCAACATTGCCTGTGCGGCGCTGGCTCGGGCCAAATTGAGGCGCTCTTCATTCCAAAACGCGGACATCAGGATCACGGGAATAGGCGGGTATCGCCGCCGGATTGTTTGCAACAATTCGATGCCATTCATGCCAGGCATATCCACGTCGCTAATTACTGCGGCAAATGGCTGGTTAGCCAAATGGCTCACGGCTTCGTTACCATCCGAGGCCAAAACAGTATCAAAGCCCAGACGCTTTACCAGACAGCCTACGCATCGCGCAGTGATGGCATTGTCATCGATCACCAAAACAACATTGGTTTCACTATTCACAGGTTTAAGGATGAATGCCGCGGAGACTTTCGCTTTCAAAAAAATCCAGGAGATGGATACGCCGCAGCAACGGCATTCGTTTGGCGTGAAACGCATTTGCGCATCGCTCACTGCAAAGCACGACCGTCCGCTCGTTATACTTGAGGCGCACGAACCCGTTATTTCCGACAATGCTTCTTTCGCACACTGCGCAATGCGCTTTTATTTCCATTCCATTGACAAAACATTGACTCATATTTTCCCTTTCTTTATTTGATTGCCTGCTTTTGCCGCGTTTTAAAAACTCCAGCTCAAGAACCGGAAACCATCCGGTTGGCTATTTAAGACGCCGGTATTTCTTCCAGCCCAAGCCCCACCGAATGGGAATTGGTCGAATGTATCGTGCCATCGGAAATTACTGCCATTGTCACCGATGCTAAGAATGGCGTGGTTGCTGAAAAACTTGACGGTGCGCCAATGTAATTTCACGTCTGTCATTTTGGTGAATAGGCCGGGTTGGGGGACGAAAGGATAAGCAGATGATTTTTCCTCGTCGAAGCGCCGTTGTGATCTCCTGGTTTGGGCGTTGGCAGAAGCGATTGTTGGAAGCAGGTTGGCCGTGTTGTCCCGCCCATCTTCGGCCGCGACCAGCGGCGCATCATCGGGAAGCGCGGCTTGCACATTCTGGTCATACTCCAAGACGTTGGCATTGGATAGTGGCAGCGTGTCGTGCTGAATTGAACATTCAGGCACACGTGTGCGGTAATCATTGGCGTGAACCGTGAATGTCGCCGTCGCAATAAAGCCGGCGGTCACGACAGATAGAACGAACTTATGCGTTTTCATGTTGGTCTTGGTTGATTGTTGCGTTTCAAATAACCGGATTTAATTTAAATTTTCAGCCGCCCAGGATACGTGTGCTTTGACTCAGGAATATACCCTTAAGGTTCATCCCTAATGCTGCGGGATTGGACGCATTGGCCAATGCTTCTTCTTCGCTGACCACTTTTGCCTTAACCAGCTTTAGCAACGCCTGGTTGAAGTTTTGCATGCCATCATCGTTGCCTGTTTCAATTGCAGCCGGCAGGTTTTCCAAACGATTTTGCTCAATCATTTTTCGGACGGTCACGGTGTTCAGCAAAATCTCCAGCGCCGGTGTGATCCCACCGTTAATTTTACGCACCATGCGCTGGCAAATAATGGCCCGAAGAGTGTTTGCCAATTGCAGGCGCACGTGCTCCCGTTCATCTGGTTTAAAGAAGTCCAGCACCCGCCCCACGCCTTGCGCCGCATTGGTCACGTGTAATGTGGAAAAAACCAGATGCCCAGTGTCGGCTGCGCTCAGCGCGGCACTGAAGCTAACGGCGTCCCGCATCTCACCAATGAGAATAATGTCGGGGTCCTGGCGAAGCACTCCTCTTAATCCCTCGGCAAACGAAGGCACATCCACACCCACTTCGCGCTGTTTGATATCACATTGATTATCTTCGAACATGAATTCTATCGGATCCTCCAGTGTGATAATATTCTTGGCCTGCATCTCGTTGATGTGCTCAATCATGGCGGCCATGGTGGTAGGATTTGCCGCTGCCGGTTGTGCCGGCGAGCAGGACAATACCGCGTTCGGATAAAGCGATGTCTTTCAGGATCGGAGGGAGGCCCAGCTTTTCCAACGTCGGCGCCTGGCTCTTTACAAATCGCATGGCAATCGCCATTTCACCGCGCTGGTGATAGACATTGGTACGGAAACGGCCAATGTCCGGCGCGTAGTATGAAAAATCAATTTGTCCGCTTTGTTCGTATCGTTCCCGGCG
>DASYYL010000104.1:0-15451 GCA_035933915.1 Verrucomicrobiia bacterium
AATTGTTCAAATTTGCTAAAAAGCACAAATTAAAAATTTGCACAATTGAGGACTTAATTCATTTTCGTCGCGCCCGGGAAAAGCTCGTCGAACGAATTGAAACGGTAAAGATGCCGACGGAATACGGCGAATTTGATTTGCACCTGTACCGCTCGAAGGTTGACGGCCAGCATCATGTGGCCCTCGTGCGCGGAAACGTCGCCGGCAAACAGAATGTCCTGGTCCGTGTCCACAGCGAATGCCTGACTGGCGACGTCTTTGGCTCGTGCCGGTGTGATTGTGGTCCGCAACTGCATCAGGCGATGTGCCAGGTTGATGAAGCGGGCCTGGGTGTGATTGTTTACATGCGGCAGGAAGGCCGAGGCATCGGCCTTGCCCCAAAGATTCGAGCCTACAAATTGCAGGAACAGGGATACGATACCGTCGAGGCCAACCAGAAGCTCGGCTACGGCATGGACTTGCGCGAATACGGTCTGGGCGCCCAAATCCTCGTTGACCTGGGTCTCAAAACAATTCGTCTTTTGACCAACAATCCCAAAAAGGTTGTCGGTCTCGAAGGCTACGGTTTGAAGATTGCCGAACAGGTCCCCATCCGGGTAAAACCCAATCCCCACAACGAGCGTTATTTGAAGGCCAAGCGCGAAAAAATGGGGCATCTCTTGTGATTGAATGATATTTTTCAGCCTAATATTCGCGCCATGGATGGCCTGGCTGGTTAATATCTTTAATTTTGCCGCGTTTTTTATTTGCCCACGGTTCATGTGGACTTTAGTGTCACTGGCCGATGGCCATTTAGGCCGGCTTGGAAATCAAAAATGAGCATGAAACAACCGCTTTCAAGCGCTGAATTGGACGGATTGGTTGCAGGGTTGAAGAAACTGTCGCGCAATCTCTGGTGGTCATGGGACCAGGAGGCGCAGGACCTTTTTCAACAACTTTCACCGCGCGCCTGGCAAAATCTTTATCACAACGCCGCCGCTGTCTTGCGCGAAGTTTCCGAATACGAACTGCGCGTCCATTTGCAGGACGCGGAATTTGAGAGGCGCGTGCGCGCTGTCCTGCGCGATTTCGAGACTTATTTGAGCCAGCAAAACACCTGGGGACATGTTAATGCCCCGGTTCTGCTCAAGAATCCCGTCGCCTATTTCTCGGCTGAATTCGGATTCCATGAGTCTCTCCCAATCTCCGCGGGCGGCCTTGGAATTTTGGCCGGCGACCACGCCAAATCCGCCAGCGACCTTGGCCTGGGCTTCGTCGGTATCAGCCTGTTCTATCGCGAAGGTTATTTTCAACAGACCATTGATTCCAATAATTGGCAGACGGAATTCTACAATTTGATCCATCCTGAAAACGCGCCGCTCGAGCCTGTCCTCGATGAGAAGGGCCAGCCGATTGTGTGCGAAGTCGAAGTCGACCTGAATCGTGTCTTCTTCAAAGCGTGGCGCGTCAACGTCGGCCGCGTACCCGTCTATTTGCTGGACGCCGATCATCCGGACAACGCGCAACATTTTCGCGATCTAACGGCGCGCGTCTATGGCGGCGACAGCACGATGCGTGTGATGCAGGAAATCCTTCTGGGCATCGGCGGCGTCCGGCTGCTTCGGCGGCTGGGTGTGGTTCCCTCTGTCTTCCACATGAACGAAGGGCACGCCGCGTTTTTGACGCTCGAACTCGTTCGCGAAAAGATGGATGCGGGGAAGAATTTTGCCGATGCCTGCGCCGCGACGAAAGATGAGTGTATTTTCACGACGCATACGCCGGTCGAAGCCGGGCATGACCGTTTCAGCCAGGGGCTAATGGACTACGCCCTACAGCTATACCGTCAAAAATTGTCCGTGCCGTTTGAAAATATTTTGGCCCTCGGACGGGTGAATCCCGGGAATCCGCAGGAGTCCTTTTGCATGACCGTTCTTGCGCTAAAGCTATCGCGTGCCGCCAATGGCGTCAGCGAATTGCACGGCCAGGTCAGCCGCCATATGTGGCAACCCCTCTATCCGGATACTCCCATTGACAAAGTCCCCATTGGCCATATTACCAACGGCATCCACCTGCTTGGCTGGATGAAAGGTTCCGTTCGAAAATTTTGGCGGGAAAAATTGTGCAGTGAACAGGACGAGGCTACTCGAATGTTTCAGGAAAAATTCGGTCGCGATTGGGCCATGGCCATCAATTCGGGTGAATTCTGGCAGAAAATGGCCGATCCAGCCTTCGTTTCCGACGAGGAATTGTGGGCGTTGCGCTATAGCCTGCGCCGGGAGATGATTGAGTTTGTTCGCCGCCGGTCCCTCTATATGACCGCCCGGGTTTCCGCGGGCGATTTCATTCGCTTCGATCATCTGCTCAACCCCGATGCGCTAACCATTGGCTTTGCTCGCCGCTTCGCCACCTACAAGCGCGCGCCGCTCATCTTTCAACAGTTCGAAAACATCATCAGCCTTTGCAAAGATAAGAACCGTCCAATCCAGTTTATCTTCGCCGGCAAGGCGCATCCGCGGGATGATGAAGGGAAAAGATTCATCCAGCAAATCATCCACCTGAGCAAGCACAGCTCCTTATCGGATTACCTTGTGTTCGTGGAAAATTACGACGTCCACGTCGCGCGCCAAATGGTCAGCGGTTGCGACGTTTGGCTGAACAATCCGCGACGCCCGCTCGAAGCCAGTGGCACCAGCGGCATGAAAGCCGGCTGCCACGGCTGCCTGAACTTCAGCATCCTTGACGGCTGGTGGCGCGAAGGTTACGACGGTACCAACGGTTTTGCCATTGGGGAAGATTCGCAGCCGGATAATGTGGTCGAGCAGGACCGCCTCGACAGCGCCAACCTCTATAAAACCTTGACTGAACAGGTTATCCCTTTGTTTTTCGACCGTGACGCCAATGGCATTCCGCGTCAATGGATCCAGCGGATTCGACGCGCCATGGCCACCCTGGTCTCCCGGTTTACTACCGACCGCATGGTCAAGGAATATACCCGCAGGTATTATCTCGCACAATAATCGGAGGGTGTCGCTTGCGTCTTGGAGTGCGGTGGCAATCCCGAAAGCTTTCGGGGGACACCGCTTTCGAATTGGGAGCGTCATTCGAATCGAATCTGTTGGCCGATTTCAAAATAGTGTCTCAGCCACCGCACTCCACACCCTTGCGGTAGTTTGGCCGATTGATAGATTTCGCAAACCAAATGCGAACCAGGATAGCAAAAATTGGCTCGCAAATCGGTTCAATACCTTCCAGAATCAGTATCTTTGTCCAACATGACTTATTTGCAAAAACTTGCTTCCGACACTGCTAACCTGTTTGCCAAAACTTTCGGACGCCCTCCTCGCTGGATCGTCGCCGCCCCGGGTCGCGTCAACGTCATTGGCGAACATACCGATTACAACGACGGTTTCGTTTTGCCAACCGCCATTGAACGCTACGCGGTCATGGCCGCTGACAAGGCTGCCGACGGCAAAAAAGTGATTCAATTCCGCGACGCGTCCGGCGCCGAAACGGCATTCGTTGACACGTCGGCCCCGGTCAAGCCGGGTGCGCCAAAATGGTCAAATTATCCTCGCGGCGTCATCGCCGGCATGTTGGAGCGCGGCATGAACCCCGGGGGCATGGACATCCTGCTCAATTCCACCGTTCCTCTGGGCGGCGGCCTTTCCAGCAGCGCGTCGCTCGAAGTTTGCACCGCGACGTTGCTCGAAGCCGTGACTGGCAGAACCCTCGTTCCTGTTGAAAAAGCCTTGCTATGCCAAAAAGCCGAGCATGAATTTGCCGGGGTTCCTTGCGGAATCATGGACCAATTTATTTCCGTGATGGGCCGGCAAAACAATCTGCTTTTGCTGGATTGCCGCTCACGCGAAACGCAACTGGTTCCGATGAATGACGCAGCCGTTTCGTTGCTGATTGCGAATACAAACGTAAAGCATGAATTGGCCAACGGCGAATATGCCCAGCGCCGAGCGCAATGCGAAGCCGCTGCGCGGGCGCTGGGAATTGCGTCACTGCGCGACGCCACGCCAGATGTCCTTGCAAATGCTAAAGGCGGGATGGATGACATCGTTTTCCGCCGCGCGCGTCACGTTATCGGCGAAATCGAACGCACGGTTCACGCCGCTGAAGCGGTACGCGCGTCAAATTGGCCTGCCGTAGGCCAGTTGATGTACGCCAGTCACGCGTCATTGCGCGATGATTATGAAGTCAGCTGTAAGGAGCTCGACGCGGTTGTTGAAATCGCCGAGGCCATCGGCATCAAAGGTGGCGTTTTCGGCTGCCGAATGACTGGCGGCGGTTTTGGCGGGTGTGCCGTGGCCCTGGTGAAGACCGAACTAATCGAATCGATTTCAGAAAAGGTGGGCGCTGAATACAAAAAGAAGACGGGAATCGAAGCGACTATTTTCACGACCCGTCCCGCCGCCGGCGCCACGGTCTTGAAGGGTTAACCGTCTAGCACACAGAGCCAACGTTTGGTGTCCCACGCTTTAGCGTGCTCCGGAGCAACCCCGCATGCGTGGTTTGGGCGCCGGGCGTGTGTCTTGATTAATCCCCCAAACATGTGCCCACTCTCCGGGCGGCCTCGACCCATGGGTGATCGGGTGGAACGGTTTTGCGCTTGCCCGCTACCTTTTCCAGCGGCACCGGCTCGGTGCCGTCGCCTCGCGCGGCTACCATGACCCCAAATACGTTTTCGTGAATCAAATCCGCGCAGGCGGCGCCCAGGCGCGACGCCAGGAGGCGGTCGGTCGGCGAGGGCGTTCCGCCGCGCTGAACATATCCCAAAATGGTCACGCGCGATTCGAGGTGTGTCAGTTCCTCAAGTTGTTTCGCCAGTCGTAATGTGTTGCCGGTGTGTCGTTGTTCCAGGGCCGCCAGCTCGACTTTGGCTTCTTTCTTATCATGCAGGGTCCGCGCCCGTTCGCGCTTGTTTTCAACCAGTTTGAAAGCCCGCGCATCGTCCAGGCTCATCGCGCCTTCCGCCACGGCCACAATGCTGAAATTCGTCCCGCGCCCGCTGCGGCGTTTGATGGCCTCGGCGATTTTTTCCACGTTGTAAGGAATTTCGGGAATCAGGATCACGTCCGCGCCTCCGGCGATGCCCGCGCCCAGAGTCAGCCAGCCCGCGCGATGGCCCATGACTTCGGCCACAATGATGCGGTGATGGCTGTGCGCCGTGCTGTGCAGTCGGTCAATCGCCTCGGTCGCGATGTCCAGCGCCGTGGCAAATCCAAATGTCGAGTCGGTCAGCGCTACGTCGTTATCAATCGTCTTGGGGAGCGTGATGATATTTAGTCCGGCATCGGAAAGATGCAGTGCGCTCTTTTGTGTTCCGCCTCCGCCTAAACAGACCAGGGCGTCCAGGTCCAGTTTCTTGTAGTTTTCTTTAATGGCCTGCGTCATGTCCCGCGTTCGCCCATCTACCAGCATCCGATGAGGCTTGTCACGGCTTGTGCCGAGAATCGTGCCGCCCACGGTCAGGATTCCCGCCAGCGTGGATTTATCCAGCTTCAATCGCCGGTCCTCCACGATGCCCCGGAAACCGTCGCGAAATCCGATGATATCCATCCCGTAGTATCCCAGCGCTGTTTTCCCGACGCCACGGATGGCTGCGTTCAAACCCGGGCTGTCGCCGCCCGCGGTCAAAATTCCAATTCGTTTTGATTTGCCCATTGCTGCGCTCTATTTGAATTTCAGAAAATTTTTTTGTCCAGAAGAAGTTTCAAGTTTTTTCAAATAATTCGTCGTGAACGCTGCGGTTTGGTGTCCCGCCTTTAGGCGGTCCCCATTTTCATGCTTCTACGTCGAAGCTGCAACGAATCGCGTCAATCGCAAATCGTAAATTCCGCCCAGTTGCATTTTCAGCCGGTCTGATGTAACATGAGTTGTTGCATTTAAATAGAGGAAACATGCTGGCAACTCCTGAAATCATTGACGAAACGAGGCAGCTATCGCGGTTGGAAAAACTCCTGCCGGAATGGCAGGCAATTCCCTTGTATCGTGATTTTCTTTCCCAACGTCCCGCCCGAGGGAACATTTTGGAAGCGTTTCAAACGTTTCCGTTCATCGGCAAACGCGAGATGCGGGAAGGTTTTCCTTTCTTGCCGCCTGGCCAGAGCCTCGATCGGTTGCTGGAGGAGCAGGTCGTGGAATTGGAGCACACGTCCGGCACCTCGGAAGAACAGTTGCCTGTGTTGTTTCAGCGCGGATGGTGGGACGCCCAGGAGGAGCGCGCCCTGCGCTTGAACTCGTTCATGGCCCGCATGTTGGACGCGCACCCGGACGCCCGTCGCGCCACGCTCACCACACCCGCCTGCAATGGCCGTGTCTGCTTTTCCGCCTGGCGATCTCGCGCCCATCGTACCTTCGGCAAAACGCTCTATGTCAACCAGGCGAGAATCCCGTTTGTCCTTAAGGACGAAGAATTGGCGCGAATGGCGGACGAAATCACCGATTGGTCGCCAAAATTTCTGGACGTGGATCCCGTTCATGCCGCGTGGTTCGCGCTTTATTGCGAGCGCCGGGGAATTCGCTTTTCTTCGTTGGAATTTGTCCTGTGCAGTTACGAATTTGTCAGCGTCGTTCACAAGCGGATACTGGAACGTGCTTTCGGCGTCCCGGTTTTCAATCTCTATGGCTCGACCGAAACCGGCCATCTGCTCATGGAAGACGGGCAGGGGAGAATGAAACCGTGTTACGACAATGCCTTCCTTGAAGTCGTCAACCCGGACGATCGGGGCGTCGGGGACCTCATTGTCACGACGCTCACAAACGACTATATGCCGCTGTTGCGCTATCGGATCGGCGACCTCGTGGAGCGGCGGTCGATGCCGTATGCCACGAATTATATCGTTCATGGCCGCGCGCGGGACGCTATCCGTGACGGAAACGGACGCCGTGTCACAAGCTGGGACGTGGACCGATGCTTTGACGATGTCTCTGGAATCTCCCACTACCAGGTCCATCAGGACAAAGACGGCGCCTTTCAATTCCGCTATATCCCGGATGGTGACGGGCCGGGCCAATTGAAGACAGTCGTTGCGAAACTCGAAGAGTTGCTTAAATCACAGTCTTCAATCACCGTAGAATCTGTTCCCATGCTGCCGCCAACGCAGTCAGGCAAGTTCAGGCTGACAGTGCGCGCTGAAATTTGAACCTGCGTAATTTCGTTTCTGGTCTGGCACGCTTTCACAAAAGATTGAGACAGGTCTCGCGTTAATCCGTGAATAGTTCAGGCCGTTCTTAACTCTTGAATATTTTGGCGTGAGCAGGGAAAATCTCAAGACAGGCTTGGACGTTTGGCTCGCGGAATTGGCGACCGCCGGCAAGGTCGTCGCAAAGCGTGAACTGAGAACTCCATTGGAGCTTATGCAAAATTTCTTTTGGAAAAGGATTTGCCGCAATGTTTCGATTCCTCCGGATGTCGGCCGCTGCTTTTCAGCAGCGGCAGTCACGGCTCTAGCCCTTCTTGCCACAGGATGCCAAACGTATCAGCACCAAAATAAAGTCGTATTCTATTGGCGTGCCGGCGACCTGGACCGGGCGGCAGTAGAAGCTGAAAAGGAGGCTGACAGAAATGCCGGCGGCAAAGACGCCATCATCTGGCATCTCGAAGAAGGCGCCGTCTTGCGGGGGGTGGGCAGATTCCAGGACAGTAATAATGCCTTCGACCTGGCGCAGGACAAAATGGACGATTATGCGCGAAAGGCCAAAGTGAGCATTAGCCGGGAGGCCGGTGCGCTGCTTTCTAACCAGGCAAACCTGCCATACGAGGGGCGTGCTTACGACGGAATTATGTTAAATACATACGAGGCCTTAAATTATCTTGAGCTTGGTGAACCCGACAAAGCCCGCCCGGAGCTTATCCGCGCCTATCAGCGCCAACAGGACGCCGTCCAGGACAACCGGCGCCGGATTGAAAAGACACAGCAGGAAGCCGATGCCAGCAAGGACAAAGCCTCCATTGAGCGTTCTGAACAGGACCCCACATTTCAGGCCGCAATCCAAAATTCTCTTCCTGCCATCAACGATGCAAGCGCCTACGCCAATTACGTGAATCCCTTCACCGTGTATCTGGACGGCTTGTTCTTTCTGGCCGACGCAACCGGCTCGTCCGATTTGGAGCGCGCCCACAAGTCGTTCGAGCGAGTGCTGGATTTTGACGGGCCTGATGAATACATCCATCGGTCCCTCGCTTTGGTGAATGATCGCATGAACGGCAAACCTCTTTCTCCGACAACTTTTGTCATTTTTGAAACCGGCTGCGCTCCGGTTCGCGACCAAATCCGGATTGATATGCCTGTCTTTGCCGCCAATGTTTACTATGTCGGCGCCGCGTTTCCTGTGCTCAGGGTTCGAGACAATTTCCAGCCTTTCCTTACAGTAGTGGCCAATGGGGAATCCTATCCGACGCGCACCATTGCCAGTATGGACAGTATTATCGTTTGCGACTTTAAAAATGAACTGCCTGCAATCATTACGAAAACCGTGGCCTCAACCATCACAAAGGCAGCTGCCTCTATTGCCGTAGACCAGGCCGCCAATAATCAAAATGGTATCGCCGGTCTTCTGGTGTCAGTCGCCACAACCGCCTACCAAATATCGGTCAATATCGCTGATACCCGGACCTGGACGACCTTGCCCAAGGAATTTCAAATCTGTTGCTTCCCGACCCCGCCGGACCACAAAGTCGAAGTATGCACGCCAACCGGTGCAAGAACCGTAATTTCACTTTCCCAGCCAACCGGGGCTTCGAATCCGTCGCCATCGGCGGCTCAATCCAGGGCGTTTAACGCTGACAATTATTTGAATGTCGTTTATGTTAAATCTATTAGCGTGGGAACGCCGTTGCGCATAACCGAATTTATGATGAAATGAATACCGAAATTGCTGTCCTATGAAAATCAAAGTCTTAATTCCACTCGTTTCCATCGTCGCCGCCGTTGCCGGTTGCAGCGGCCCTAATGCTCACTATATCCAGACCGGCGGCCAGGAAAGCGTCGTTAACGTCGGCCAAATTAACATTCAGGACTTCATGTCCGCTGCCGACGCCGCCACTGGCGACCTTCTGGCTTCCGGCGTGCTTGATCGAGTTCAGCCTCCGCCCGCGGTATTGGCCATCAGCCGAATGGTCAATAACACGAGCCAGCAGATTGACACGGATCTTCTGGTGAAAAGAATCCGCGTCGCCCTGTTGCACAGCGGCAAGGCCGTAACCACTACTACATACGGCGTGGGCGGCCCGGAAGATCCGCTCGCAGCGCGAATGCAGGGGGAATCCAGCCGGGCGCCGGACTTCACTCTATCGGGCAAGATTATTGAGACTTACGCCAGGGCCGGAAACATCCGCCAGGCCACGTATAGCTTTCAACTTTCACTTACCGACCGCCAGGGCCTGGCCGTTTGGGAGAGTGATAAAGACATCACTAAACAAGGCGCCCGCCCATCCGTTGGATTTTGAAACTGATTGACCGTCGGGCACTAGCCTTTCCGCCGTTGCAGGAAGAATTGCACGATTTTGGGCGGTGGCTGCATAAATTCAGGAAACGCCCTCCAAACCATTTCCGGGCCACCTTGATTGCCTTGGAATAGCGTGAAAGTTCCGCGCTCAAAACCCGGCGGCCAAAGCCAGTAAGCCGGTAATAAACCCGCCGTTCATCTTCCAATGCCGGGTCGGGCCGTTCGTCTGATTTTTCAATCAACTTGGCTTTAAGGAGCCGTTTGATGGTTCCGTACAGGGTCCCGGCGCCCATTTTGACGCGGCCCTCTGTTGTTTCAGCAACCTGCTGCATGATGGAGTAGCCGTGGCGCTCTTCTTCGGCCAGGGCCAAAAGGATATGAAAAACAGCCGGCGTCAGCGGTAACATTTCTTCAGGCGATGTAGTCTCTGTCGGCATTGTATCTCAAATGGATATATCCATTACGGATGTATTAGCCGTGGGCGTGTTGGGTGTCAATGGGCGTTCAAGAAAATTTGCATCCGGAACAATTTTCTTTTCTTGCCCGGCGTCTCCGCTTGTGAAATAATTCACAATCTATGGCGCACGTGAAATTACATATTCCGGGTCCGGTTGAGGTCAGCGAAAAAACCTTCAAAGCGCTCTGTTCACCCATGATTGGGCATCGCGGGCAGGGTTTTAAAGACCTCTACGCAAAAATCCAACCGCAACTGCGACAGTTGCTCTCCACCAAACAGTTGGTTTACCTCAGCACCTCCTCCGCGTGGGGTGTCATGGAAGGCGCCATCCGAAATGTGGTTTCCAAAAAGGTTCTGAATTGCATGTGCGGCGCGTTCTCCGATAAATGGTTCGACGTGTCAAAAAAATGCGGCAAGCAGGCCGAAGCGCTCCAGGTGGAGTGGGGTTCGCCCATCCGTGCCGGAGCCATCGACAAAAAGCTCGCGACGGGCGAGTTCGACGCCCTGACCGTCATTCACAACGAGACTTCGACCGGTGTCATGAGCCCCCTGGATGAAATCGCCGCGCTCAAGAAGAAATATCCCGACGTCATGTTCATCGTTGACGCCGTGAGTTCGATGACTGCTGTGCCGCTAAAATTTGATGAGATGGGCATTGATGTATTGCTCGCCGGAACGCAGAAAGCCTTTGCGTTGCCGCCCGGCGCGGCCGTTTTTGTTTGTTCCCCGGCGGCCCTGGCCAAAGCAGCCACGGTGAAAGATCGGGGTTACTATTTCGACTTCATCGAATTTCAGAAAAACGCGGAGCAAAGCATGACCCCCAGCACGCCCAGCATCCCGCACATCCACGCCCTAAGCTCCAAGCTGGACGAATTTTTCGCCGAGGGCCTGGACGCCCGTTACGCGCGCCACAAAAAGACGAATCAGATGACGCGCGACTGGGCCAAAAAGCATGGCTTCAATTTGTTTGCGGACGCCGGATTCGAGTCGGTGACCCTGACCTGCATCAGCAACGGCGCCAAACCGGGTGGACGCACCGTTGACGTGGCCAAGTTGCAAAAGCTCACCAAAGACCAGGGCTTTTTGATTGACGGCGGCTACGGAAAGATCAAAGGCACGACGTTCCGCGTTTCAAACATGGGCGACGAAACGGAAGCTACCATGGCCCAATTATTTGCGGCCATGGACAAGGCGATGGCGCAGCTCTGACTGTTAAAACATTTCACCAGTTCAACGTTTTAACGCGCCGCAGGCAGCTGGAAGTTAATCAACAATAACCATAACGGCACTAAGCGGTGTGTTTGACATGGCACATCGCTTTGATAACGTATTTTTTTATGAGAATCGGAGTTCCGAAGGAAATCAAACAGCAGGAATACCGCGTGGCATTGTTGCCCAGCGGCGCGTATCAACTCACCAAACGGGGCCACGAGGTAATCGTGGAGTGCGGCGCCGGCGCCGGCGCGGGTTTTCCGGATTCGGAATACAAGCAGGCCGGAGCGAAAATGGTTGCTTCGCACAAGGCCGTCTTTGAAAACGCCGACATGATCGTGAAGGTCAAGGAGCCGCTCCCGTCTGAATTCAAATTGCTTCGCCCTGAACAGATCCTTTTTACATACCTTCACCTGGCCGCCGACAGGCCATTGACGGATGCTTTGGTCAAATCGCGTGCGACATGCATCGCCTACGAAACCCTCGAAGTCAATCGCCGCCTGCCGTTGCTCGAACCCATGAGCGAAATCGCGGGGCGCATGAGCATCCTGGTGGGCGGATATTTCCTGGCCAAACATTTTGGCGGCAGCGGTATTTTGCTCGGCGGCGTGCCGGGCGTTCTGCCGGGCAAAGTCGTCGTACTTGGCGGCGGTGCCTCGGGCATTAACGCCGCCCGCATGGCCCAGGGCATGGGCGCGGATGTGACCATTCTGGAAGTCGACCTGGAGCGTATGCGTTTCCTCGATATCACACTTCATACCGCCCACACGTTGTATTCCAATGAAAGCCATTTGATGGAATTATTGCCGGACGTGGATCTGCTCATTGGCGCGGTTCTCGTGCCTGGCGCCAAAGCCCCCAAACTCATCACCCGCGAAATGTTGCGCAAGATGCATCCAGGCAGCGTGCTGGTGGACATTGCCATTGATCAGGGCGGTTGCGCCGAGACATCCCGCCCGACAACTCACCAGGACCCCGTCTACGTCGAAGAGGGCGTCACCCATTATTGCGTGGCCAACATGCCCGGCGCTTATGCCCGCACCGCCACCCAGGCGCTCACCAATGCGACGTTCCGTTACATCGAGACGCTCGCGGACATGGGCCTGGCCGAAGCCTGTCAAAAATTCCCGGCACTCGTGAGTGGCATCAACGTCAAGAACGGCAAAATCACCCACAAGGCAGTCGCCGAAGCGCACGGCCTGCCATTAAATTAATTCCGTGTGACGCCACTCGAACCGCTCCAGCAAATCGGACGCAACCGCGTTCGCTGGCGCGGACGGGAACTCATCTATTTTTCCGGCTGCGATTATTTTCGCATGGCAGAGCATCCGGCCGTGCTCAATGCGACCCACGACGGCTTGAAAAAATACGGTCTCAACGCCGCGGCATCCCGCCTGACTACCGGGCATCATAAAATCTATGGACTCCTCGAAGAAGAACTCGCCGATTTTTTCGGGACCGAAGATGCGCTTTTAGTTTCCACGGGCTATTTGACTTGTATCGTCGTTGCCCAGGCGCTGGCAGGCACATTTTCACATGCACTCGTGGACGCCCGGGCGCATCCAGCCCTGCTGGATGCGGCGACGCAACTCGATTGCCCCGTTTTAAAATTCGCCCATCGCAGTGCCGATGATTTTGCTGGAGCAATCAAACGATGTGGCAGGGGCGCCCGTCCGATTGTTCTGACAGACGGAATGTTTTCACATAATGGTTCCGTTGCTCCCCTTAAGGCCTATTTAAAGTTCCTTCCACGGGATGGAATGATTTTGGTGGATGACGCCCATGGCGCCGGCGTTCTTGGGAAAAACGGACGCGGAACGCCCGAGCACGAAGGCATCAGCCGCCGACAAATCATCCAATGCATTACATTGAGCAAGGCGTTTGGCGTATATGGGGGAGCGATTTTAGGAGCGGCGGGTTTGCGCGAAAGAATATTTGACTATAGCCGCGCATTTGTTGGGAGCACGCCGTTGCCATTGCCGCTGGCAAACGCGACGTTGCAGTCGTTGAAAATAATGAAGACTCATGGAAACAAGCTGCGTCAACGGCTAAATGAAAATGCGCGGCATGCCAAAGCTACCTTGCGGGACGCCGGATTTGAAATTCCGGCATTGCCAGGACCGATTATTCCAATCCATGCGCAGAGCGAACACGAATCACTTGCGCTGAAAAAACATTTGCTGGCTGCCGGGATTTTCCCGCCGTTTTTGAAATATCCCGGCGGCGACGCCAACGGCTATTTCCGTTTCGTAATTTCCAGCGAACACACTCGGACGGACCTTGACAGGATGGTAAATTCCTTGAAAGGTTTTTAATGCAACGGTTGGGCACAAATCTTGGAAAGTATCTTGGTGACACCATTGACATCAAAACGGTCCTGTCCGACGTTCGCCTTGCCGCGGAGCAGAACACATGGAACCTGGAAACGTTTTACAAAGTTGGCGGATTCGACCTGCTTGCGTTGCATCGCGATTGCCGAAATCAGGTTGATCGAAGGCGGATTTACATTTCAGCCGGCATCCATGGTGATGAGCCGGCCAGCCCGCTGGCCGCTCTCAAGTTGTTGCGGGAAAATCGCTGGCCGGACAATGTCGAGCTTTGGATCTGTCCGTGCCTCAACCCTGTCGGCTTCACGTTGAATACCCGCGCCAATCAGAGTGGCATTGACCTCAACCGCGGTTATTTAAACCCCGTGGCCGATGAAATTACCGCTCACATTTCATGGCTGCAACGGCAGCCGCAATTTGATTTAACGATCATGCTGCACGAGGATTGGGAATCCCATGGCTTTTACCTGTACGAACAAAATCCGGATGCGAAACCTTCTTTTGCCGAGAAAATGGTCGATGCCGTTGAAAAAGTTTGTCCAATAGACCGCTCCGAAACCATCGAAGGCCGCCCGGCCAAAGGTGGTATACTGCGCCCGAATATTGACCCGCGCTCACGTCCTGACTGGCCCGAAGCATTCTATTTAATCACCCACAAAACCCGCCAAAGCTACACGGTCGAAGCCCCCTCAGACTTTCCCCTCGAAGTTCGAGTTAACGCATTGGTGGCCGCTGTAATTGCCGCTCTTTCTGCGTAGCAGCCGACGTGAGGAGGCTCTGACTACTCCGCGAATTGCCCGTACGTACATTCTTGACGCATTATGTATCACGCCTCGCGCATCCCCAAAAATCCATTTATCCAATAACCCACCAATCCGGCTATCTGGGCCCCATCCCGCGATGAATCAGCAAATAAAAAGCAAAACCGATGGACAGAACGGCGATAGCAAAGCCAATCACGGTCACAATCGTCTTCAGAGTCTTCGCTCTTTCGCGAACGGTTTCCGTTTGCCTCCGCTCGGCATCCATCAAGCTCGCCAGATCAGTGCCGAGCGCGGCGGCGATGGCTTGTTCATCCTTTAATTGAAAAGTGAGCCACGCGTCTTCGATTTCATTGCGCCATTCAGCCGGCAGCCGGGCCAGCGTCTCCGCATCAGGCGGCCGAAAACCAAAAGTTCTCCAGAATGGCGAACGTTCCTGCGTCCACAGCCGAAAGACGGTGTGATTTGAGGCGAGAATCTGGATGCGCCGCCAAAATAAATCGCGAGCGGCGTCCGCTACGGAAAAATCCGTATAGCCTTCGTTGTGCAATAGCGCGTACTGCTGCGAAACCACGAATCCAATCGCGCCCAGGAACATACCATTGGCGTCCACCACCACTTGAAATTCTGTGAGACGTTTCTCCAATTCATCCGCAGGTAGATGCATGGAAGACCAGAGCAACCTGAGATTGGCCAAATCCTCGGTCGTCGCGCGGCGTACGCAAAGCGGTAACGTGTACATGAGAGAATTGAAAAGGAAAATGGAGAATGGAAAAAGGGAAAAATATCGTGGCAGCCGACTCCTGCCGCCGTCGCCTCGCGAAGGTGGGTGAGGAAGGCCCGTTTCACTTTTTTTGTGTATATGTCAGTAAACGTGTAAACGGCGAAGAAAATGGCGTGAAAATGATGGTAAAAGGCTCGGTTTTATTGGGGATTGTGAGAATTTTGAGGTTGGGAACGGGGGTGTAAACAAGCGCGCCTTTCCGATGTGTATGTAAATGGGAAAGGAGCCAAGACGACGGGGCTTCGCTACGCTACGCCGGGACGCACCACGCACCGCGTACCACGCGTCTACAATCCATTCATCCAAAAATCCAATGAAAAAGAGCGGCGCGCCGGGTTTTGTAAAGGATTTTGTGTAAATGGTTTTTCTGTTTGGTTTTTGTTTTCTGTGGTTGTGATTTCTGGAACGTCCAGCAGCCAGCTAAAGTGAGCAGGGGGGCGGGCTGCGAGCCCATAGCTCGCGCCCCCCTGCG